>JBPCJK010000125.1:0-8399 GCA_051005375.1 Acidimicrobiales bacterium
ACCGCCTCGGGCAGGCGCGTCATGCCGCGGATCCCGCCCAGGTTGCGCTGGAGCTTGTCGAGCTCGCGGCTGAGGATGAGCGCTTCCTTCTTCGGCATGGCCTCGAAGTCGCCGGCCGCCATCATCCGCTCGTATTCGGTCATCTTCTTGACCCGACCGCTGATCGTCTGGAAGTTCGTCAGCATGCCGCCGAGCCAGCGCTCGTTGATGTAGGGCATGCCGCAGCTGGCGGCCGCGTCGGCCACGGGGTCCTGGGCCTGCTTCTTCGTGCCGATGAAGAGGATGTCGCCACCGTCGGCGCCGAGGTCGCGCACGAAGCTGTAGGCGGTCTCGATCCGCTGCAGCGTTTGCTGGAGGTCGATGATGTAGATGCCGTTGCGCTCGCCGTAGATGAACCGCTTCATCTTCGGGTTCCAGCGGCGGGTCTGGTGCCCGAAGTGGACACCGGCCTCGAGTAGCTGCTTCATGGTCACGACTGCTGCCATGGGGGTGCTCCTTCCCAACGGTTGGCGGCCCCGGGCGCCGCGCTCCCGAGGGAGCGACCGTGGGTGGGCGCCAGGGTGAGTAGAGAACCGACAGTGTACCTGTGGCTCAGCAGCCGGAAGGAACGGAAGGAACGGAAGGAACGGAAGGAAACGTAGCCCTCAACGACCGCCAACGCCGGTGGGGCCCGGGGGCGGGACGGCCGGAGCCGCCGGGCCGGGAGCGGGCACGAGCAGGGAAGCGCCAGGGACGAGGTGGTCGAGCCACATGGAGGCCCCACCGACGGCCAGGCCCAGACCGTCCTCGGCCATGCTGATGCCGGCGGAAAGGGCCAGGCCCTCCCCCAGGTCGCGGCATGTGGGGCCGCTCCCCGACAGGGCCAGGGCCAGCTCCCGCTGGGTCAGCGCCGAACCCGGCAGCTGGGAGTGGGCACTGGGTCCCTCGATGGGAACCAACACGTTGGTGGCGCCCTGCAGCGGGCTGTTCAGGGCGCCGACGGTGGGGTCGCCTTGGGCGGCGATGGAGGTCACCCGGGTGCCGGCGGGCAGCGCCATTTCCTCCAACTCACGGGTGAAGCTCGACGTCTCCGCCAGATCGGCGGCCGCAGGGGAGGTGCCGTCCAGTGAGCCGGCGCTGAGGTCCTTGGCCACGGCCTGGGTGAGCTGACCGGCACCGGTGGTGCCGAGCAGGCCGTTGGCGGTGGCGGCATCGTCACCGTGGTGAGGTGTTCCCATGGTGACCAGGTTGGCCACCGGCGGGAGGCGGGAATCCGGGGCTGCGCCACCAGCGCCCATGGCCAGGCGGGCCACCACGCCGCCCTGGGAGTGGGCGATGACATCCACCGGGACGCCAGGGTGCTCGGCCCGGATGGCCTCCAGCAGCTCTCGCAGGCGCCGCCCGGATGCCCGGAGGTCGCCGGTGGAGTCTTCCGGGCCGTACTCGCTCTCCTCCAGTCCCGACAGCGACCCCACACCGGGGGTGCGGCCCCCGGCGTAGGAGAACTGGACCACGTCGGTGCCGGCGTAGCCAAGGGCGTCGGTGCCCACGTCGAGGACGTCAGCTGCAGCCGACGACGACCCGAAGCCGGCGACGAGCACGACGATGCGCCGGCCCGGGGGTGGAGGGGGCGGTGGCTGGTCAGGTGGCGTGCAGCCCTCCTGATCTTCTCGGAAGCGCTCGGCCCGCTCCCACAGCTCCACGGCGTGGAGCAGGAAGAGCGGGCTGATCGGGAGTTGGCCGGCGTAGCTGGCGAGGACCACCAGTTGGGTCCACCGCCTCATCAGCTCGGGCCGCAGCAGGTCCCAGCCGGTGGCCGCCGCCAGCTCGGCCAGGGAGACCGTCCCCGCCGCCGTCACCACCGCTGCGTCCCTGGCCCAACCGATTGCGTCGCCGGCGGCGCCAGTGCCAGCCTGCAGACCACGCCAGGCATCGCTGACGACCTGGTCCACCAGGTCCCTCAGCCACTGCCGCTCCTGGGCCTCGGGCTGGGCCCGGCGCAGCTCCACGGGCACGAGGTGGACCTCGACGGGGCCACCACCGAGGAGCAGGTTGGGGTCGATGTAGCGCTCGCCGGCGCGAGCCCCGAAGTGGACGACAGGCCCGGCGATGCCCACCACCTGGCCCTGCACCACCTGGTCGCCCCGCTGCACCGATGTGGCGGTGAGGAACGAGTAGCTGGTGCGCAACCCGTCGGGGTGGACGACCACGACGTGGGCGCTGGCCCCGATCCTCCCGGCGAAGGTGACCTCGCCGTCAGCCGCGGCCCGTACCTCCTGGCCCGGGGTGGTGGCGTACTCGAGGCCTCGGTTGCCGGGCCCGTAGGGAGAGCTCGGCGGACGGAAGCCGTCGACGACGGGGCCATCGACCGGGGGCAGGTAGGTGACGGCGGTCTGAGCGGCGACGAGGGGGATCCTCGCCAAGACCATGCAGACGACCAGCAACAGGACAGCGACGAGCCGGGCAAGAGCGAGCGCGGCAGGAGCGAGGGGGCGACCTCGCGGCGGGAACGACATGACCTTCCCCCAGGGCAGGCAGCAGCAGGGGGGAAGGGCGAAGGGGAAGGAACCAGGGGTGCCGACAAGCGGTCACCGACGCTGAGATCCTCACCATAGCGAAGGAGGACCAGGAGGGGAAGGGGCTCGGTCGAGTCCGATCAGGACCAGCTCATCGTGCCCACCTCGGTTGCACGATGATCGCCCGGAGGTGAATCACCGCCTTGGTGTGGATCTGGCACACCCGGCTCTCGCTGACGCCGAGGACCTCGCCGATCTCGGCCAAGGTCAGACCCTCGTAGTAGTAGAGGGTGAGGACGAGCTTCTCCCGCTCGGCCATCTCGCTGATGGCCTTGGCCAGGATCTGGCGCATCTCCTCCACTTCGTAGGCAGCCGTCGGGCTAGGAGCCTGGTCCATGAGGGTGTCGGCCCGGGTGAGCGATCCCGTGCCGTTGCTTCCGGCCGTGAGGATCTCGTCGAGCGCCACCAGGCCCACCATGGAGATCTGGCTCAGCGTCTGGCGAAGCTGCGCAGCGGTCATCTCGAGGGTCGCAGCCAGCTCGGCGTCGCTCGGCGAGTGCCGCTGGTTGGCCTCCAGGGTTGCGTAGGCGGCCTCGAGGGCCCGAGCCTTCTGCCGAACCGATCGGGGTACCCAGTCAGTGGATCGCAGCTCGTCGAGGATGGCGCCCCTGATCCGCAGCATGGCGTAGGTCTTGAACTTGTGGCCCCGTTCAGGGTCGAACTTGTCGATGGCATCGATGAGACCGAAGATCCCGTTGCTCACCAGATCGGCCTGGTCGATGCTCTGGGGGAGACCGGCGGCGAGACGACCGGCGACGTACTTCACCAGGGGCGAGTAGTGGACGATGAGCTTGTCCCGCAGGTCAGCTCGACCTGAGCGCTTGTAGTCGACCCAAAGGAACGCCAGTCCGGTCGGCTCGTCGTTGTCCACATCGTTCCCCGGTAGGTGGTCCCCGTAGGTGTTTGCCCAGCCGGTACCACCGGTCGGTCTCAGCCGGTCGGTGGCTGCGCCCGTGGATGTGACGCCTGGTGCACCGCTCGTAGGCGCTCCTTGCTCACGTGAGTGTAGTGCTGGGTGGTGGCCAGGTCCGCATGCCCGAGCAGCTCCTGGACGGCCCGCAGGTCGGCGCCCCCGTCGAGCAGGTGGGTGGCGAAGGTATGGCGCAGGGCGTGGGGATGGGTGGGGGAGATCGCCCGATGGTCGAGGATGCGACGAACGTCCCGTGGCCCCAGCCGGCGTCCTCGACGGTTGAGGAAGACGGCGTCACGGGGTGAGCCGGCGCTGACAAAGTGGTCGCGGCCCTGCCCCAACCAGCCCGCCAGGGCCTCGGTGGCCGGCGCACTGAGGGGAACCTGGCGCTGCTTGGAGCCCTTGCCCCAGACCCGCACCGTGTGCTGGTCGGCCAAGAGGTCCTCGGGGCGCAGCCCGCACAGCTCGGCCACCCGCAGCCCGCTCCCGTAGAGCAGCTCGAGCACGGCGTCGTCTCGCAAGCGGACAGCTTCGTCGTCAGCGTCGACCACCGCGGGAGGATCGTCGAGGAGCGCGTCGAGCTCGTCGGCGCGCAGGACCCGCGGGAGCCGACCGCCCCCGCTCGGTGCCGAGAGCCCGACGGAGGCGTCGGTGGGCAGGCGCCCGGTGCGGGCCAGCCACCCGAAGTAGCGCCGCAGGGCCGAGGCCTTGCGGGCGACGGTGCTCCGGGCGTAGCGCCGGTTGCCGAGAAAGGCGAGGTAGCGGCGAAGCAGGCGACGGTCCACCCCAGCCGGGCCTTCCAGTCCGGCTCGTGCTGCCCAAGTGGTGAAGGCAGCCAAGTCGGACTGGTAGGCCCGGACAGTCGCCGGCGCCACCGACGTCAGTGATCGAGCGAACTGGTCAAGGTCCCAGGCCACGCTGACCACCTCCCCGGTCAGCCGCTGGCCCTACTTCTTGCTGATGCCGGAGATGGCGTCCCTGACCGTGGGACTGTTGTCCCCGCAGTCCTTGAGCCCATAGGCGCTGCTCAGCTCCCGGTAGCGCTCGAAGGACTTGCTCCCGCTCAAGATGATGGTCGGGTCCTCCCTGACCTGGTCCACGCCATCCTGGCCCGCTTTGAGCATGTCGTCGGCCCGGTCGCTGTCGTCGCTGGGCGGCTTGAGGTCCCGGAGCCGGTCCACCTCTCTTTGGATGGTGGGGACGATCGTCTTGGTGGCGAAAGCGGTGATCTCCTCGGCGGAGGGAATCGACCCCTGCTCGCTGAAGGCGCTCGCCGTCGCTGATTCGATCCGCTGTCGGCTCTCTGCGCAGACGGCACTCCCCTTCGCGATGTACGATGCTTTAGAGAGTTCCGGGGCCCCCCCGCCCCCGCACGCCGCCAACACCAGCGTCACGGCCGTCACCCCCACCGACAGTGATCTTTTTCCCTGCACTCGCATCAGTAGACCCCCCCACTCGCGGAACAACAGGAGGCGAATGTAGCGCGCCTGGTCCGATCGGGCCGGGAACGTCGCATCCTCAGGCACCGGCCCGGTCGAACCAGCTCCCATGGCGCACCAACCACCGTTGGCGTTCGAGGTTCGACAGCTCCACCGCCACCTCCCCCAGCGGCTGGTCGAGGCGCTCGGTGACCTGCTCGATGGTGGCCGGATGCCAGCCCATGGCCTCGAGGATCCTCGATCCCAGGGGGTTGGGAGGGGGCCTAGGATCGAAACGGCCTCTGCCGGCCACCCCGGAGCCCAGTCCGAGGGCGACGAGAACGTCACCCGCATCCCGAACCGGTGCGCTGCCCGCTGCCAGCAAGTCATTGGTTCCAGCCGAGGCCGAGCTGCGCACCGGGCCTGGCACCACCATCACCGGGCGATCACGCTCGAGGGCGGCGTCGACGGTGTGCATCGCCCCACCTCGTGCATGGCTCTCCACGACCACCACCACATCGGCCAACCCGGCGATTATGCGGTTGCGGGCTGGGAAGCGCCAGGTGTCGGGCCGCGTGCCCAGCGGGTACTCCGAGACGACGCAGCCGGCGGTCGCCACATGGGCCCACAGGTCGGCGTTGCGGCGCGGGTAGACCACGTCGAGACCCGTGCCGACCACGGCCAGGGGCGGTGCACCCCCTGCCGCCAGGGCACCGGTGTGGGCGGCGCCGTCGATCCCCGACGCCAGCCCTGACACCACGCAAACCCCGGCGGCAGCGAGGTCGTAGCCCAGCTCGTGGGCGGTCGTTCGCCCGGCGTAGGTGCAACGCCGGGTGCCGACCACGGCCACCCTCGGACGACCGAGGACGCCCAGGCGCCCGAGGTGGAACAGCACCGTCGGGGGTTCGGGGTCATCCACCAACGGTGCGGGGTAGGCGGCGTCGCCACGACTCACCACCCCTACTCCGGCCTCGACATTGGCCAACCAGGCCTGGCTCACGTCGATGCCGGTCGAGGCCATCTGCCAGGCGGCGACCACGGAGGCGTCGAGGCGTCGAGCGTCGGCGGCCACCTGGGGGTCGAGATGGGCATCACCGGCCCGGACCCGTCCCCACGCCTCCTGCGGCGCCCACCGCCGGAGGAGGGCGGCGAGGCGGACCGGGCCCATGCCCGGAAGGCCGGCCAAGGCCGCCACCCACGCCGCCGACGGAAGTTCGAGCGGCCTGGTCATGCTGCCGTTCCCAGCCGCTCCGGCTCGGCTCGAAGTTGCAGGGCCAGGCAGACGTCCTGCTCGTCGAGAGGCCCCTCCCGGCCCTCGAGGTCGGCCAGGGTGAGAGCGACCCGGCGAACCCGTTGCAGCCCTCGGGCGCTGAGGCTGCCGGACCGCAGCCCTGCCTCGAGCATGACCATGGCACCACCGGTGAGCGGCGCAACTTCGTCGAGGCACCAACCCGGGAGTTGGGCGTTGCCATCGACCCCCCGGGCCACGGCCAGGCTGCGGGCGGTAGCCACCCGGGCGGCCACCGTGGCCGTCGACTCGCCCGGCGGGCCGGCCAGCAGGTGGCTGGCATCGGGCCGTCCAACCTCGAGACGGATGTCGAAGCGATCGAGGAGCGGACCCGACAAGGCACGCCCGTACCGTGCCCGGCTGGCACCAGTGCAGCGACACGAGCCGGGAGGGCCGCCCTCGCCGCAGGGACAGGGGTTCATGGCCCCGACCAGCAGGAAGTGGGCTGGGTACGACACCGCCGCCCGGGCCCGGCACACCCGGACCACCCCCTCCTCCAGCGGTTGGCGCAAGGCGTCGAGCACGTGGCGAGCGAACTCCGCCAGCTCGTCCATGAAGAGCACGCCCCGGGTGGCCAAGCTGATCTCCCCCGGCCGCATCCAGGCGGTGCCACCACCGATAAGGGCCACCGCCGACGCGCCGTGATGCGGAGCTCGCAGCGGCGGCCGGCGCACCAGGCCCCCCGGCGGCAGCGCCAGGCCGGCAGCGGAGTGGACGCGGGTGACCTCGAGGGCCTCGGCTCGGCCCAGGTCGGGCAGCAGCCCGGGGAGGCGGCGGGCGAGCATGGTCTTGCCCGCACCCGGCGGCCCGACCAGGAGCAGGTGGTGGCCGCCGGCGGCTGCTACCTCCAGAGCCAGGCGAGCCACGGCGTGGCCTCGCACGTCAGCCAGGTCAGGGTCGATGGGTGGGAGGTCGACGTCATCCCCTTCCGGTGGGTCGGGCCAGGGGGCATCTCCCCGCAGGGCAGCCACCAACTCGATGAGGTTGACGACGGCTCGGACCCGATGGCGGCCGACCAGGTCGGCTTCCCGGGCGCAATCGGCAGGCACCACCGCCTGGTCGCCCGGGAGGGCGTCGACCAACGGGACCATGCCGGGCACCCGGCGTATGGAGCCGTCGAGACCCAGCTCCCCGAGGAAGCCGGTTCCGGACACGGCGTCAGCAGGAAGGTCGCCCTGGGCCACCAGGACCCCCACCGCCACGGCCAGATCGAGACCGGCCCCGTTCTTGCGCACCCCTGACGGTGCCAGGTTGACGGTGACCCGGCGCTGGGGCCACTGCATCCCGCTGGACAACAGCGCTGCCCGCACCCGGTCGCGCGCCTCACGACACGCAGCATCGGGCAAGCCCACGATGGTGAACCCGGGTAGGCCACCCGAGACGTGCACCTCGACCGACACGGGTGCCCCCTCGACGCCGAGAAGGGTGGCGGAGGCGATGATGGCGAGCACGGAGGCTCCTCTCGAACGAACATCGGGAGAGGAGGGCCGTGACGCCGGCCACTCGATCGCAAGCGAGACCCTACCGCCCCCCTGTGACATGAATCGCCCCCCGGCGGCCGAGGTCCCCCGCGCCAGGCTGCTCACGCCATCGGCCGAACCAGTCGCCATCGGCCGAACCAGGGCTGTCTCGTGTGCATGAGTGCGGGAAACTCGGACTTTCGCACACGAAAGAGAGGGACAGCCCGATCCCTTTCCCCGATTCACAGTGATACTGAGACGTGCGCTTCAACCCCTTCCGACAGCGCCGCCGCTCCTCCGCCGACTACCCCTACCTCGCCGCCGGCCTGGTGCTCACGGTCGTGCTTGTGCTGTGGTCGTCCGGTGCCTCCTGACCTCTGGGCCGACGACGCCGTGGAGGTACGTCGGGTACACCCCTTCCAGGCCACGAAGCAGTACCGCTGCCCGGGCTGCAACACCACCATCTCGCCGGGCACCGGCCACGTCGTCGCCGTACCCCTGGACGACCCCGACCTCCGCCGCCACTGGCATCACCCCTGCTGGGCCCTCCGGCACCGCCGCCGAACCAGAAGGTGACCCCTCCGGGGTGAGGCACTGCCCGTCGCCACATCCGTAGCCGCAGGCGCCGGAGGCGCCCAGGCACCGGCCGCCGGCCACTCTCGCCGCCGCAGGCGGCCGGGCCTTGGATGGAGGCCCGGCGAGCGAAGCGAGCCAGACGATGGGTCAGGGCGGAGGACGGGCGGCTCCGCCGCCCGTCCGGAGCACAAC
>JBPCJK010000126.1:0-11379 GCA_051005375.1 Acidimicrobiales bacterium
GCCGACCGGGGCACGCTCTGTCAAGAGAACTGAACCGTTCAGGTTCCGAAAGTGCTCACCGGCCAACGGCCCGAGGCAACAGCTTGCTCCCCGCAGAAGCGACCTGCTGCACCCCCATTAGGTTCCGCAAGTTGCCAGCCGCTCAGGCGTTTCGGGGGGCCCGCACCAGTGTCATCGCCAACGCGCCACCAACCTGGCCAGGGTTGCGACGGCCAAGGGCCGACGAGTCGGGTTCTCGTCTCTCATGCATGGGTCACCCTGTCATGACGGTGCGGGAATAGGAAGGTCCGGAGTCCCAGTGTCACCACCCTGTAAGAGCATGCGCGGAGAGGCAAGCTCCTCTTGGGCTCGGCGGCTTCGCCGCCGAGAGCGAGGCTCTACCTCCCGCTCTTGCCGGCTTCGCCGGCGGGCCGCTCGGGCCACGGGTCCACCTATCGGCGCACCCTCTAAGAGCATGCGCAGCTGTATGGCCCAAACCACCGAAAAGGTGCGCCGGTCAAGAGCCGGGGTGGGGGTGGTGAGCGTTGCAGAAACCCGCCAGCGAGCGGGTCAGGTGAGCGACGAGACGACGGTTTGAGCGCGGCCAACCCGGCGGGCCCTCACGCGGCGACCACGACTGAGGCGATGGTGCTCCTCGAACGCCTGGGTGCCGTCGCCGGTCACCAGTTCTGGAAGGACGACACCTCGCTGGTGGCGTCGCCTCATGTGGACCGGGACCGCATCGTGTCCCACCGGCACGTGACCGATGCGCATCTGGTGGCCCTGGCCCGGGCTCACCGCGGGCGGCTGGCGACGTTCGACCGAGCCCTGCGACGGCTCCCGGCGCCGGACCAGGTGGATCTCTTTATCCTGCTCGTCAGCGGAACGGGCTGAGGTCGTGCCAGACGCCATTGACACTGTCGACGCCATTGAGACCATCGACGCCATTGATGCCAGAGGCCGGCTCTCCGGTCACGGAGGGACGATCTTGCAGGGCGTGGACCTGGCGGGCGAAGCGGGTGGCGGGTGCCTGGACAGCCACGGCTACGGCGTCGTCGATGCAGTCGACGTCGCGCAGCATGGGGAGCATCGCCACTCGCAGCCCGGCGGTCACCAGGCGGGCACGCTGCATGGCGCCCGTGGCGCTGGTGCTCATCTGGACCCCGCAGAACGCCCCAGCGCAGGGTCGTCGCAGGCCCACGGCCCAGAACCCGCCGTCGGAGGCCGGCCCGAGGACGGCGTCGACATGGTCGTCGTAGAGACGGGCCATGCAGCGGTTGAGCAGCTCTGGAGCCAACTGGGGTGTGTCCATGCCGACGAGCAGGGCCGGCGCCCCCACGTCGCAGAAGGCCGCCTCCAGGCGTTCGTCGAGGCCCCGGCCCCGCTGGGGGACCACCTCCCACCCCGGCGGCAGCCAGGGCCCGGGGGGGCCTGAGAGCACCAGCACCCGGCGCGCCGCCGAGGTGGACGACCCCGCCTCAAGCGTGTCGGCCAGGGCCGCCTCGGCCATGGCGGCCGCCTCATGAGGGACGCAGGGGGGGCACAACCTGGTCTTCGAGCGGCCCGGGATTGGCGCCTTGGCCAACACCACCAGGGTCACCTTCGAGCTGGATGTGGTCAATGGCGCACCATGAGCAGCGTGCCTACCTGCGCCGTCTCCAAGGGCGTGTCTCATTGGCGCCCCGTCCTTCGGATGGCGCAGCAATGAGCATGGCTACTGTGCTCATCGGTGAGCGCGCCCAAGGGCGTGCTCACGTCGGTGGCCCCACCGGGATGGGCGCTGTCGTGGCCACCGGTGTGAACGAGCCGCCGTAGCGGCGACGCCAGGCCAGGCAACCGACGAGGGCCAGGGCGGCCAAGCCGTAGCTGATGCGGCCGATGGACGTCAACGGACCGTCGAGCAAGGCCGCCAGGTACAGGGGGTAGCCGGCGGCAGCTACCAACAGCCACCACCACGCCCCGCTGAGCGTCGCCACCGCCACCAGCAGCAGCGCGTACCAGGGCTGGATGGGTGTGGCCAGGAGCAGGGCGGCACCCACCAGGCGCCGGGCTGGGACCTCGGGAGGGTCCGTCGACCGCCATGCCATCCACGCCGCCACCGCCAACCCGGCGGCCACCACCGCCTGGGCCGGAAAGCCCGAGAGCCCGCTGAGCCCCACCAACAGGAAGCGGCTCCCCTCGGCGTAGCCCTCCTCGGCCAGGTACCCGGGCAGGAACCCGATCACCTCGATGCCCACGGAGGCGACGTGGCGGGCGTAGGCGAGGACCACGACCGCGCCGAAGGCCAGCGCCGTTCGCAGTGGCCGGCGCCGGAGCACCACCGGCAGGAGCAGGGCCGGGTACAGCTTGACCAGGGTGGCGGCGCCGAGGAGGGCCCCGGCGAGGACGTGGCGCTGGCGCCGAGCCGCCCACAGCGAGCTGACGGCGGCGACCACGGCCAGGACGTCGACGTGGGCGCTCTGGGCAGACTCCAACACCGCGATCGGGCTCCAGGCGTACAGCACGATCCAGCGGGGGTCCCGACCGGATGCCCGCAGCGCCCCCCACAACACCGCCACCAGGCCGAGGTCGACGGCCAGGGCCAGCACCTGCCACCCCCGGTCACGCTGGTCGAAGGGCAGGACGGCGTAACCGGCCCGGAACCACACCTGGGCCAGGGGCGGGTAGATGGTCCGCTCCTTCTCCCGGTTGATGCGGGTGCACCCGGGTGGGCGTTCGAGACGCCCGCAATCGGCAGCGTCGGGCCACAGCCAAGGTTCCCGGAGACCGGCCAACGCAGGGGATGACGGTGGGTAGCGGTAGGGGTCGATGCCCGCAGCCTGGACCCGCCCGTCCCAGGCGTAACGGTAGACGTCATCCGAGAGCACGGGGATGGCGGTGAGGGCGACCACTCGCATGGCGATGGCGACAACCACGGCGATAACCAGGGACTGGCGTGCGGGCAGGCGCAGGAGGAGTGCCGCACCCAGGGCGAACACTACCCACCACGCCCCCAGCAGCGCCACCAGCGACCAGCGCTGGTACAGCGCCGGTCCACCTGAGGCGACACGGTACGACAGGGCGACGCCGACCAGCCCGGAGCCGATGGCGGCGCCGAGACGGAGACGGCCAGCCCAGGGCATCCGCTTCAGTGGTGTGCTGGCAAGAACGCAGTGACGGTAGTCCCTGGCGGCCGTTGCGCCGTGGCACCTCGCTTACAATCCGCGAACAGCGGCGTGGGCTGCGGCCAACCAGCGCGGGCGGGCCGGTAGCTTCACCCACGATGGCCTGGACAGGGATCACGATGTGACGGCCCTGGTCGCGGTCCAGCGGGTAGAGCTGTGGTCACGACCGTAGGCAAGGCCTCCACTCGGCGCGGTCCCCTGCCTACCGAGGACTCCTTCACCAGCCCGCTGCACTCGAAGCGCACGGCGGCGTTGCTCGGGGTCGCTCTCGGGGGTGTCGTTCACCGTCTGCTTCCTGACCGGCCTGCTCTCGCATCTGCATCAGAACCCGCTCAGCTGGTTGACCCTGCCGTCCCGGCCCGCCGGCTTCTACCGGCTGACCCAGGGCCTCCACGTGGTCTCGGGCGTCGCCTCCATCCCGTTGCTGTTGGGCAAGCTTTGGGCGGTCTACCCCCAGTTGTGGACCAAGCCCACGTTCTCCGGAGTGGCCAACGCCGTGGAACGGCTGAGCCTGATCCCACTGGTCGCCGGCAGCCTGTTCCTGTTCTTCACCGGGACGATCAACATCGCCTACTGGTACGCCCCCATGAAGTTCTACTTCACCGCCGGGCACTACTGGGCGGCGTGGATCACCATCGGCGCCCTCATCGCCCACATAGGTGCCAAGCTCGCCATCACCCGGGTGGCACTATCGAAGCGGAGCCCCGACCTGTCGGAGCCGGCGGGCGGGGGTCTCAGCCGCCGCGGCTTCGTGACCGCCCTTGGGCTCACCTCCGGTGTCCTCGTCGTCAGCATCCTTGGACAGACGGTCACTGTGCTACGGCGGGTCTCGGTGCTCGCACCCCGGCGCCCCGACTTCGGTCCGCAGGGGTTTCCGATCAACCGGTCGGCGGTACAGGCGGCGATCGACCCCGCCACGGTGGCCGAGGGCGTCTTCGCGCTCTCGGTCGAGGGCAAGGTGGCCCAGGCGCTCCAGCTCTCGCTGGCCGACCTGCGGACCATTCCCCAGCGGGAGGCGACGCTGCCTATCGCCTGTGTCGAGGGGTGGAGCTACTCGGCCCGATGGCGGGGCGTGGCGCTCCGAGAGCTGCTGGCCCGGGCTGGCGCTTCCCTCGACGCGTCGGTGCGGATCGAGTCGCTCGAAGCCCAGGGTGTCTACCGGACCTCCCCCCTGAACCACGTCCAGGCCCACGACCGGGACACCCTGCTCGCCCTGGAGCTCGAAGGTGAGCCTCTGGCCCTCGACCATGGCTTCCCCCTGCGGCTGATCTCGCCCAACCGACCAGGGGTCCAGCAGACCAAGTGGGTGCACAAGGTCGTGGTCCTGTGAGTCGGGCGCCTGTCGCCGGTGACGGCCGCACCGACGCCTACCCCACCGGCTACTCGAAGCTGTTCTGGGTGGCGCTCGCCGTGGGCGGGGTGGTCATGGCGGTGGGGGTGCGGGGGCTGCTCGTCAACAGCGGCTCGGTCATGGACACCAACCCGTCCCGGTGGATCGTGCTGTTCGTGGCCGCCATCGCCGTCCACGACGTGGTGCTGGCACCCCTGGTGCTGGCTGTCGGCTACGGCGTGAGTCGGCTGGTCCCGGCACGCCTGCGACCGGTGATCCAGGGCGGGCTCATCTGCTCCGCCCTCGTGACCCTCTTCGCCTACCCTTTCGTCCGGAGGTTCGGGGCCATGCCGACCAACCCGACGATCCTGCCTCGCGACTACACCCGCGGTCTGCTCATCGTCCTGGCTGTGGTGTGGGTGGTCACGGCCGCCATGGCGGCAATGATGTCCTGGCGAGACCGCACCGCTCTCCTGGATTCCAATGGCAACAACCCCTACCCCAACCAATAGAGGAGCCACAATGGCCGAGTTTCCGTCCTTCTTCCACGTTGCCGTCACCGTCACGGACATCGCCGTGAGCGCCCCCTGGTACGAGCGGCTCTTCGGCGTCGGACCAGCGCTCGACGAGGATGTGCCGGGCGGCCTCCATCACACCGTCTTCCCGCTGGCGGGAGGGATGCAATTCGGCCTGGTGACCCACCCCGAGACCAAGGGTGACCACACCTTCAACGAGTACCGGGCGGGGATGGACCACGTGGCCTTCGCCTGCACGACCAGGGACGAGCTGGTGGCATGGCAGGCCAAGCTCGACGGGCTCGGCATTGCCCACGGGGACATCGTCGACGCCCACTTCGGTTCCGGTCTGGCCTTTCGGGATCCTGACAACATCGCCCTTGAGTTCTTCGCCCCACCTGCGTAGACGCCCGGCTCGACGCCTCTCGGCAGAGGTGCAAAGATGCGCGCCATGGTGGCGACGGTCGACGTCTACAACGTCCTCAAGTTCCTGCACATAATGGCCGCCGTGGTGTGGGTGGGTGGTGCGATCCTCCTCCAGGCCATGGCCCAGTTCGCCTTGAAGTCCAACCTCTCGGGACGGGCCGCCGAGTTCGCCGGGGAGGTCGAGGTGATCGGCAAGCGGTTCTTCACGCCCCTGTCGGTCGTCGTGCTCGTCCTCGGCATCGGCTTGGTGCAACAGGGCGACTGGGGCTTCGGCAAGCCCTGGGTCATCCTGGGCATGCTCGGGATCGTCGCAACCATCGCCACTGGCGCCGGGTACCTCGGCCCCCAGATGGGCAAGCTGGCCAAGGTGATCGAGGCTGAGGGCGCCGACGCTCCTTCGGTGCGCACGAAGATGAAGACCATCCTCAACGTGGCCCGCATCGACATCGTGGTGCTGGTGGTGATCATCTTCGTGATGGTCACCAAGGTCGGCCAGTAGCCGGTTCAGCGCGGCTAGGAGCTTCGAGCCCTTCGGGTCTTGAAGTAGAAGCTGGCGGCACGATCGCCCCACTCCGGAGCAAAGGTGACCAGCTCCCAGCCTTCGGCCCCTAGCCGGTCCATGGCGGCCAGGAGATCAGGGGTCCGGAAGTCGCCCAACAACAGGGGTCGACCGCTGGGCCAGCGCCCCACCAGCTTGGAAGCGAGCCACTCCATCCGGTCCCTGTTGCTGGCGCCCGTCGCCGTCCTTGGTGCGCTCGTCGAGGGGGCGCCAGAAGCCGGCCACATCCTGGGCCAGCTGGCGTACGACCAGGTAGGTGCCGTTGCGCCCGAATGCCTCGCCGGCGGGGCCGTGCCCGGAGAGCTTGGGCCACGGGGTGAGCTTCCCGTACCCGAGGACGAACGCGCCCGGCTCGATCACCGACCTCCGCCATTCCTCCCCGCCGGGCTTGCCCGCTCGACTCGTCCCCCGGATGCCCGGCTGCGACATCCCGTCGGCGAAACCAAAGTGCTCGACCCCGAACAGGGGTGAGGCTGTACACGATGTCGCGACCTCCGCCGGGAGCGAGTCGGTCCGTCTCCTCCACCTCGACCTGCGCCATGGTAGCCTCGTCCCAGGCGAAGAGCAGCAGGAGGACGTGGATCCGATCCTTCCGGTGTCGCCGCCCTCGACCGCGGGCCACCCCATGCCCAGTTGTCCGCAGCGCTTGGCCCAGATCGCCGAGCCGTCGTTGCCGGTGGCTGGCGGTCATGACCCTCGTGGAAGGTCGTGGCGAAGGGGCGCAGCTCGGGAGCATCGAGCCCCCAGCGCCCCAAGCCCATCAGCGGTGAGGGCAATGTTGATGCAGCGTCGATCCTCCGGCGCTGTACTCGCCGTCACCCGGTGCGCCAGCTCGCCGACCCAGCGGCAAGCCGCCCCCCGGTCGGTCACGTGCAGCAACAGGTAGCGAGCCTCGTGCATGTCCCCGTAGCCGCTGACTACGAGCCCCTGCACGTCGCGTACATCCAGGGGTGCCACCGGTGATTAAGTGAAGCCATTGGCGTGCTCCTGTCGGCGCCCGGACACATGCGACAGATCGGCGCGTCACTTCACTACTTCTGCTTGACCACTGTCCCCATCCTTTGGTTGATCTGGATCTGGCGGTCGATCCTTCTGCGTGTCGACCTGGAGCAGACGAACGAAAGCGGCGTTGTAGTTGTCGTCGGGCAGCGCGCGCTGGCCACCCTCGATCCGTTAAAACTAGGAGAGGGTATAGGTGAGCGTCTCGCTGCTCGTGGTGGTGTCGTTGAGGACCCGGGCGCCGGCATCGGCGGTGTCGAGGGTGGCCTCGGCATCCACGGCGCCGGCGGTGAACCTCGGGCCGGGGTCCGTGGTGACGCCGACCGAGACCGGCTGGGGCTCACCGGTGCAGGTGCCCCGGGTGGAGCCGGAGCCGGTGGCGCCGGCCTGGGTGAGGGCCACGCTGAGGCGGAACACCTCGCCTGCCGGGCAGGTCAGTGTGCCGCTCACCCGGGCCCGGCTGTCGTTGCCCCGTACAGAGTCGCCGAGCTCAATGCTGGAGCTGGGTGGCTCCACCGCTGCTGGGGTGATGGCCACGGCGACCGGAGCGTCGCCCACGGCCACGGTGGCGACCACGGTGTTGGTGGCGGTGTCGATGACCGAGACGTTGCCGGAGCCTCGGTTGGTCACATAGGCGCTGTGGGAGCGAGCGCCATCACCTCCACTTGGCCCCGTGGCGGACCAGGAAGGGGAGCTGATGAGGGGTCGCCGCCCACGCCGTATCGCTGTCCTGACGGATGTGCTCGCCGATCCACTGGTGGAGCTCCCCGGCGGTCTGGTTCCCAGCTGCCAAGGGGTCGAGGTCGTCGACCACCTCCCCGCCGAGGAATCGGTCAGGTGCCACGGACACCACGCCAGCCGATCGGCACCGGGCCGATCGTCCTGGTGGAGGCATCACCGCCGACCGTAGGAAGCGACTGCCGGGGACGAACCGGGGTTCCCCGGTGTCTGTGGTGACCTGGCCGTGCCGCGAGGTGGACCTATAGCACGGTGGTCGCTAGCAGTAGAGAAGCCCGATGTGTCCCCCGGCGATCGGTCGGTGCCCTGCTCCTCGTCTCACTGGTGCACTGGTGAATCGGGCCCGAGCCGGATCAGTGAGCGATGGCCTCTGTCAGGTCAGGTTGCGCCGGGCCAACCACGGATGTCGTTGCACCGCTCGCACACCTCGGGGGGGATGACGCCGATCCGCATGAGCAGGGCGAAGACCTTGCAACCGAGGCACAGGCCGAAGGCCGCTTCCAGGAAGGCGGCGCCGGCCAACAGGCCGAGAACCACCTGGGCGGTGCCCCATTGGCCGAAGCCGAAGGTGAGGACCAGAGCAGCGGCCGAGAAGGCAAGGCCGATCGCCTGGGCGAACCGCTTGGGCGGCCCGGGGACCAGTCGTGGCTCCACGCCCAGTCGGGGAGTGATCACTTTGGTCACGAGCAGGCCGAGCGGGCTCAGCTTCGGCCCGGTGAGGACTCGGGCGAGGAAACCATAGGCGAGTACCACGGTGAGCCAACGCTGGTCCAAGACGATGCCTGCGACGGCCATGGCGACCACACCGGCGGCCACCAGTCGGGCCGAGACCTCGTCAACGGGGTCGGGGAAGGAGAACAGGCCGTTGGTGGTCGTGGCCGCGACCCCCGTTGTGGTGGGTGCCGCGTCGTCGGTTGTGGTCCTCATGAGTGTCGCTCCTCTCCGGGTGCTCACGCCTCCAACCGGCCACCGACCACGATACCCCTAAACCTGACTCGTTCAGTCGGGTTTAGGGAAGACCGGGGTTGGGGCGTCGGTTCGGGCCCGGGCGGCCCCGGGCGATCAGGTGATGCGGGCCTCCGCCAGTGGGGCCACCGAAGCCCGTGGCCCCACTGCCCTCGTTCGCATCGTTCTTCGATCGACCTCTCAGCTTAGGATCAGGAGGTGAGCGAAGCGGGCAGCGACCAACCGACCGAGACGCATGGCCACGCCGATAAGACCAGGTTTGTGCCGCGGGCGGCCATCGGGCGCCAGCCCTCCTGCGTGACCCGCTGATCCGCTGATCCGCTGATCCAGGTGAACGGCACCGGACAACCGAAGGACGGCGGCAGACCGGCGAGCGACGCTCACGTGGTCCTCGCCTCAGCCGACGACCGGGGGTTCGCTTCCCTGCGCCGTCGGGCGACACCACGTCGGGAGCGTTACGCCCTCGGTCGAGCGCTGCGACAGCAAGTACCCCGCTCGGCGCTCGGCCGATGGAGCGTCCCAGCCGGCCGCCTCGACCCGGTCCAGCAGGTCATCGCCACCCATGAAGGCCGGCTGGAGCGCCTGATCCCGGTCCGGGTGGGTCGTATGGTCGCCTCGCCCTATGGCTTCCTGCGGGGCACGGCGGCGATCATGGCTTCCGACTTCGCCCTGCTCCCCGCCACTGGGATCACCCCGGTCATCTGCGGCGACGCACACCTGGGCAACTTCGGCTTCTACGCCTCACCCGAACGAGAGCTCGTCCTCGACCTCAACGACTTCGACGAGGCCCACCCCGGGGCGTGGGAGTGGGACCTGCGTCGGCTGGCCACCAGCGTCTGGGTCGCCGGGCGGCACAACGGCGCCTCGGAGTCCTCCTGCGAAGAGGCGGTCGTCGGCTCCGTCAAGGCCTACCGCCACCAGCTGGCCGACCTGGCCGAACAGCCCCTGCTGGCCCGCTCCTACCAACAGCTCGACCTCGACCGGTTGCGACTGACCACGACCAAGAAGGGCTTGCGCAAGGAGATCAAGCGCGCCGCCAAACGGGCGAAAGGGCGCACCAGCGACCGGGCCTTACCGCGCCTCACCGAAGACCACGACGGAAGCCGCCGCATCATCGAGGACCCGCCGTTGGTCACCCGTCCGTCCGAGGACGAGTACGAGCAGATCGCAGAAGCGCTGGACGACTACCTGGAGGCGCTGCCGCCCCACTGGGGACGCATCCTGGCCGGCTACCGCCTGGTCGACATCGTGCACAAAGTGGTCGGGGTCGGCTCTGTCGGGCTGCGGGCCTACCTCGCCCTCTGCGAAGGCAGCAGCCCGGACGACGTGGTCTTCCTGCAGCTCAAGCAAGCCCGCCGCTCCGTCGTCGCCCGCTACGTGCACGGCGACTCCGCCTGGCACGATCACCAAGGACGGCGGGTGGTTGAGTACCAGCAGGCCCTGCAGACCGTCAGCGACCCACTTCTGGGCTGGACCACAATCGGTGAGCACCAGTACTACGTACGCCAGTTCCGCAACATGAAAGGCACCATCACGATCGATGGAATCAACGCTGCGGCCCTGATCGACTACGCCGGTGTGTGCGGATTGCTGCTCGCCAAGGGGCACGCCCGAACCAGCGGCGCTTCCATGATCGCCGGTTACCTGGGCAACTCAGACAAGGTCGACCGGGCGATGGCCCAGTTCGCCCGCGCCTACGCCGATCAAACCGAACAAGACCACCAGGCACTCGTCGCTGCCATCGCCCGCGGCATTCTCCCGTCCGACTGACACCGGGTCCGTGTTGTCCTCAGTTGTTGTCCTCAATTTTCGACGTCGACCCAGTCGAGGGTGCGGGTAACGGCCTTCTTCCAACCCGCGTAGAGCTTCTCGCGTTGGGCGGGGTCCATCGCCGGGCTCCAGCGTTTGTCTTCCGCCCAGTTGGCACGGATCTCGTCCTGGCTCTCTCAGAACCCGACGGTCAGACCGGCCGCGTAGGCCGCGCCCAGCGCGGTGGTCTCGGCTACCTGCGGGCGGATGACGTCCACGCCGAGCATGTCAGCCTGGAACTGCATGAGCAGCTCGTTCACGACCATGCCGCCATCGACCTTGAGCGCCGTGAGCGGCACCCCGGAGTCGGCGTTCATCGCTTCGATGACCTCGCGGCTCTGGTACGCGGTGGCCTCGAGCACCGTCCGCGCCAGGTGCCCCTTGTTGATGAACCGGGTGAGGCCCACGATGGCGCCGCGGGCGTCGGAGCGCCAATGCGGGGCGAACAGGCCGGAGAACGCGGGCACGAAATACGCCCCTCCGTTGTCCTCCACCGAGCGGGCATCGGCCTCGATCTCCTCAGCCGTTTCGATCATGTGCAGGTTGTCGCGCGCCCACTGCACCAGCGAGCCGGTGACCGCGATGGACCCCTCCAGCGCGTACACCGTCGGCTCGTCGCAGATCTTGTAGCACACCGTGGTGAGCAGGCCGTTCTTGCTCATCACCTTCTCGGTGCCGGTGTTGAGCAGCACGAAGTTGCCCGTGCCGTAGGTGTTCTTCGCCTCGCCGGGGCTCAGACAAGCTTGCCTGAAGGTCGCCGCCTGCTGCGCGATGGCCACCAACTGAAGGTGAGCGGGCAACCCCAGGGCCACACCGGGGCCCGGCAAGGGCCAGCGCAGTTGGCGACCTTGAGTGATTTCAAGACCATGGCGGCACACCTGGCCCAGGCCTCTC
>JBPCJK010000127.1:0-12624 GCA_051005375.1 Acidimicrobiales bacterium
GCGTCTCGGGCTCGATGCCCTGGCTGGCGATCACCTCGGCCAACCAGGCTTTGGCCACCTGGGCGTCTTGTTGGTCGACCACCATCCAGCCCGGGCAGTAGCGGCTGTAGATGTCGAGCATGACGAATAGGTCGAAGTGCACGCCCCGGGCCGGACCCTTGAGGTTGGTCACGTCGTAGGACCACACCTGGTTGGGCTCCTCGGCCACCAGCTCAGGGATCGTCCGGGGCGGATGTGTGGCCTGGGCCCGGCACTCTCGCACCTCGGCGTTTTGGAGCGCAACATGCGGTACATGGTGGACTCCGAGGCCAGGTAGACGCCCTCATCGAGCAGGGTTGCCCAGGTCTGGGCCGGGGCGGCGTCGATGAAGCGGGGGCCCTCGTCCATCTGGCCGGCACCAGGCAGCTGCTGGCCGAGAGCGACCGCTCACCAGCAGCGACCGCGAGCGCACGCGAATGCGCCGCCGAGGCGGGATCGACCTGACCGGCGGCCTGGTCGATGGTGACCGTCGGCGCAGTGGCATCAACCGGGGCGAAGAAGACCGAAGCCGAGCCCTGGTCGGGGTTGGCGCCGACGTCGTCATAGGGCGCCCCGGCCACGATGGTGCCACCGTCGATGGCCACCGAGTTGCCGAGCCTGCCATCGGTGGCGCCGTCGGAGGCGGTCAGCTTGGCCGTCTGGGTCCATGTGTCTCCCGTTCGCGTGAACTCGTAGACGGCACCCTTCCCACGGTCGACGGAGGGGGCTCCGACGACGGCCGTGTCGCCGTCGATGTCCACGGAATCGCCGAGTCGGTCGTAGGCGGCACCGACGGAGGCGACCAGCTTCTGCTCGAGCGCCGGCGCCGCCTGGCGGCCGGCGCCAACGCCATCATCATCAACGCGGCGAGCACGACGGCGATCGCCACACTGGCGCCCGGGAACGTGCGAGGCCTTTCGGAGAGCACTCGGTGCTCCATGGGGGCGGGTGGCTCGGTCATCCTTGGTCCCTTCTCTGGGCTGAGGCGTGTCCACGCCCTACTCGGACCGACACCGGGTGCTGCCCTAACGCTCGGCACAACAAAAGAGACGTTGCATCCTGCCCCGCAGTCCTCGGGTTGAACCTCGCCACGCGTTCTCCTGTTGACCAGCGTGCTCAGCAACACTCAGGGACCGAACAAAGCTCCGAGGCCGCTCATCCCACCAGGTCGCGGCCTACCCGGCCGGTGCGCAGGAACTCCCGGCGGCGGGCCGGCTCGTTGAGACGGAACCGCCGCCACGCCCACACCAGGGCCACCAACCCAGCCAGCTCCAGGGGCAGGTTGGCCAACCCCCGCTCGACGCTGGGGAGGACTTGTCGGCCCACGTCGCTTCCCAGGGCCGGCCACCAGAACACCTTGGCATCGGCCCAGGCGCCGTCGAGCACGAGGTGCAGGAATGTGCCGATGGGCAGGGCCAGAAGCTCGCGCCGAAGTTGGCGACGGCCCCGGGTGGCCAGCATCACCCCGACGAGGATGCCGGCGCTGGCCAACAGGGTGTGGGCCGGCCAAGGCCCCCAGATCCCGATGCGGCCGAGAACCCCGTCGACCACGTCAGGCAGGAGGGCGCCGGCCACGACCAGGCGATGGTCGATGGCCGGGTCCCTGAACACCAGCCACACCGCCACCACCGCCATGCCGGCGAACCACAGGATCATGTCACCAGGATGCGGCCGCACTCCTCGTGGCGGACCACCGCCCCGTCACCAGCCCGGCGTAGGGCATCCAGCTCCACGGCCGGCAGGCTGAGGTGGCAACCGGTGCACCGGCCGGCCTCGATTCGGGCCACGCCGATGCCCCCGAGGCGGCTCCGCAGGCGCTCGTAGGTGCCGAGCAGCTCGGGCCCCACCTTGGCCCCGGCCTCGGCCCGTTCGGCGACCACCGCCCCCATCTGGTCGTCGATGTCGGCCTCCTGGGTGGCGATGGCGAGGCCCAATCGCTCGATGTCGGCCTGGGCTCCTCGCCGTCCCTGCTCCAAGTCACCGATCTCGGCCGTCACCGGCTCGGCTGCCTCCATGACCTCGAGCAGTTCGTCCTCGAGCTGGCGCTTCCGGCGGCGAAGGGCCTCCACCTCCGCCGACCGGGCCTGGAGCTCCTTGGGGGCGTGGATGTTCCCGGAATAGAGCTGGCCTTCGCTGCTCGCAGCATGGGCCTCCACCGACTCGATCTCGTCCTCGAGACGACGCTGAGAGCGGGCGAGCTGGTGGCTCCGAGCCTCGCCGTCGACCAGCGCCGCTTCCAGTCGGGTCAGGCCGTACCGTCGATCCCGCAACTGGGCCCGCTCAGGCAGGCTCTGGCGGCGGTACCGGAGCTGGTCGAGGACCACGTCGTGGGCCTGCACCTCAAGGAGCGCCTCGAGGGCGGGGTCAGCCATCCGAAGTCATCGTCATCCTGCGCGCCCGTGGATGATGCTCAGGCTCCCGGATAGGGCGGGAACCCCGCCGGCCAACCTGGTGGCCCACTCCCGCCTCCAAGGGCGCCCCCGCCTCCAGAGCTTCCACCGCCGGGAGCGCCGCCCCCCGACGGCGGCACCCTCGGGCCGTCGCTGCCGCCCCCTCCGGACGACGGCGGCTGAGGCCGGGGAACAGCGACCTCAGGTCGATCCGTCTCCGGAACCGTCGGAACCGGTACGCCACGAGACCTGGGCGCCGACGACTTGGTCGGCTGAGGCGACTTGTGCGTAGGAGCGGCGACCACGTCGCTGCCGCGGGAGACGGACTGACGCGGGGAAGCTGGTTCATCAACAGGCAACCGGAGATAGGTGCTGTCGCCGGCGGCGGGCGGGTCGGGGAAGGCCACGACAGGCTGCCCGGCCATGGCCGGGCCCATGTAGGCCTGCCAGATCCGGGCCGGGTAGGACCCGCCGGTCACCCGGATGCCGCCCACGTTGCGCATCTCCACGTTCCCCTCAGGAGCGCCCATCCACACCGCCGTCGCCAACTGGGGAACGTAGCCCACGAACCAGGCGTCGCTGTAGGCCGAGGTGGTCCCCGTCTTGCCCGCCGCCGGTCGCCGGTCGGGGAACCGGGCCCGGGTGGCGGTCCCGGCGTTGACCACCTCCTGGAGCACGCTGGTGGCCAGGCGGGCGGTGTCGACGGAGATCACCTGCTCGCCCGTCGAAGGCCCCCGGAAGAGCGACTCGCCGTCGATGTCGAGGACCTCGTCGATGAGGTAAGGGGCGTAGTGCATGCCGTCGGCCGCGAAGGTGGCGTAGGCACCGGCCATGTCGATGGGCAGCACCTCGAGGGCGCCGAGCGACATCGAGGGCCGGTCAGCGGGCAGGGGCGTGGTGATGCCCATTCGCCGGGCCGTGTCCGCCACCTTGTCGAGGCCCACCACCAGTCCCAGCTTGGCGTAGGCGCAGTTCACCGAGTTGCGGGTGGCATCGGCCAGGGTCAGGACCCCGCCTGAGGAGCCCTCGAAGTTCTCGACCGGGTAGGGGTCGGGTTCACCGCCGGGGTTGGGGAGGGTGCACGGCCCCCGGCCGTCGATGGTGGCCTGGGGGGAGATGCCCTGCTCCAGGGCCGTGGCCAGGACGAAAGGCTTGAACGCCGACCCCGGCTGCTGTCCGACGCCCTGGGTGGCGATGTCGACCTTGTCCGTCTGGAACCCCCGACCCCCGACCAGGGCCCGCACCGCGCCGGTTCCTGGCTCGACGGTGACCACCGAGGCGGTGAACTGCCCGGTGGGGTCGGGGACGGTGGAGGCCACAGCCTCCTCGGCCAAGCCCTGGAGCCGGGGATCGAGGGTGGTCTTGATGGTGAGCCCTCCCCGGAACACGGCGTTGTAGCGGGCCGCCTGGGTGTCTCCCAGGCGGGGGTCGTCGAGCAGCCGCTGGGTGACCTCCTCGACGAAGTAGTCCTCGGGCTTGGGCAGCAGCTCCTGGTTGCGTCGTTCGCTCGGGACGGGGGTGGCTCGGATGGCGTCGCCGGTCGGTCGGTCGATGCGGCCGAGCACCTCGAGGCGCTCGACCACCAGGTCGCGGCGGTCGGTGGAGGCCTGGGGGTAGGCGAAGGGGTCGTAGCCGATGGGGTTGCGGATGAGGCCGGCGAGGAAGGCGCCCTCGGGCTGGCCCAACTGCTCCACCCCGACGCCGAAGTAGAGCTCGGCCGCCGCCTGCACCCCGTAGGCGCCGTTGCCGAAGTACACGGTGTTCAGGTAGCGCTCGAGGATCTGGTCCTTGGTCATCTGGTCCTCGAGACGCAGCGAGAGCACCGCCTCCTGGACCTTGCGCCCCAGGTCCTGCTTGGGGGTGAGCAGGGCGTTC
Organism: Acidimicrobiales bacterium; assembly: GCA_051005375.1. Classification (GTDB taxonomy): domain Bacteria; phylum Actinomycetota; class Acidimicrobiia; order Acidimicrobiales; family CADCSY01; genus JADDRA01. The sequence goes on from JBPCJK010000127.1 coordinate 4,284, forward strand.
TTCACCAGTTGCTGGGTGATCGTCGATCCACCCTGGAGGACCTCACCGGCGGACACGTTGGTAACCAGAGCCCGTGTGGTGGCGCGTAGGTTCATGCCGCCGTGGCTGTAGAAGTCGCGGTCCTCCACGGCCAGCACGCTGTCGACCACCACCTGGGGGACGTCGGCCAGCGGCACCGACTTGCGGTTCTCCTCCCGGTGGAGCACGGCGAGCATGCTTCCGTCAGCGGCCTGGACCACCGACCGTTGCGAGAGGGGATCGAGGTTGATCTCCCCCACCGGGGCTGCCGTACCGGCGTGCACGACCGCCGACCCGGCGGTGCTCAGCAGGGCCACACTGGCGGCGACGAGCATCCCCATCAGGGCCACGGCGACGAGGTACCTGGCGACGCCGCCGACCCGGCTCAACCCGCTCCCGGCGCTCTCCGTCATCCCCTGACCCACATGGCGGGCTCAACCTACCCCGAAGCGCTGTCAATGGGCGCGCATGAGGTTCAGGCCTCGGCCTCATCTCACGAAGCTGGGACTGCTTCGGCGGCGGCCCTATGCGACTGGTGAGTCCCTCGTTCAGGCTTGCTTCGAGACCAATTTCGACGAGTTCCGGCGACGGGCGGCGAGGACCAGCAGGCCAATCCCGACGAGAGCCAGGGCGACCGACAGGACGAGCACGGGGCGCAACCAGGGGGCGTCCTTGGCCGAGAAGTCGACCTGGGCGCCGAAGATGTCCTGGGCGGCGGTGCCCATGTCGCCAAGACGAGTGTCGGACCACGCCACGAAGGCGGATCGGTCGCGCGAACCCAAGCCAGGAGGGACCTCCACGGAGTACTGCGAGTTGTAGGTGCCGAGCGAGCGGTCGACCGCCTCACTGGTGACGCGGACGTTGCCGGTAAAGGTGCGGCCGCCGTCTTCGGACGCGGTCAGGTAGACGTCGTTCACCTCACCCAGGAAGAACTCGACATCGTCCGGAGGGACATCCATCCCGTCGTTGCGGTAGTCGTACCACACGATGTCGATGCGCCCGTTGGGGGCGACGCTCATGCGCGGCCACTTCTGGCTGCGGCGGTTCTTCAGCTCGTCGTCGTTGACTCGGGCGGGGTCGCTCCAGGTCCGGCCCCCGTCGGTCGAGCGCATGAAGAAGACGTCGAGGTCTCCGTTACGGCCGTCGGCCCAGGCGACGTAGAGCGTTCGACCGTCCGGCGAGAGGCCGGCCACCGGTTCTTCCATGACCATCTGCGCCTGGCCCAACTCGGACTTCTCCCACGTCCGACCGCCGTCACCGGAGCGGGCCATCAGCAGCGATGAAGGCTTCGCTTGCTCACCCTCGGCTGCAGACGGGGGGCGCTCCCGCTGGAACCAGTACACGGTGTCCTGCTCGTCCATCACGATACGAGGAGCGTCGAAGCCGGGGTTGGCCTCGAGCGCCCGCACCTCAGGCTCGAACGTGCGGCCACCGTCGACGGACCGCGCTGCCCAGCCTTCTGTCGACCGCTCTGATGCTTCGCTGAACGACCGACGCCACGACACCCAGACATGGCGACCCTCGCCCAGTTGGTCCACGAACAGGTCGGGTACGAAGTTGGTTACCGCCTCATCGGGCGTCGCCGGAACGGGAGGGGCGGTGACCGTGGTCGTCCGCCAGGATTCACCACCGTCGTCAGAGCGGGCGAGGACGACGCCCCGCGCCCCCATCGCCGCCGGGTCGGCGACGGCCACGGCCCAGTACACGGCGCCTTCCGGGTCGACGACCAGCTTCATGCGCATGTTCTGGGCAAGGCCGCCCCGGTTGAGCCCGCAATCAGTCATCCTCCCGAAGTCAGGGCCTTCCAGCGCCGAGAACGACCTGCCGCCATCCGATGAACGGAAGACCTGGCACGTGGCCGCCTGGAGATCAGCGGTGGCGACGTAGACCCGCTGCGGATCCCGTGGATCCACGGCGGTGGCCGGAGCCTCGAAGGTGCGCGACGGGACAGGCGTGGTGGTGATCCTGACGGGCGGGTCGACCTCGGTAGCCGACACCGGCGACGAGGCGACGCCGGAGAGGAGGGACATCCAGGTGGCCAGCAGAAGACCGACGCTCGCCTGACGCAATCGACGCACGGAGCCCTCTTTCGTTTCGTGCACTTCGTCGGAAATGCACCTACCTGGTGGCGCAACCTAGCAACGGCCGGGCCCGGTTGGCAACGAGCGAGGCCGCCCCGTGGGCCTGCCCGCAATCGTTCGGTGTCGGCAGGCACGGCTCCACACCATGACCAGCGCAGCGAACACCACCACCTCAGCGAGAAGCTTGCCCGGGGCTAGGGTCAGCTCCCAGGATGGGGACGTGAGGCGCAGGACCGGGGCCGTCGTCGCCGTCGTCGTCGGCTTGGGGGTGGTGCTAGCCGTCGTTGTGGCGTGGGCCAGCCGAGTCGGCGGGGTCGAAGTGGGAGCCGACCGGCTGGTCAACCCCCCGGGTTTCATCACGGTCAACAACTCCCCCACCATCGCCCGCCAGCCCGACCGACCCGAGCGTCTCGTCGTCGCCCATCGCATCGACCGTCCCGGCTTCTCGGCCCTGCTGGAGTGGAGCGACGACGGCGGAGCCACCTGGCAGCCGACGGCCCTGCCCCTGCCGCCGGAGACCGAGCCCTGCGCCGCCTCTCCCGAGAAGCGGCCGTGCCCGTTCGCTCCTGACCTCGCCTTCGGGCCCGACGGCACCCTGTACGTCCTCTACGTCGGGCTCCAGGGCAACGGCAACACACCGGCAGACCTGTGGCTGGCGACCTCCAACGACGCCGGCCGGTCCCTGGCCCAGCCGGTACGGGTGGCCGGCGCGCTCACCTTCCAGCCCCGGCTGGTCGTCGATGCCCGAGGGACGATCCAGGCCACCTGGCTCCAGGCCGACAACGTCGCCCTCAACCGGCTGGTGGGCCAGGCCCGCATCGTGTCCTCCCACTCGAGCGACGGTGGCAGGACCTTCTCCGAGCCCGTCGCCCTCAGCGACCCCGAGCGGGAGCGGGTGGGGGCAGCCAGCCCAGTCATCGACAGCGCCGGTGACCTGGTGGTCCTCTACCAGGACTTCAAGGACGATCGACGCGACTTCGAAGGCCTTGACGGCCCGGTCCCCGACGGCCCGTTCGCCCTGGTGGTCACCCGGTCCGAGGACGGCGGCCGCACCTTCTCGCCGGGGATCGAGCTCGAATCGGGGCTCGTCCCCGCTCGGCGCTTCCTCGTGTTCCTGCCCGAGTACCCGTCGCTGGCGGCCGGGCCCGACGGCGTCCTCTACGCCGCTTGGGCTGACGCCCGCAGCGGCGACGAAGACGTGCTGTTCCGCCGCTCCGACGACGGCGGGGCCACCTGGGCCGGCGCGGTGACAGTCAACGACAACCCCGCCGGCGACGGCACCGACCAGTACCTGCCCCGGCTCTCGGTCGCTCCCGGGGGTCGGGTCGACGTGTTGTTCTACGACCGCCGCCGGGACCCGGGCAACGTGGCGACCGACGCCTTTTTGGCCACGTCGGACGACGGCGGGCGCTCGTTCACCAACCACCGGGTGTCGTCCGCATCGTTCAGCTCCGAGGTCGGCCCCACCTTCGGCCCGGCCTACGGCTACGACTTCGGCACCCGCCTCGGCCTCGTCAGCGACGACGACTCCGTCTACGCCACCTGGACCGACACCCGACTCGGCAACGGAGACACGGGGCGCCAGGACGTCTTCGGCGTCTCCGTCCACGGCCTGGGCTCGTCCGGGCTCCCCCTGTTCGGATGGCTGCTGGCGGCGTTGGCGTTGGCCGCCGTGGTGGTGGCATGGTTCCTGTCCCGCCGGTCCAGGGGCTCGAAAGGAAGGCTGCGGTCATGAGGGTGGCGTTCGTGGGCAAGGGTGGCGCTGGCAAATCGGCCATCGCCGGGACCTTCGCCCGCATGTTGGCCCGCCGCGGCCACGACGTGCTCGCCATCGACTCCGACCCGTTGCCTGGGTTGGCCTACTCCCTGGGCCTCGACCGCGACGACGCCCCCCTGCCGGACGAGGCCATCGAGGACCGCCCTGAGGACGAAGAGGAAGGTCCCCGTTACCGGCTGCGGGCCGGCCTCGGGGCCGCTGAGGCGGTCGAGCGCTATGCCGCCACCGCTCCCGACGGTGTGCGCTTCTTGCAGTTCGGAAAGATCCGCACCGACGCCACGGACCTGTTCCGGTCCCAGTTCGCCTTCCGCCAGATCATCCGAGAGCTTCCCGAGGACCGCTGGGACCTGGTCGGCGACCTCCCCGGCGGTACCCGCCAGCCCTTCACCGGCTGGGGAGGCTACGCCGACACCTACCTCGTGGTGGTAGAGCCCATGGCCAAGTCGCTGCTGTCGGGCCGCCGCCTGGCCCGGTTGGCCGCCGCTGCCGAACGGCCGGTGCGGGTGCTGGCCGTGGCCAACAAGGTGTCCGAGCCCGGTGACGCCGAGCGGGTGGCCGCTCGCACCGGTCTGGAGGTCGTGGGCGTCGTCCCCCTCGACCGGTCCTTCTCCGATGCCGAGCGGGCCGGACGGGCACCGATCGATGTTGTTCCTGAGTCAGACGCCGTTCGCGCAGTATCATTCCTGGTAGAGCGTTTGGATGATCAACGCACCGACGACCGACGCACGGGAGTGACGCCATGAAGCTCGCAGTGACAGGCAAGGGTGGCTCGGGCAAGACCACCACCTCGGCAATCCTGGCCCGGACGTTGGCCCGGCGGGGCCACGACGTGGTTGCACTCGACTGCGATTCGAACCCCAACCTCGGCATCTCCCTGGGCGTGGGCGACGACGAGACCGAGCGGTTGGTATCCATGCGCCAGGCCCTCGACGAGGGCGACGAGGAGCATGCCAGCGAGTGGGGCGACGTGCTCGACCGCTTCGGCTCTGACGCCCCCGATGGAGTGCGGCTGGCGGTGGTGAGCCGGATCGACAACCCCGAGCCGGGCTGCCTTTGATGCGGTCTCTCCGCCGAGCAGTTGCTCGGCAGCGTGGACTTCACCGGTCAGATGGTCGTGGCCGATCTGGAAGCCGGGGTGGGAACCCTCACCCGGCTGGGTGACGCCGGGGTGGATGCGGTGCTGATCGTGGTGGAGCCCAGCCCCAAGTCGGTAGAGGTGGGGAGCCGGGCAGCCGCCCTGGTCGCCGAGAAGTCTCTCGGGCGGGCCGTCGTGGTGGCCAGTCGGATTCGCAACGACGACGACCTGGCCATGGTCACCAAGGCGTTCCCCGACCACCAAGTGGTCGCCATCCCTGACGATCCGGCCATCATGGCCGCCGACCGCAACGGCTTGGCCCCTCTCGACACCGCCCCTGACGCCCCTGCCGTGCTCGCCCTGGCCGGCCTCGCCGACGAGCTCCTGGCCTCCGCCTGAGCGAGTGCCCGGCGCCTCCGCCCCTCCCGGTGCACGGGTCGCCGCCCTGCCGATGTTGGTCGGTGCCGGCTTCCTGGTAGGGGCCTGGGCGCTTCTACCGCCCTACAGCGGGCCTGCGCTCAACACCGCCGACCGGGTCGAGTTCGCCGACCACGTGGTGCCGGGCGTGGTGGTGATCGCCGTCTCCGCTGTCGCCCTGCTGCTCGCCCGTCGGCCCAACCCCGCCAACCTCCTGTTCCCCGCCGGCCTGGTCATCGTCCTCGCCGGGTTCTGGATGACCGCCACCCACCTGCCCTTGGTCCTCCAGGCGACCCGAGCCCAGGCTCCCTGGGGGGCCACCATCTACCACAGCCTCCCCTGCCTCGCCGTGCTGGTCCTGGGAGTGGTCTGGGCCGTCACCTACCGCACGGAGTGACTCATCGCCGAACCAAAGGTTCGGCGATGAACTGATCGAGCTCCGCTCGACCGGCGGAGCCGGTCGACCTCCGCACTGAACACCGCTTTGGGCGAGCTCCGCTCGCCAGGCCGCCATCCAGGAAAGGCGCCCTTCGGCGGCGGAGTGGCCGGCGGTCGCCCGCGCCCTAGGCGGTGGACGGTGCCGGATCGGCGGGGTCCTGGCGGCGTCGACGCATGAACCGGACCGCCAGCAGGATGATCCCGGCCACGGCCAGGCCGGCGAAGAGGGCGGCGACGACGGGCAGGACGGCGCTTCCCGAAGGGACCGGCGCGAACTGGGCCACGGCGCCAAAGTTGTCCTGCGTCTGGGTGGTCTCGTCGCCGAGACGGGTATCGGCCCAACCGAAGGCGGCATACTCGTTGGCCGACGCCACCCCGGGGGGCTGGCGAATGTCGGAGTTGAAACTGACGCCGAGGTTGAAGTTGACGGGCTGATCGCTGGCCTGCACGTTGTGGGCCCAGGTGACCCCGCCGTCGGTCGAGTAGGTGTACCGCACCTGGAAGCGGTAGTCGGTCTGCTCCCGGTTGTCCTGCCAGACGATGTCGACCCGCCCGTTGGGCGCCACGCCGAGCTGCGGGTAGAAGCTGGCGTAGAGGCCGGCCGGGTCGTCGTCGTCGATGGCCACCGGCGCGCTCCAGGTAATGCCTTCGTCGGTCGAGCGCTGCACCACGATGTCGGCCGTTCCCGAGCTCTGGGCGGTCTCTGGTGTGGCGGCGTAGGCGAGGACGAAGGTGCCCTTGGGCCCACCCTCGGGCGTCCAGCCCATCCCGGTCTGGGCCCCCGTGCCCGTGAAGATGGGCGGGCTCAACGTCGCCACTGACCAGGTACGGCCTTGGTCAGTGGAGCGGGCCACCAGCAGGGGCATGGCGTAGTAGCTGTCACCGGGCGGCTCCTTGTCGAATGGCGTCCGGGAGTCGGAGACGGCCAGCAGCACCCCGTCGTGCACGGCAAGGAACGGTCGCCCGAAGAAGGAGGTCATGAGCAGCGGGTAGGACGTTCCCGCGATCGTCTGGGTCTCCTGAGAGAAGTCGTTGATGTTCACCGGTTCGGCGAAGGTGGCTCCGCCGTTAGTGGAGGCGGCGACGACCACGGGCGTGTTGTTGAGCGGCGAGTCGTCGGGGGCGTCGTCGTAGGACTGGCTGAAGCCCACGTACACCACGTCCTTTGAGCCGGAGGTGTCGACGGCCAGGCCGGTCACCCCTGAGGCGCTCGGCGCCTCGCTGCCCGACTTCCCCCGGTTGTCCACCACCATCGTGGTCGACCAGGTGTCGCCTCGGTCGGTGGACTTGGCCAGCACGATGCTCTCGTGGCCTTCCCTGGCGCCTTCGCCGGGGCCGTAGCCGAGGAGGGCGTAGTACAGGGTGCTGTCACGCCCCCAGGCGATGGTGGCTTGGGCTACGCCAGCGATGCCGGAGGTGCACGACGGGTAGTCGGGCGGGGAGGGAAGCGCGTCCAGGATGTGCCAGCTCTGTCCGGCGTCGGTGGAGCGAACGAGGTAGCACACCCGGGTGCGGAGGTTGGCGGTGGCCGCCACGATGACCTTCGGGTCGGCGGGGTCGGCCAGCATGGAGGTGGGGCCGGTAAAGGAGCGGGTGGGAGAGAGGTCGTCCTTGGTCATGTGGACGCCATCGGTCAATCGGTCGATGCCGACTTCCTGGGGGCCGAAGGTGGCCTGCTCGAACGCATGCGGGGGCGTGGCCCGGGCGGCCTCCTGGGCGGTCGCCGCCCCCGGGGAAGCGGCCAAGAGCCCCGCCGCGGCCCCGACCACCACCGTCCTCCACACCTTGACGTACTTCATCGCATCTCCCCAGACCCTCCTGCCCACGCTCGAGCGAACGAGGGCTCCACGAGACGAGTGGCCAGCGACTACGGCTGTCTACGCCGTCGCTGGCTCGGCCGGCCGGCGCTGGTCTGACGACCGGCGCTGCAACAACCCGGCCACGATCAGGCCACCGGCGGCAACGGCCAACCCGATCAGGGCCAAGGCGACCCCGTTCGTCGTCGACCTCATCACCACGCCTGTCGGCCGCGACGGAGGGGAAGCCGGAGCCGGTGCCTCGGTGCCTACGAAGATGCTGGCCCGGGCCGGGGCACCGGCGTTCATGTGATGGTAGTTCTGAGTGGCGACCAGCAGGTGCGGTCCCCGCCCGACGTCTGCCGGGATGGTGGCCATGACCTCGAACCGGCTGGTCATGGTCGACTCCGGGGGCGGGGCCGTGGCCAGCAGCGGCCCGGTGGGCGAGTCGAGGTGGATCTCCACCGGCTCCTTCTGAGCGAACTCCCTGCCGAAGACGGTCACCGTGCCCCCGGGCTGGACGGAGGAAGCGCTCGTGGTCAGCGACATGATGCCGACACACGCCCAAGCCACTCCGGCGGGGGCGAGGAAGCCCGCCACCGCCACAGCCCAGACGACCCAACGTAGTGACATCCGGTTCATAGCTGCGGACCTTAGCCCTCTCCAACGGAGGGGCAATCTGATCCCGCCAGATCTTGGGCGTGGAGCTACCTGTCGGCCCCCACGCGCCAGCCGGGCG
>JBPCJK010000128.1:0-4100 GCA_051005375.1 Acidimicrobiales bacterium
TCGCTCGGGATGTCCCGCAGGTTGTTGACCACCAGCAGGGCGGTGGCGACCAGGCCCACCGGCACCGAGGCACCGAGGGCCAGGGTGCTGACCCGGTCGAGCTGCACGTAGGCGGAACCGACGGTGGCCACCACCCCGAAGAACACAAAGACGAACACCTCGCCCATGCCGGCGTAGCCGTAGGGGCGGGGGCCGGCGGTGTAGAAGTAGCAAGCGGCGAAACTGGCCAGGTCCACCACCAACAGCTCCGGGCCGACGGCCAGCGTGAGTGCCACCCCGGCCACCGCGGCCACACCGGCGGCCACCAGCGCCGCCCGCCGCACCTCGCCGGCGGTCGCCAGTCCCCCTGCCACCAATCGGACGGGCCCGGTCCGGTCGCTGGTGTCCGCCCCCCGCTCGGCGTCGGCATAGTCGTTGACGAAGTTGGTCGCCACTTGAATGGAGAGCGCCACCACCATGGCAGCGGCCATCCGCCACCACACGATGCCACCGTCCGTCAGCCCCGCCGCCGCCGCCGTGCCCACCAGCACGGGCACGACCGAGGCAGGCACGGTCCGCGGACGGGCGCCCTGGAACCACCGGTTCACCGCCCGCCCTCACCCGTTCTGGCACCACCAGGCGGCCAAAATGCACGCGTTTCTGGTGCCAGAACGACGGTGCGCGCCGGAACGGCCGGGCTCACGGTCGGCGGGGGAAGCGGGAGAAGTCGGGGGGACGCTTCTGGACGAAGGCGTCGCGGCCCTCCTGGGCCTCCTCACTCAGGTAGAAGAGCAGGGTGGCGTCACCGGCCAGCTGCTGGATGCCGGCCAGGCCGTCGTCGGCGGCGTTCATTGAGGCCTTGAGCAGACGCAGCGACAGGGGCGACATGGCCAGCATCTCCCGGCACCACTGCACCGTCTCCTCCTCGAGGCGATCGAGGGGCACCACCGTGTTCACCAGGCCCATGGCCCGCGCCTCCTCGGCGCCGTACTGGCGACAGAGGAACCAGATCTCCCGGGCCTTTTTTTGACCAACCATGCGGGCCAACAGCCCCGACCCGTAACCGCCGTCAAAGGACCCCACCTTGGGCCCGGACTGCCCGAAGCGGGCGTTGTCGGCGGCGATGGTGAGGTCGCAGACCACGTGTAGGACGTGTCCGCCGCCCACGGCGTAGCCGGCGACCATGGCCACCACCGGCTTGGGACAGCGACGGATCTGGACCTGGAGGTCGAGGACGTTGAGGCGCCCGATGCCGGCCCTGCCCACCTCGTCGTCGCCCAGGTAGCCGTCGTCACCCCGGATCTTCTGGTCGCCACCGGAGCAGAAGGCGTCGGGCCCCTCTCCGGTGAGGATGACCACCCCGACCTCGGGATCGTCCTGGGCCAGGTGGAAGGCGGTCGAGAGCTCGGCCACCGTCTGGGGCCGGAAGGCGTTGCGCACCTCCGGGCGGTTGATGGTGACCTTGGCCATTCCCTCGGCTGTCTCGTAGCGGATGTCACGCCACTGGCCCGACGCCTGCCAGGCCGGGAGGGATGCGGTCATTCCCGGACGGTACCCGCCCTAGCCTCGGCCATGGTGACCGAGATGAACCGGCGACGGACCTCCAAGGTCTGACCATGCTGGTGCTAGGCGTCGCCCGGTGGGCCTGATGGGATCAGACCAGCCCGATCCTCCCGCTATGGCCGCCATGCTGACGCTGGCTCCCGAGCCGCTGGACATCATCCTCGGGACGATCGCCTTCGCCCTCGGTCTGGGACTGGTCCCCGCCGTGCTGACCGCCGGCGCGGTGTACCTGAGGTCTCCCGAGGAGCGGTGGTGGGTGTTCGCGAGCGCCTGGTCGGGATGGGCGGTCGTCGTCCCCGTGTCGCTGGTCCTGGCTTTCCGGGTCATCGGGTGACTGGCTTCGACCTCCACGGGATGGGTACGCCCAGGTGACGGGCCGGCTGATCGCCGTGGTGGCTGAGGGGCAGCCGGCCTTCGTCGACGCCCTGCTCCGGGCGTGGGACGACGGCGACGCCGTGTTCCCCCTCGACCCCCGTCTCCCCCGCCCAGCAGCCGAAGCTCTCCTCGAGGCCATGGGCCCGTCGGTGCTCGTCGACACCGGCGGCGAGACCCACGCCCGCCCCGGCGGCGTGCCCGTGGACCAGGGAGTCGCCTTGGTGGTGGCCACCAGCGGGTCCACCGGAGCGCCCCGGGGGGCGGTGCTCACCCACGACGCGGTGGGCGCCGCGGCTCTGGCCACCAGCGCCTCCCTGGCCGTCGACTCCGGGCGCGACCGGTGGCTGGCCTGCCTCCCCCTGGCCCACGTCGGCGGCTTGTCGGTGGTGACCCGGGCGCTGGCCACGGCGACGCCGCTCACCCTCCTGGCCCGTCCCGAACCATCGCTGGTGGAGAACGCGGCCCGGAGGGGAGCCACCCTGGTCTCGTTGGTCGCCGCAGTGTTGCCCCAGGTGGACGTGGCGCGGTTCCGGTGGGTGCTGGTGGGTGGTTCGGCGCCTCCGCCGGACCGCCCGCCCAACGTCGTGTCCACCTACGGCATGACCGAGACCGGCGGTGGGGTCGTCTACGACGGTCGGCCCTTGTCCGAGGTTGAGGTGCGAGCCGTGGACGGGGAGCTGCAGGTGCGGGGGCCGATGCTCCTGCGCTGCTACCGCGACGGGACCGATCCCAAGGACGCCGACGGCTGGCTCTCCACCGGCGACGCCGGCTCCGTTGCCGGCGACGGCTCCGTGGCGGTGATCGGTCGCATGGCCGAGGTCATCGTCACCGGTGGGGAGAAGGTGTGGCCCGCACCGGTGGAAGCGGTGCTGGGCCGCCACCCCGACATCGCCGAGGTGGCGGTGGCCGGTCGGGCCGATCCCCGGTGGGGGGCGAGGGTCGTGGCCTACGTCGTTCCCGCCGACCCCTCCTCGCCTCCCGCTCTCGAAGAGATGCGGTCCTGGGCCAAGGAGCGGCTCCCGGCCTACGCCGTGCCCCGAGAGCTGGTGGTGGTGCCGGCCCTGGCCCGCACCGCCCTGGGCAAGCTCCGTCGAGCCGACCTGCCGTCCGACCGCTCTGTGTAGGACCGCTTCTCTGCGCTCTTGCTGTCAGATGTGATGATGCTACGCTGTCAGCGATGCGGACCACGGTCACGCTCGAGTCCGACACCGAAGCGCTGCTCCGCAAGCGCATGCGCGAGCGCAGGGTTTCTTTCAAGCAGGCGCTCAACGACGCCATCCGGGAGGGTCTGAGCGGGAGCCCGGCGAGGGAGGGCTTTCGCACCAAGACTGCCGACCTCGGTCTCCCCGCTGTCGACCTCGACCACGCCTTGCGGTTGGCGGCAGACCTGGAGGACGATGAGCTCGTCCGCAAGATGCGGGCCGGCCAGTGAACCTGGTCGATGCCGACGTGCTGCTGTACGCCGTCAACGAGGCCGACCCCAAGCACGGGCCGTCTCGCCGCTGGCTCGACGGGGCGCTGACCGGCGGTGAGACCGTCGGCTTCGCCTGGGGCCCGGTACTCGCCTTTCTGCGACTGTCCACCAAGGTGGGCCTGTTCCCCAGGCCCCTGCCGGTGGCCGACGCGCTCGAGCGGGTGACGGTGTGGGTCGACCAGCCCCCGAGCGTCCTCGTCGAGCCCACTCCCAAGCATCTCGGGCTCGTCGCCGAGCTGCTCGCCCGAGTGGGAACCGGCGGCAACCTGGTGAGCGACGCCCATCTCGGCGCCCTCGCCCTTGAGCACGATGCCGAGGTGATCACCTACGACAGCTACTTCGGCCGCTTTGCCGGCGTGCGGTGGCACCCTCCCGACCAGGTGCGTGGCTGAGGCCCCCAGGGTGTCGGGTCCCGCTTCCTATCCCAGGTAGATCAGCTCCGAGGTCCCCTCGGCGACCTCGGTCAGGATCCCGCTCAGGCCACGGCGCACGCCGCCGATGGCTGCCAACGCTTCGTCGGACATCCCCCGAGCGTCCACGCAACCAGATAAAGGTCTCACTCCCACCACGATGACGAGGACCAAGAGAGGAGGATCATCGCAATACATCGGCCGCAAGCCACGCCCGCCGCCGAAGGCGGCCCGTCTCCGGCTGACGGCCCCGGCGGGGAGGACCCAACAGGGAGGTTCTACGGAGGAAAGAGGAACAG
>JBPCJK010000129.1:0-10079 GCA_051005375.1 Acidimicrobiales bacterium
CCCGCACCTCGGGGTCGTCCTTGTGGCGCAGCCAGGCCCACTCGTCGACCACCACGTCGCCGTGGCGGTCCCGGCTGGTCGGCTCCCGCTGGGCCACCGGGGGGGTCACCGGGGTGGGGGGATGATCCGGGCCGCTAGCATTGGTACTATCCACGTAGGAGAAACTCGCCAGACGTTAGGACGGTCCGATGACAGTCACCGATCTCGATCTTGGACGCTACAAGCTCGGCTGGAGTGACGCCGAGGAGTACGTGTTCAAGCCCAAGCGGGGCATCAACGCCGACATCGTCAACGAGATGTCGTGGATGAAGGGCGAGCCCGACTGGGTGCGTGACCGCCGGCTCAAGGCGCTGCGTCACTTCGAGCGACGGCCCATGCCCACCTGGGGCGGCGACATGTCGGAGATCTATCTCGACAACATCTACTACTACATCAAGCCCACCGACAAGCAGGTCGACGCCTGGGACGAGCTTCCCGACTCGGTCAAGGCCACCTACGAGAAGCTGGGCATCCCCGAGGCCGAGCGCAAGTACCTGGCCGGGGTCACCGCCCAATACGAGTCCGAGGTCGTCTACCACAAGAACCGCGACGATCTCGAGGCCCAGGGCGTCATCTTCTGCGACATGGACACGGCCATGCGCGAGCACCCCGAGATCGTGCGGGCCTACTTCGGCAAGATCATCCCCGCCAACGACAACAAGTTCGCCGCCCTCAACACCGCGGTGTGGTCGGGCGGCTCGTTCATCTACGTCCCCCCCGGGGTCGAGGTGGAGATGCCCCTGCAGGCCTACTTCCGCATCAACGCCGAGAACATGGGCCAGTTCGAGCGGACCCTGATCATCGCCGACGAGGGCTCCAAGGTGCACTACATCGAGGGCTGCTCGGCGCCGGTGTACACCTCCGACTCGCTGCACTCGGCCGTGGTCGAGATCGTGGTCAAGCCCTCGGCCCGGGTGACCTACACCACCATCCAGAACTGGTCCAACAACGTCTTCAACCTGGTCACCAAGCGGGCCCGGGTGGAGACCGAGGGCCACATGGAGTGGATCGACGGCAACATCGGCAGCCGGCTGACCATGAAGTACCCGGCCGTGGTCATGGTCGGCCCCAAGGCCTCGGGCGAGGTGCTCTCAGTGGCCTACGCCGGCGCCGGCCAGCACCAGGACGCCGGGGCCAAGATGACCCATGCCGCCCCCGAGACCACCAGCCGCATCGTCTCCAAGTCGATCTCCAAGGACGGGGGCCGCACCAGCTACCGGGGCCTCGTCCGGGTGGAAGACGGCGCCTACGGATGCAAGAGCCACGTGCAGTGCGACGCTCTCATCCTCGACGACCACAGCGTCTCCGACACCTATCCCTATATGGAGATCGGCGAGCGTGACGCCGTGGTCGGCCACGAAGCCACCGTGTCCAAGGTGGGCGACGACCAGCTCTTCTACCTCATGAGCCGGGGACTCTCCCAGGAGCAGGCCATGGGGATGATCGTGAACGGCTTCATCGAGCCCGTCACCCGGACCCTGCCCATGGAGTACGCCATCGAGTGGAGCCGGCTGATCGAGCTCCAGATGGAAGGGAGCGTGGGGTAACCCCCGCTACCGGGCGGCGGGTCCTGTCACCGAGCGGGACCCCTCCCACGGGGACGCCTCCGGCGCCCCGTGGGCCCCTCCCCTCGATGCCACCCGCCGCCCGGTAGCTACCCCACTGCTGGTGAAGTGCGGGGCCTCCGGCGCCCCGTGGGCCCCTCCCCTCTACTCGCCCCGGAATCCTCCCTCCGTGGCCGATGGCATTGGATTTCGGGGCTCGGCCACCCGTCACCGACCAGCTACCCGGCAGCGTGTAGAACTGCTACCGACGCCCGGTAGCTACCCCACTGCTTGCTGGAGCGGCCGCCCTTTGGGCGGCCGCTGGCGCGAAACGAGCGCCGTCGGCCCCAACCGGTCACCGGGCGGGCGCTGGCGGGACGGTTCACTTGCCCGGCGCTGGGCGGCTCCGGCGGTTCTAGACTTGGGGCATGCCGATGCGGGTGGAGTGCAAGCACTTCGAGAGTCGCTCGTATGCCAATGGGGAGACCGTACGGAAGTGTGATCTCGATCTGGCGCCTGAGGCGCCGTGGCGGTGCCCGGAGCACTGCCCTCGATATGAACGGCGGCTGGCCGATGCGGCCTGGACTTACGGCACCATGGTGGTCCCGCCCACCCCTCCGGAGCCGCCCGGCGTGGGGGTGGGCGAAGGGGTGGGGGCGGTGCTCGACGAGGCTGAGGAGATCCTCAACGCCGCCGGCCCTGGCATCCTGGCCGAGGTCGAGGCCCAGCGAGGCGGTCGCCCGTCCGGTGCATCCCCGTGGTGGCGGCGAGCCTTCGGCCGCGTCCGTCGCCACCGCTGACGGGCCGCAACACCGCCGACGCTCGGTTTCCTCAGGCGCTGACGGGGGGAAGGCTTCCCCCGACAGAACGCCCGATGCAAGGAGACCCCCATGCGCGGTATTCGCAAGGTCGAGAGCGGTAAGGAACGAAAGATGGTGGCTCGGGACGCCGGGATGGGCCCGGTCTCCCTCATCAGCATCCTGGCCGGGACGTTGGTGGCCTTTGCCGCCTTCGCCATCCTCCTGGCCGTGGTGGCCGGCATCCTGGCTGCGGTCGGGTTCGACACCGCCGACCTCGTCTCCATCGACTACCAGAAGGTCGGCATCATCAGCGCCATCGTCACCTTCCTGGTGCTGTTCGTGGCCTACTTCTTCGGCGGCTACATCGCCGGACGGCTGGCCCGTCGGGCTGGTGCCCTCAACGGTGGCCTTGTCTTCCTCCTGGCCATCCTCATCGGGGTGGTGGTCGCCGTGCTGGTGGCCACCCAGAGCGACACCCAAGCCATCGCCACCAACGTCCGGGTGGTGGGTGTCCCCACTTCCGGTGAGGACTACCGGCCGCTGGCCACCATCGCCGGCGTCGCCTCCCTGTTGGCCATGCTGGGCGGTGCCATCCTCGGTGGGGTGAGCGGGGAGCGCTGGCACGGCAAGTTGGCGGCCAGGGCCATGAGCCCTGATGTCGGCCCCGAGGCTGCCGGACGCACCCAGATGGTCGAGGCCGAGCAGCGCCGAGAGGGAACCACCGCCGGCCGAGAGGGAACCACCGCCGGTGGGCCCCAACGGCGGCCGTGGGCGCAGGACCAGCCCGCCCAGCCCGCCCAGCCCGCCCAGGCCACGCAGCCTGTGCCAGCCGCCCACTCAGCACCCCCCGCTGAGGAACCAGCGCACCGCGGTCCTCAGGACTCGAGTCGCTGGAACGAGGCTGAGGCACGGGCCTGGGGTACGCCGGCCCCTGTCGATCACGGGACAACCGACCCCGCCGTTGACGACGCCGGCAGGACGGTGGCCACCGATGATGAGCGCCCCGGTGGAGTGCAGGCATCGAGTCGGCCCCGACGGGACCGGCCGCTGCGCAGGGGTGAGGGTCGAGGCCGGTAGCATTGGAGCAGAGGAAGCTGATGCTCCTCTGGTCCCGAGAGAGGCGTCGCCCTGAGCACTTTTACCGCTGATGCCGTCGCCCGACTGGCTGGCCCCGACTGGCTGAAGCGTCGGCGAGCGGCGGCGTTCGAGCGTTTCACAGTGACGCCCCTGCCCACAGTGGAGGAGGAGGTGTGGCGCTACAGCCGCATCCCCGAGCTCGATCTCGGCGACTATTCGCCGCTTGCTCCCGAGGCCCCGGCCG
The DNA here is from genome assembly GCA_051005375.1 of Acidimicrobiales bacterium. Taxonomy (GTDB): domain Bacteria; phylum Actinomycetota; class Acidimicrobiia; order Acidimicrobiales; family CADCSY01; genus JADDRA01. The sequence goes on from JBPCJK010000129.1 coordinate 3,705, forward strand.
AGCCAGGTGTTCCCGACGAGCTGGCCCCCTTGATCGACACCCTGGGCCAGCGTTCGGCCCTGGTGGTGGTGCACAACGGTGTGGTGGTCTTCGTAGAGATCGACGAAGCGGTCGCCGCCACCGGGGTCAGGGTGGGACGGCTGTCCGACCTCGACTCGGCCGGGAGGGCACTGGGATCCTTGACCGGGGCCACGACGACGGCCTTCGGGCAGCTACACGATGCCTTTGTCGCCGATCCGGTCCTCGTGCAGGTTCCACATGGAGTCGTCGTACCGGCCCCGGTGCTGGTGCTGCAATGGACCGACGCGGCCGGCGGTGCCAGCTTCCCCCACTTGGTGGTGGAGGCCGGCGACGACAGTGAGGTCGTCGTCTACGACCACGCCGGTTCAGCTGACGTCGACGCCCTGATCATGCCCGTCGCCGAGCTCCACGCCGGCGCCGGTTCTCGCCTCAAGTACGTCAACGTCCAGGTCCTGGGACAGCAGGTGTGGCAGTTGGGCCGCCAGGTCAGCCGGGTCGAGCGCGACGCGGCGTTCAGCACCGCCATGGTGGCCCTCGGGGCCGACTACGCCCGCCTCGAGGTCGAGTCGGCCCTGGTGGGCAGGGGCAGCTCAGGAGAGATGTTGGCGGTCTACTTCGGCGAGCGAGGCCAGATGCACGACTTCCGCAGCCTGCAGGACCACGTGGCTCCCCGCACGACCAGCAACCTGTTGTTCAAGGGGGCGGTGCAGGGGCACTCGCGGTCGGTTTACACCGGCCTCATCCACATCGGCAAGCAGGCTGCGGGGGTGGATGCCTTCCAGACCAACCGCAACATCAAGCTCTCCGACGGCGCTTGGGCTGAGTCCGTCCCCAACCTGGAGATCGAGAACAACGACGTACGTTGCAGCCACGCCTCCGCCGTCGGCCCCGTCGACGAGGATCAGCGCTACTACCTGGAGAGCAGAGGCGTCCCGCCCGGTCGGGCCGAGCGCCTGATCGTGTTGGGCTTCTTCGAGGAGGTGCTCGATCGGTTGGCGATGGCCGCCGCGGTGGCGCCACTGCGGGCCGAGATCACAGCCAAGCTCGACCGTCGCCAAGCCGACGACAGCGACGCCAGAGACGCCACGGCCTCGACCGACGACGACAAGGCCTCGACCGGTGGCTGAGCAACGTACCCGGTTGTGCGCGGTGGTCGACATCGACGTCAACGGCTCCCGGCGCTTCGAGATCGGGCCCCACAAGATCTGCCTGGTGCGGCTGGGCGACGACTTCTACGCCATCGGCGACACCTGCAGCCACGCCGACTACTCCCTGGCCGAGGGAGAGATCGACCCCGACACCCTGCAGGTGGAGTGCTGGAAGCACGGGAGCTGCTTCTCGCTCAAGACCGGTGAGCCTGACACCCTGCCCGCCACCAAGCCGGTACCGACCTACGACGTCGATGTCGAGGGTGACGACGTGTACGTGACGGTGAGTGACTGATGGCCGAGCTGGTGGTCAGCGGCCTGCGGGTGGGCGTGGCCGGCAAGGAGATCCTCCGCGGCGTCGACATCATTGTCCGCAGCGGCGAGGTCCACGCCGTCATGGGCCCCAACGGGTCGGGGAAGTCGACCCTGGCCCACGTGATCATGGGCCGGCCCGGCTACCAGGTCCTCAGCGGCACGGTAACCCTCGACGGGGCCGACGTGTTGGCGCTTGAGCCCTGGCAGCGGGCCGCCGCCGGGCTGTTCTCTGCCATGCAGTACCCCACCGAGGTCCCCGGAGTCGCCGTCGCCGACATGCTGGAGGAGGCGCTGGTGGCCGTGGGCCGGGGTGGGGGTGACGTGCGGGGCCGGATGCGGATCGAGGCCGAGCGCATCGGTTTCGACGAGCGCTTCTTGTCCCGTCCGCTCAACGTCGACCTGTCGGGAGGTGAGAAGAAGCGCAACGAGTGCCTCCAGCTCGGCGTTCTCCAACCCACCATCGCCATCCTCGACGAGGTCGACTCCGGCCTCGACATCGACGCCCTGCGCAAGGTGGCCCGACGGGTCGAGGCCGAGACAGAGGAGCGGGGGCTAGGGGTGCTGGCCATCACCCACTACCGGCGTCTGCTCACCGTGTTGCGCCCCGACGTCGTCCACGTACTGTCCAAGGGCCGGGTGGTCGCCACCGGCGGACCCGAGTTGGCCGACCAGCTCGAGGTGACGGGCTACGCCGGCTTCGCCGAGGGTGCCGAAGGGAAGGAGTAGACAGTGCCAGACTCGCTGAGCAACACCGAGGTCCAACAGCGCTTCGACGGACTCGAAGGTTGGTCGATGGTAGAGGGCAAGCTGCACAAGGAGCTGGTCTTCGACGACTTCAGCGCCGCCTTCGGGTTCATGACCCGCCTCGCCCTGGTCGCCGAGAAGCTGAACCACCATCCCGACTGGTCCAACAGCTGGAACACCGTGACCATCGACATCGTCAGCCACGCTGCCGGCGGCATCACCGCTGGGTGCTTCGAGCTGGCCGAGGCAGCCGACCGGCTCACCGCTTGAGGGCCTGGAGCGAACTTGCGTAGCTCACTCGCGCTGCGCGCGACACTGCTACGCAAGAACGGCTCGCCCCGCCGACCCCTCCCGACGCCCTCGGATGGAACTCAGCAGCCAGATGCGGAGCTCACCCACCGCCGCAGCCCGGCCGGGAGCTCGGGGGCACGGAGCAGGGTCGGGGCCAGCGAGGGGTCGTCGAAGGCCTGCTGCACCAAGCCGATGGTGACCCCGTGGCCGGGACGAGCCACCAGCACCACCTCGTTGCCTGCGCCCAGGTCACCCTCAGTGACGACGGCAAGGTAGGCGCCGGGGCGCCCGGCGGCGCCGAAGCGGGCCGGGAAGTGGGAGTCGCCCATGCGCAGGCCGAGCTTCCAGCACGGACTACGGGGTTGGCGCACCTCGAGGACCGTTGAGCCCACCGACCAGCGTTCGCCGACCACCGCGGCATTGAGGTCGATACCAGACAGCGTCAGGTTCTCGCCGAACGTACCGGGCGGGACTTCCTGGGCGAATTCGCCCTCCCACCACTCGTAGTCGTTGCGCCCGTAGGCGTACACCGCCTTGTCCGGTCCGCCGTGGACGGTTCGGTCGGCCTGGTCGTCGCCCTCGAGGTTCACTCCCCGAAGCGTCACCCGACCCGGCGTCGGCGCTTTCCAGATGCCGGTCTCCGCCGTACGGCCGTGGTGCTCGACCCGACGCACGCGCCCGACGTTGACCGACAGAATGCGACCGAGCACCGCCGGGCCAGCGTCGGGCAACGGGTTCCTACTGCTGGTTGGCCCGTTGCTCGGCCTCGTGGCCGGCAGCCTCAGCTCGGGCCTTGTCCGCCTCGGCCTCCTTGGCGGCCACGTCCCGCTGGGACTCGGCCTTCTCCTGTTGCGCCTCGCCCTCGCGCTCCAACTCGTCGTTGCCGCTCACCACGCCGGCGGCCTCCTTGGCCTTGCCCTTGATCCCCTCGACCGCCCCCTTGGCGCCGCTCTCGGGTCCAGTGTCTCCCATGTCGTCTCTCCTCCGTCGTGAAGCGTGGTCGAAACTACAACGCAGGCAATTGTGTCCGGTTTCACGTGCAACCAACCGTCGCGACGGCCATCACGATCCGGCCGCAAGAGCCCTTGTGCCCATGGCCCCAGCGCCGTGCCAGCAACGGCCGCCGACCAAGCAGGCCCTTCGGTTTCAGCGGGGTGTGATGGTGGCGAGTAGGTCCCAGTTGGGCTTGCCGGCGTAGAGCAGGGCCCGGATGCGATAGTTGCGGAACTGAGGTGAACTCGAAGAGCCGTTTTGGTGAGGTTGCGTCGTCTCAACGCGTCAGCGCCGAGATGATGCCACGGGCGGCGCTCCTCCGGTCCCTCGGCTGCGCGTCAGCTTGAGATGCGGGCTTCGATGCCGTCGAGGAGGAAGTCGAGGCCGGTCCGGAAGGTTTGGTTGGCGTCTAGGTGGGCGCCATCGCGTACGACCGAGGCGAGCGCGGGGAATCGGCCAGTGGCGAAGGTCTGCTCTAGATAAGGCCCGAAGGCGGCCTGCCACTGCGTCTTGTCCATCCCGGTGGCCCGCTCGGCGCGCCGCTCGGTGATCTCCCGGCGCAACGCGCCGATCACGTACGCATCGACCGCGTCGACCACCGGCATGACGGTGTCCACGTCGACGCCGCCCATTGCGGCCACCACAGCCTCCCCCCTGGCTAGCGCGTGCGGCCCGAGCGAGGGTCGCCCACCGATCAGGTCGGCGAGCCATTCGTGCCGGTGAGCAGCCTGCCGGGTGGTATCGGCGAGGGAGCGCAGCATCTCTCGCCAACCGTCTCCGGCCGGCTGGATCTCGGCGTAGACCGCATCGATCATCAAGTCGAACAACTCCTCCTTGGTGGCGATGTAGCCGTACAGCCGCATCGGCCCAACGTCGAGCGTGGCGGCGACCTTGCGTAGCGACACCGCCTCCAGGCCGTCCGCGTCGGCCAGCCGGATCGCCGCTCGTACGATTCGCTCCCGGCTTAGTGGGGCCAGCGCCGGTCGATCCGGCGGCTCTGGCCTCTCCCACACCAACATGCTGCCGACAATACATCGCCTTGAGACGATACGCTGTATTTACTGATACGGTGAATCGGAGGCAGCCATGACCATCGCGATCGTCGGAGCCGGCTTGGGCGGCCTGGTCCTTGCCCGTGTGCTGAACGTGAATGGCATCGACGCTGTCGTGTACGAACGTGAATCGTCGCGCAGCGCGCGCGGTCAGGGTGGCATGCTCGATCTGCACCCCGGGACCGGGCAGCGGGCGATGCGTGAGGCTGGCCTGATCGATCAGTTCCACGCGATTGCTCGTCGCGAAGGTCAGGACATGCGTCTTCTCGAGCCGGACGGCACCCTGCTGCTCCAGGAGGATACGCCCGACGACGCCGCGCTTGAGCGACCTGAGGTCGACCGTGCCGATCTGCGCGACCTGCTGGTGGATTCTCTCCCCGAACACGCGGTGCGCTGGGGGCACGCGTTCGAATCCGCCGACATTGGCCTGCTGCACTTCGCCGACGGCAGTAGTGCGACGTATGACCTGCTGGTCGGCGCGGACGGCGCGGACTCTCGGGTCCGCGCGCTACTCACCGACGCCCGCCCGGCGCACACCGGCCAGAATGTCGTCGAGCTCGGAATTTCCGACATCGACCGCACCCATCCCGATCTCGCGGCGATGGTTGGGCGCGGCAACTACTGGGTGCTCGGCAACGGACAATCCCTTTCGGCGCAAAGGAACGGCGACGGCCGCGTACGCATCTACCTCAGCTTCTACAACACCGCCGAGGATTGGTTCGCCACCGGCGGGATCCCGTTCGACGACCCAGCCGCGGCCCGGGTGAGGCTGATCGACCTGTTCATCGGTTGGGACTCACGCTTCACCGCACTGATCGCAGCCTGCGACGACACGATCCTGCCACGGTCGATCACCACTCTCCCGGTCGGCCTGACCTGGCCGTCGACGCCAGGCGTCACGCTGCTCGGCGATGCCGCGCATCTGATGCCGCCGGTGGGGCAGGGCGCCAACATGGCGATGCTCGACGGCGCCCTGCTCGGCCTCGCGCTGGCCGCGCACCCGGACGACTTTCCCGCCGCCGTCAAAGAATACGAACGCGAGATGTTCGAACGCACCAGCGATGCCGCCCGGCGGTCCGCACACATGCAGGAAATCCTGACATCGCCGAACGCCAGCCAGACAATGCTTGCGTTCTTCCGTCCGGGCTGAAGGTAACCGAATACGACCAAGCAACCGGCCGCCTCGAACACCCCCGCGGTTCCACCCTCGGGTTCCGCAACCTCACCAACGCCATCGCCAGATCCCTCCTGGAGACCGGCGGCTACAGACCCCCAACTACACCCTGGATCGTGAAGAGCCCCTTCAGATGAGTACGGCGATGACGGTGCCCAGCGTCGCCGCCATGGTGAGGGCGGGCTGCTCGGCCCTGCCGTGTCCCCGGCGTACGACAACGATGGGCTGATCTAGGCGTACCTGACCACGGCCGTGAGGATGCAGCCCTCGACCACCCCCAGGCGATCGCTGCTCGTCCGTAGTGGGCAACTTCGCACCGGCCCTCCCAGCAGAGTCCGGGCAAGCCGTGGCTGTGATCGACGTCGAATCCGCCCGGCGCTTGGTGAACATGCCGAGTTCCGGGCATCGGCATGAGGACGTCTTTCCGGCCAGAAGGGCCCACCTCGGCGACCTCAGCTGCCGCCAGACATTGCGAGCAGCTCGCGACGACTCGACGTAAGGGTCTTGGTGAACACCCCCTTCAGATGATCCTGAACAGTGAGCTCGCTGATCGACATCAACCGCGCCACGGTGCGGGTGTCAGACCCGTCGGCGAGGTGCCGCAATACCTCGGCCTCGCGGCCCGTCAGCCCATGGG
>JBPCJK010000130.1:0-3458 GCA_051005375.1 Acidimicrobiales bacterium
GCCGAGGGCGGGACCAAACTCACGCCGTCGGAGCGGGCCACCGCCCGCCGGGCGGTCCGCAACGGCGAGGCCGCCACCGAGCAGTTCGTGTGCGCCAACCTGCGCCTGGTGGTGTCGATCGCCAAGCGTTACCAGGCGTCGTCGGGTCTCGATCTGCTCGATCTGGTCCAGGAAGGCAATCTGGGCCTGCTCCACGCCGTCGAGAAGTTCGACTGGCGCAAGGGGTTCAAGTTCTCGACCTACGCCACCTGGTGGATCCGCCAGGCCATCACCCGGGGGATCGCCAACACCGGACGCACCATCCGCCTGCCGGTGCACGCCGGTGACCAGCTCACCCGGCTGCGCAAGGCCCAGGGGGTGCTGGAGATCAAGTTCGGCCGGCCCCCCACGCTGGCCGAGCTGGCCGCCGAGCTCGACCTGCCCGTCGACAAGCTCATCGAGATCTTCCGCTACGCCGGCGGCACCCTCTCGCTGTCGGATCCCCTGCGGGAGGACGGCGACGCCGAGCTGGGCGACGTGGTGGCCGATCCCAACGCCACCTGCCCGTTCAACGCCGCCGCCGACGCCCTGCTGCCCGCCGAGGTGGCCCGGCTGCTGGCTCCGCTGGATGACCGGGAGCGAACCGTCATCCGGCTGCGCTACGGGCTCGACCGGGGCGAGGCCCGCACCCTCGAGGAGGTGGGGGAGAGCTTCAACCTCACCCGTGAGCGCATCCGCCAGATCGAGGCCCGGGCCATGTCCAAGCTCCGCCACCCGTCCGTCGACACCGGCGCCCACGAGCTCCTGTCGGTGTGAGCCGCCGCCGAACCTTCGGTTCGCCGAGGAAAGCCCTCTAACGCTTGGTGCGGATCTGGACCAGGGTGGGCTGGGGGGGAGGGGTCGGCGCCGGCGCCGGGCCGTCAGGCAGGAGGTTGTCCCGCAGGTCGTAGGCGTCGAGGAGGGTGCCGGCCACCTCGTCGCTGGCGGCCGACTCCAGGAAGATCTCTCCCCGCCAGGCCTCGATCATCCCCACCAACCGGGTCAGTCCCTCCCGGTGGAACAGGTCGACCCAGTCCAGCAGCTCGATGACCCGTTCCTGCACGCCCTCGTCGGGGTTCTCGCTCAGGCGCTCCACCAGCTCAGCGATCCGGGCCCCCACCGCCGGATACGACAACTGCTCCCCGTCGCTCATGGTCTCACCGTACCCGGCTGGGCTGGAGCAGAGTGGAGGGGCAGCCTCTGCGCTGCTACGTCGCTTCGGTGATGGTCACCGACTGGATGACCACGTCGTCTCGGGGCCGGTCGTTGCGCCCGGTGGGCACGGACTCCATGGCCGCCACCACGTCGAGCCCCTTGACCACCTTGCCGAACAACGAGTAGCTGGGCGGCAGCCCCACCCCGGAGGGCCCGCTCACGATGAAGAACTGGCTGCCGTTGGTGTTGGGCCCGGCGTTGGCCATGGCGACCGAGCCCACCTCGTAGCGACCCGGCTTGGGGAGCTCGTCGGCGAAGGTGTAGCCCGGGCCACCCCGGCCGGTGCCCTCGGGGTCGCCACCCTGGCACATGAACCCCTGGATGATCCGGTGGAACACCACCCCGTCGTAGTAGTGGTAGCGGGCCAGGACCACGAAGTTGTTGACCGTGGCCGGGGCGGCGATGGGGTCGAGGGCGATGGTGAGGTTGCCGAGCGATGTCGAGAGCTCGGCCGTGTAGCGCCGGGAGGGATCGATGCACATTGGCGGGGCGGCGTCGAAGCGGGTCTGGCGGGGGCTCGATCCGTCGGCTTCGGGGCAGGGGGTGGCCATCGGCGCAGCTTGGCACGGCGGCACCAGGCTCGCCAAGGCGGCGACCCAGGTGGGAGGCAGTACCTTGAGGAGGTGGAGACGCGTGCTGACCGGCTGGGAGGCCTGGTCCGCGACATCCCCGACTTTCCCACCCCCGGGGTGGTGTTCAAGGACATCACCCCGCTGCTGGCCGACGCCGACGCCTTCGCCGCCACCGTGGATTTCCTGGTCGAGCCCTACGCCGACCTGGCCGTCGACCAGGTCGTGGGCGTCGAGGCCCGGGGCTTCATCCTGGCCGGGCCCGTGGCCTACCACCTGGGCGCGGGCTTCGTCCCAGTGCGCAAGGCGGGCAAGCTGCCGTGGGCGGTGGAGGGGGAGCGCTACGCCCTCGAGTACGGCACGGATCTGCTCGAGATCCACGCCGACGGGCTGGCTGCCGGCAGCCGGGTGGTGGTGATCGACGACGTGCTCGCCACCGGGGGCACGGCGGCGGCCACCGTCCGCCTGGTGGAGAAGCTGGGCGGGCACGTGGTCGGCCTGGGCTTCGTCATCGAGCTGGGCTTCCTGTCCGGGCGGCGACAGCTCGCCGGCCAGGAGGTCACCTCCCTGCTGCGCTACCCGGAGGCGGGCAACGGCACCGAGGGGAGGCTCGAGTGACCACCGTCGACCGCGTCCTGCCCTGGAGGCGCAGCTCCCTGCCCGCCGAGGAGGTGGCGCCACTGCTGTCGGCCTACCGGGCCCGCCACCCCCGGGCGTCCACGGCCATGATCAGCCGGGCCTACGCGGTGGCGGCCAACGCCCACCAGGGCCAGGTCCGCAACTCGGGCGAGGCCTACATCGGCCACCCCCTGGCCGTGGCCATGATCGTGGCCGAGCTCGGCCTGGACGAGGTCACCATCGCCGCTGCCCTGCTCCACGACGCTGTGGAGGACACCGTGGTGAAGCTCTCCGACGTGACCTCGACCTTCGGCCCCGAGGTCGCCGCCATCGTCGACGGCGTCACCAAGCTCGACCGAATCCGCTTCGACTCCCGTGAGGCCCAGCAGGCGGCGTCGATGCGCAAGATGCTGGTGGCCATGGCCAAGGACCTGCGTGTCCTGATCATCAAGCTGGCCGACCGGCTCCACAACATGCGCACCTTGGCCGCCCTGCCCGAGGCCAAGCGCCAGCGCATCGCCCGGGAGACCATCGACATCTACGCCCCCCTGGCCCATCGCCTGGGCATGGAGCACATCAAGCAGCAGCTGGAGGACCTGGCCTTCGCCACCTTGCACCCCAAGCGCTACGCCGAGATCGAGCAGATGGTGTCCACCCGCAGCCCCGAGCGCGACCTGTACCTGACCCTGGTGCTGGAGGCGGTGCGGGAGCGGCTGCGGGAGCTGCGGATCGCCGGTGAGGTGACCGGTCGTCCCAAGCACCTGTGGTCCATCTACGAGAAGATGGTGGTCAAGGGCAAGGAGTTCGACGAGATCTTCGACCTGGTCGGCATCCGTGTGGTGGTCGACCGGGTGGAGGACTGCTATGCCGCCCTCGGCTCCATGCACGCCACCTGGAAGCCGGTGCAGGGCCGCATCAAGGACTACATCGCCATGCCCAAGTTCAACCTCTACCAGTCGCTGCACACCACCGTGATCGGGCCCCAGGGCAAGCCTCTGGAGGTCCAGATCCGCACCCGGGAGATGCACCGGCGGTCGG
>JBPCJK010000131.1:0-5006 GCA_051005375.1 Acidimicrobiales bacterium
CGAAGCTGTGCACGGCGTGGCTGACCGAGCCGGCCCCGAGGAACAGCAGCCCCTTGAAGAAGGCGTGGGTGAACAGGTGGAAGATGCCCGCCGTCCACGCCCCCACTCCCAAGGCCATGATCATGTAGCCGAGCTGGCTGACGGTGGAGTAGGCCAGCACCTTCTTGATGTCGTTCTGCACGAAGGCCAGGGCGGCGGCGATGAGGATGGTGATGCCGCCGATGGCGGCGATGGGGTTGATGCCGCCGCCGCCAATGCCAAACGCCTCCCAGAAGACCCCGTAGAGGCGGGCGACCAGGTAGACCCCGGCCACCACCATGGTGGCGGCGTGGATCAACGCCGACACCGGGGTGGGGCCGGCCATGGCATCCGGCAGCCAGGTGTGCAGCGGGAACTGGGCAGACTTGCCGATCACGCCGATGAACAGCGCCACCGCCCCCAGCACCAGGGCGGTGTGGCCCATGGCGCCGCCCAAGGCGGCCTGGTTGATGGCGGCGATGTCGAAGGTCTGCCCGGCGGCGAAGAACATGGTCACGATGCCCACCAGCAGGCCGATGTCACCGGTGCGGGTGGTGAGGAACGCCTTGAGGGCGGCGTCGGAGTTCTCCTGCTTCTCCCACCAGTGGCCGATGAGCATGAAGCTGCACAGCCCCATCATCTCCCAACCGAACAGGGCCTGGAGCAGGCTGGAGGACACCACCAACAGCAGCATCCCGGTGGTGAACAACGACAGGCCGGCGAAGAAGTAGGTGAAGCGCACGTCGCCGTGCATGTAGTTGGTCGAGAAGATGTGGACCAGGAGTGAGATCAGGGTGACGGTGAACAGCAGCATCACCGTGAGCCCGTCGACGGCGGTGCCGGCGGTGACGTCGATGTCGCCGATGGTGAACCAGGTGACGTTGCGCTCCACCGCCCCCCGGATGGGCTCGGCTTCGACCTCGCCCCCCCCGTCGACCCCGCTCTCGCCCTCGTTGCCGCCGTCGACGACCTGGAGGGCGTGGACCTCGCCACCGGTCCGGGAGACGACCTCGTCAGCGGGGCGGTCGATCCACTGGGCCACAGCCAGGCACGACAGGACGAACACCAGGCCGAGGGCGGCGATGCCGATCTCGGCCCCGCGCTTGGGCAGGAGCTTCCCGAAGAACAAGATGAGCCAGAACGAGACGAAGGTGATGACAGGGATCACCCAGACGTTCTCCAACATCTGCTGCTGCCCCTACCCCTTCATGAGGTCGACCTCGTCGAGGTCGACCGAGCTGCGGTTGCGGTAGATGAGCAGGACGATGGCGAGGCCCACCCCGACCTCGGCTGCGGCGATGGTGATCACGAACAGGGCGAAGACCTGGCCGGCCACGGCCGCCTGCGGCCCTTGCAGCGCTCCGAGAGCGACCAGGTTGATGTTGACAGCGTTGAGGATCAGCTCGATCGACATGAGAACGAGCACGCCGTTGCGCCTGGCCAACGCGCCGTAGACCCCGATGCAGAACAACACCGCACCCAGCAGGAGGAACTGGTTGACCAGCATCGATGCCTCGTTAGTCCCTTCGGGCCAGGACGATGGCGCCGACAAGGGCGGCCAGCAGCAGCACCGACACCACCTCGAAGGGCACCAGGTAGGTCGAGAAGATGGCGTCGCCCACCGCCCCCGTCCCCCGCTCGGCGGTCAGCGCCTGGCGACTCACGCCCTCGAGGGTGGGCAGGCGCTGGTCGCCGAAACCGTCGACCAGCACGAACGACAGCATCCCGAGCAGGAAGAGGCCGGTGATGGCCGCGGTCCAGCGCTGGTCGTTGTCGAGTCCGGATTCGGCGCCGATGGTGGTCCGGGTGAGCATGATGCCGAACAGGAACAGCACCACGATGGCCCCGATGTAGACCAGGATCTGCACGCCGGCCACGAACTCGGCGGCGAGCAGCACGTAGAGCGCAGCCACGCTGGCCAGCACCACCACCAGGTACAGGGCGGCGTGGACCACGTTGCGGGTGGTGACGACCCGCAGGGCGCCTAAGGTCGTCGCCAGGGCGAGGATGGCAAAGGCGATGTTCTCCGGGATCACGTCGACCTACTTCTTCTTCCCGGCAGCGCCGGCCTCGAGCGGCTCGGGCTCGGGCACGCCTTCCATCCACTCTCCGAGACGGTCCTTGTCGTGGAGCAGGTCGGCGATGCGGGGCTCGGAGTACTCGTACTCGGGGCTCCAGAACAAGGCGTCGAAGGGGCACACCTCGACACAGATCCCGCAGTACATGCACAACGAGTAGTCGATGTCGAAGCGGTCGAGGAGCTGCACCGTACGGGGCTTGCCACCGGCGCGGCGGGGCGGGGCCTTGGTCTTGTGGCCCTCGATGTAGATGCACCAGTCGGGGCACTGCCGGGCGCAGAGCATGCACACCGTGCAGTTCTCCTCCTTGAGGGCGATAACGCCCCGGGCCCGGGTCGGGGGGGCCTCCTTGACGTGGGGGTACTGGGTGGTCACCGCCGGGCGCAGCATGGTGCCCAGGGTGACGCCGAGGCCCTTGATCAGGCCGGGAAGCTCAGGCACGGGACGTTCCTCCTTCCTCGCTGGACGGCACTAGAAGACCACCTTGAGCACCCCGGTGACGACGATGTTCACCAACGACAGGGGGATGAGGTACTTCCAGGCGAAGGTCTGGAGCTGGTCCTCACGCAGGCGAGGGTAGGTGAAGCGGACCCAGAAGATGAGGAAGGCCACCGCCATGGTCTTGACGAACAGCACCACCGGGCCGATCAGGTTGGACAGCAACCCCCCGTCGAGGTCGAGCCCGGGGACGTACCAGCCGCCGAGGAACATGGTGGCGGCCAGCGCCGAGAAGGCGAAGGCGGCGCCGAACTCGCCCAGGTAGAAGAACAGGAACTGCAGGCCGCTGTACTCAACCTGGTAGCCGGCCACCAGCTCCGACTCGGCCACGGGCATGTCGAAGGGGGGCTGGGTGAGCTCGGCCTGGGTCGCCATCAAGAACAGGGCGAAACCGAGGAACTGGGTGAGGATGAAGGGCTGGCCGATGAGCCCGAAGCCGAAGATCTCCCCGTTGGCCTGGGACCGGACGATGCCCTGGAGGCTAAGCGAACCGGCCTGGATGACCACGCCCACCACTGCCAGCACCAGCGGGAGCTCGTAGGCGATGAGCTGGCCGGCGGCCCGCAGCCCGCCCACCAGGGCGTACTTGTTGGCCGACGCCCAACCGGCCATGAGGATGCCGAGCACCGAGATCGACGACACCGCCAGGGCGAAGAAGATGCCGATGTCGAGGTCCTCGGCCACCGCGCTGGGGCCGGCGGGGATGACTACGAACAGCAGGAAGGTCGACAGCAGCACCACCACCGGGGCCAGCATGAACACCCGGCGGTCGGCCCGGGCCGGCGCCAGCACCTCCTTCTGCACGAACTTGGCCCCGTCGGCCAGGAGCTGCAGTACGCCATGGGGACCAGCCTCCATGGGGCCGAGGCGACTCTGCATGTGGGCCATGACCTTGAACAGGAAGGTCTGCACGATGATCGCCGTCGCCGTGGGCACGATGACGAGGATGGCGAGGACCTTGATGGTGAGCTGCTGCCAGTAGGCGAGCTCGAGGGCAAGGGTCATCTGGCGGAGATCATCGGTCGATGTCGCCGAGGATGAAGTACAGGGAGGCGAGGATGGTGATGACGTCGGGAACGTAGACGCCCTTGAGGACCCAGGGGACCACCGAGATGTTGCTGAACGATGGGGTTCGGATCTTGACCCGGAAGGGACCGAGGTCGCCCTTGCTCACCACGTAGTAGCCCATCTCCCCCAGGGGGTTCTCGGTGGAGACCCAGGCCTCGCCCGCCGGCACCTTGATGATTCGGGGGACCTTGGCCATGATCGGCCCCGCCGGAAGGCCGTCGAGGAGCTGGTCGACGATGTGCGCAGCCTCGCGGGTCTCCTGGAGGCGGACCCAGTAGCGGGCGAAGCTGTCGCAGCCGGGATGGGTCCAGACCTTCCAGTCGACCTCCGACCAGGCCAGGGGGCTGGGACTGTCGCGGCGCAGGTCCCAGTCGATCCCCGAAGCCCGCAGATTGGCGCCCGAGAGCCCGTAGCCCAGCGCCACGTCGGGGGGGATGACACCGATGCCCCGGGTGCGCGTCTCGAAGATCTCGTTGTTGACGAGGAGCTGCTCCATCTCGTCGCAGAAGTCGCGGACCTTGTCCATCACCGATTTGGTCTCGGCCACCCACCCCTTGGGCAGGTCCTCTTTCAGGCCACCGATCCGGTCGAAGTTGGGATGGAAGCGCCCACCGGTGGCGGCTTCGATCTGGTTGAGGACGTGTTCGCGGTCTCGGAAGGCGTAGAAAACGGCGGTGATGGCGCCGAGCTGGACCCCCATGTCACCCAGGAACAGGGTGATGTTGGCGATGCGGGACAGCTCGAAGAGGACGGTACGGATCCACTGGGCCCGGGGCGGGGCCTCGACCTCCATGAGCTGCTCGGCGGCGAGGATGAAGGGGACCTCGTTGGCGAAGCTCCCCAGCCAGTCGATGCGGTTGATCAGGGTGGTGACCTGGGGGTAGGTACGGACCTCGACGAGCTTCTCGTACCCCCGGTGCATGTAGCCCATGATCGGCTCGGCGGCGATGACCTGCTCGCCGTCGAGTCGGGTCACGATGCGCAGGGTGCCGTGGGTGGCGGGGTGCTGGGGACCGATGTTGAGGGTCATCCCGTCAGACTCGAGCTCGACGTTGACGCGTGCGTCAGCGGCCTGGCCCCCGATGTAGGCCCGCTGCGCTCTCTCGGAGACCGTGCTCACAACGCTGTCGCCTCGCTGCCGGCGTCGCTGTCGCCGGCCTCCCCGGGCATGGCCTCGACGTCGACCAAGCCGGGCCAGGGTTTGACCTCCCTGGCCAGCAGGGGGAAGTCCTTGCGCAGCGGGTGGCCCTCGAAGCCACCCGGCAGGTAGAGGTGGATGAGGTTGGGGTGGCCGGCGAAGTCGATGCCGTACATCTCCCAGGCCTCGCGCTCGTGCCAGTTGGC
>JBPCJK010000132.1:0-12207 GCA_051005375.1 Acidimicrobiales bacterium
CATCCCGATGCTGAAGCAGGAGTTGACCGAAGCTGGGTTCGAGGTTCGCTTCTGCTCCCACATCTTCAGTTGGTTGGTCCCGCCGGTGTGGTTGCACCGCCGTCTCGCTCGCAGTGCCGATGCCCAACTCGGGCTGGGTACGACCTCCCCGACGCTCAGCCGCATCGCCCGGACGCTGACCCGCCTCGAGCTGGGCGTGAGCCGTCGGGTCAGCCTCCCCTTCGGATCATCGGTGGCGGCGGTGGGCTACTGGGCCCTGGGCCCCGAGGGGTAGGACACCCGGCCGAATCGGCCGAGATTCGGGGTCACTTGCTCCACGAGGCGGCGTCAGGGCCGGAGGCGAGGTTTCCCCCGAGCGACTCCCACCCGCCCCAGCGGCCGTCGAAGTACGTATGGCGCAACTCGTTGGCGGAACCCCTCCCGAACACGTCGAGGCGCCCTGCCCCCCACGACACCGCCCCCGGATCGGAGGCGAGGTTGCCCCCAAGAGACTCCCACCCGCCCCAACGGCCATCGAACCAGGTATGCACGAGGTCGTTGTTGGGCCCCCGCCCGAACACGTCCAGGCGCCCGTTCGCCCACGAGGCCACGTCGGGCCCCGAGGCGAGATTGCCCCCAAGAGACTCCCACCCGCCCCAGCGGCCGTCGAACCAGGTGTGCACGAGGTCGTTGGTGGGTCCCTTGGCGAAGACGTCGAGCCGTCCATTGGCCCACGACACCGCCGTGGGGTCCGACGCCAGGTTTCCGCCGAGCGACTCCCACCCGTGCCAGCGGCCGTCGAACCAGGTGTGCTGGAGGTCGTTGTTGATCCCACGGGCGAACACGTCGAGGCGTCCGTTCGCCCACGAGGCCACGTCGGCCCCTGACGACAAGTTGCCCCCGAGCGACTCCCAGCTGCCCCAGCGGCCGTCGAAGTAGGTGTGGCGCAACTCGTTGCCAGGACCACGCCCGAACACGTCGAGGCGTCCGTTGGCCCACGACACCGCGGCGGGGTCAGACGTGAGGCTTCCCCCGAGCGACTCCCACCCGCCCCAGCGGCCGTCGAACCAGGTGTGCACGAGGTCGTTCCCGGGGCCCCGCCCGAAGACGTCGAGGCGGTCCCCCGAGGCGGGAGGCGTACCGGGAGGCCCCGACCCAGCCTGCACCTGGAACCAATCCGAACGCAGCCCGAAGCGGAGCCGGAAGGCGAGCCCAGCGAGGTTGACCGACCCGGAGGATCCTCTCAGTGCCAACGTGGTCACCCGCCCCCCCATGTCACCGTGACCGTTGCGACCGGTCACTTCGACGGCTTGGAGCGTTCCGATCGCCGGGTAGGCAGTCTCGATGTCGACCACCGGGACGCTGGCAGACCAGTCGTGGTTGGGCGATCGGGAGTCCCCCTCGTCGGGCACGGCCGGGAACGTCCCTCCTGCGGTCCAGCCACCGGTCGAGGACGAGAACTCGGTCCGGGCCACCGAGCCATCCGTGAAACGGCGGACCTGGCCGGCGGTCTCGGCCACGGCGGCGTCGGTGGTGGACTGCTCGATGGAGGTGAAGCCGCCGTCGCTCTCGACGGCCACACCTCCGTAGACCTGGCAGGACGTCGTGTCGCAGGTCTTGGCCTCGGGCGAGCGGTTCTCGGTCTCGGCGTAGGAACGGGCAGCCACAGCCTGAGCCCGGAGCGCCTCCATCCCCTGGCCTCCACCGAGGTCACCCCACGAGGCGGGCGATTCCTGGGGGACCACTCCTCGCAGGTACGACTGAATGTCCACCCGGTTCACGGTCCGGGGGCCCCCGGCATCCACAGCGAGGACGTCGCCCCGGAGCCAGCGCCGGGCACCGTCGGGTTCGCATGCCTGGACCATGTCGGCTCGGTCGTCGCTACCGGTCGCCGGTGGGGAGAAGACGACCGGACCGCTGACCTGGCCCAAGAACATCCAATCACCTCCGCAGTCAGCGGCATGATCGACCGCGAAGGTGTTGGGCCCGACCAGGCGAGCACGCAGCGCGGTGAACGAGCCCGGTCCGGCATTGGTCGAGAGCCCGCCTCGCTCGTTGGTAACCAACGTGTCCTGGTCGTCGAAGCGGGTCAGTTGCACCGTCATCGGGGCCCCTTGGGCGACCTCACCCATGGTCGTCCCACCGTAGAAGTGGTCGAGGATCTGGCGATAGGACCACCCCTGGTCGAGGGCGTAACCGAGCGAGCCCCACTGTCCCATGCCCCGCCCATGGCCGTAGCCGTGCCCCGAGAGCTCGACGGTCGGAGCGGGATACGCGGCAGCAGCCTGGGTGGCCCAGGGCATTACCAGCGACACCAGGACCACCACGATCACACTGGTGGCGCGGCGCGCCGGGCTCATGCCCACGAGGCTACGTCGGGGCCGGAGGTGAGGTTGCCGCCGAGCGACTCCCACCCACCCCAGCCGTCGTCGAACCAGGTGTGCTGCAGGTCGTTGCCCGCTCCGCGTGCGAACACGTCGAGACGACCACGGTCCCATGACACCGAGGTTGGGTCGGAGCTCAGGTTGCCGCCGAGCGACTCCCACCCACCCCAGCCGCCGTCGAACCAGGTGTGGCGGAGCTCGTTGCTGGTGCCCCGGGCGAACACGTCCAGACGCCCCGGAGCCCACGAGGCCACGTCGGGGCCCGAGGTGAGGTTTCCCCCAAGGGACTCCCACTGGTGCCAGCGGCCGTCGAACCAGGTGTGCTGGAGGTCGTTGTTGACCCCACGGGCGAACAGGTCGATGCGCCCCGGTCCCCACGACACCGCCGAAGGGTCGGAGCTGAGGTTGCCTCCGAGCGACTCCCACTGGTGCCAGTGACCGTCGAAGTAGTTGTGCCCCATCTCGTTGTTGGTCCCCCGGGCGAAGACGTCCAGGCGTCCGGGGCCCCATGACGCCACGTCTGGTCCCGAGCCGTGAACGCCGCCAAGCGACTCCCAGCCGCCCCAAAGGCCGCCGAACCACTTGTGCTCGATCTCGTTGTCTGGGCCCCGAGCGAACACGTCGAGGCGACCAAGTCCCCATGACACCGCCGTGGGGTCGGAGGTGAGGTTTCCTCCCAGCGACTCCCAGTCACGCCAACGACCGTCGTAGTACAGGTGACGGAGCTCGTTGTTGGTCCCCCGGGCGAAGACGTCCAGCCGGTGGGGGGAGCCCGGCTCTTCGCTCCCACCCACGTCCCTGCGGAGCTGGCCCAGCTTCTGATAGGCTACATCGCCGGGACACTCGGTCTGGCTCACATCTCGATGACCGCTGATGTTGTTCAGCGTCACCCTGGTCCCGGACGGGTAGCGGGAGCTGCCGGACGAGGTGACCGTGAGCTGGCCCAGTGGGTCGACTCGATGGATGCCGAGCTTCCAACGCAACAGGGAGACCAGCGAGGCGTACATGTCGGCCGGGACGGGGTCACCCCCGAAGGTGCCCAACAGGGCGATGCCGGTGCTGGCGGTGTTGAACCCACCGGCATGGGCGCCGATGACCGCCCGTTCGATTCCTCCCGCCCGGCCCTCGAAGATCTGGCCGTAGCGGTCGATGAGGAAGTTGTAGCCGACGTCGCACCAGTTGTTGGTGTGGGTGTGGTAGTAGTAGATACCCCTGACCAACGCCGCCGAGTCCCCTGGCCCGTAGGTGTTCGAGTTGACGGTGTGGTGGACGATGGCGTAGCGCACGTCGGTGGCGTAATCGGGGTTGCCGTCACAACCAGGGGCGATGCTGCGATAGCTCTCGTCAGCCCCCCACTGCCCCCGGGTGATGATCCCCGGTTGAGCGGCCGCATCGGCGGGAGGGGTCCCCAGGAGAAGCGCCTCCTCCACGCTGCGGACGGCGTGCATCTTGAGGTCGCGGACCCTCCCGCTGGCCAGGCGCACTTCCACGTCGCTGATGTCGTGACCGACCCAGGCCGGTCCGACCGTCCGGCGCACGCCACGTTCGTGTGAGTCGGGGTCGGGACCCTCGTCCAGGTTGCTCTGGAGGGGAAGCCAACCACTCCATCCGTCGGCGCCGAGGGCACGCACCTCGATCTTGGCCGGCCCCGATCCCT
This sequence comes from Acidimicrobiales bacterium, assembly GCA_051005375.1. GTDB lineage: Bacteria > Actinomycetota > Acidimicrobiia > Acidimicrobiales > CADCSY01 > JADDRA01. The sequence continues at coordinate 4,021 of JBPCJK010000132.1, forward strand.
CCCAGTCGAACCCGATCAACTGGGCGGGGAGCTCGGTAGTCGCCGCTCTCGCCCACCCCTCCTCGACCTGGGCGGACACCAGGGTAGTGGTTCTGCCTTCTACCACCTGCCGGGCCCTCCGTGGGGGTCCGACGACACCGGTGGTGTAGAAGGCGGCGGTCATCAAGGCGAAGGACTTGATCGTCTGGCGACGCGTCAGTCGTGGGTTCGTTGTGTTCTCCATCGATCTCCTCTTCCTTGCGCTGGTCGTCTCCGCCTGGGGACGGTGACCATCATTGCCCATCCCTATCAGGCGGAGAGACGTTGACCTGATCTCCGGCGAAGTCACGGCGGATTCGGCGCTGTCGCTGCGCCCAGGCGGTAACCAACAGGAGGGCGAGCGTGGTGGCAGAGATGAGGGCGCCGGCAGCAAGGCCGGGGGGCTGGTACCGGAGCCGCACGTCGTGGTCGCCTGGTCCAACAGGCACGCCAGGGTCAGGCCGTTGGCATGGATGACCGGCACCGGTTTGCCGTCGACGGTGGCCCTCCAGCCGGGGAACCACCCCTCGCTGACGACCAGCAGCGCCGGGCGCGCCGCTTGGACGGTGACGTCGATGGACTGCGTTCCCGGTCGCGCCAGGGCGGCGGTGCCGGCCGGACCTGGGGTCTTCATCTGCCCACATGGCCCGCACCCTCCCTGCACCAACACGGTGCTAGATGGCTCGAAGTTCACCCGACCGTCGACCGCGTCCCCGATCCCACCCGGCTCCACGGGCACCACCTCACCTACCAGAAAGGCTTCGGGCAGTTTTGGCCGGTAGTCGTACCGGGTCAGACCTTGCTCCGGCACCCGCCTCCCGCCGGCGAGGATCGGTGTTTCCCCTACGACGGCGCTGTTCTCGGGCGTCGGGGCTCCGTCGGGGATCAGAACGACCGAGACACGCAACAGGTCGAGCAGGTCGCTTCCCTGCCGCCGCAGGTCGTCGGTCTGGGTGATGCCACCGAAGAACACCATGTCCCCGACCGTCTCGAGGTACTGGCGGGGTGCGAGAGGGCCGTAGCCGTTGGCCGAAGGGAGACGCTTGGCTGAGTTCACGTTGACCGTGGAGGAGACGCCATCGACACCGAGCGCGTCGATGACAAAGCGGTCGATGCCGCCGGGAGCGTCAGGGACTTCTCCCCACCGCGGTGCTCGGGCAGCACTGATCTCCGCCTCCATGGTCGGGACCGAGGGTATGTTCGCCCGCCACTCATAGAACAGGCCGAAGGAGACGATGGCGTCGGCCGCCACGAGCACGCACGCCAGCGCCGGCCAGACGCGACGAGAACGGACGGCCAGGAGGCAGACCCCTCCGGCGGCGAGGGCGAAGCCGGTTGGGAGCGCAAGCGCCAGAGTTCGGGAGGAGCGATCCGGGACGAACTGGGCCACTTGGGAAAGCAAGGGGACCAAGACCGCAGCCAGGAGGACGAGGCCGGCGGCGACGATCGCCCGCCGAGCTGCGGCTTTTGCGCATGACGGGAGTGCCTTGAGCCAGGGCGGCGACGCCGCAGCCGGCGAGCACGGCTATGACCAGGTCGACCACCACGATGAACCGTCCCCAGCCGCGGACCTGGCCGTAGAGGGTCAGGGCGTAAACCAGGCGGCCGAGAGGTGTCGATTGACCCAAGGCGACCAGGAGGGTGACACCAGCGGCGACGAGGAGGCCCAGGAGGCGGCGGTCCCGACGGAGGAGCCCCAACCCTGCCGCGGCCAGGCACAGCGCCGCCAATCCTGGGTAGCCGGACAGCTCGGTGAGGCTGCCCGTCCCCTGGTAGGGAGCGCTGAAGGGAGCCAGGGGAAGCTCACCTTCCCGTCAGTGCCGACCTTGACCACGACCAGGTTGGGCACCGTCTGGCCGGCCACGTAGTTGAGGTTGGACGCGTTCGGCCTGGCCTCGCCGGTGGGCCATGCTGTCAGGACGCTGGCGGCGCTTGGCTCGGTCACGGTCACGTTCATCACCACCGCCGAAACGCCGCTGAAGGGGACGCCGCCCCTACCGGTCACCTGCAGGGCCAGCGTCTGGTTCGGCCCCAGCTTGACTCTGGGCGCCCCGTTTCCGGTGCGGGTGTCGAGGATGCGGGCCGGGGATAGGGCCCGGTAGCGGGCACCGGTGGTGACAGAGGCGTCGGAGTACCAGCCGACCACGTCCGCTACCACATGGGTCGAGCCCAAGGCGTTGTGGAGGTTCACCTTCCCGTCAGTGCCGACCTTGACCACGACCAGGTTGGGCACCGTCTGGCCGGCCACGTAGTTGAGGTTGGACGCGTTCGGCCGGGGCTCTCCGCTGGGCCAGGCAGTCAGGAAGCTGGCGGCGCTTGGCTCGGTCACGGTCACGTTCATGACCACCGCCGACACGCCGCCGGCCGGGACCCCGCCCCTGCGGCCACCTGCAGGGCCAGCGTCTGGTTCTGGCCCAGCTTGACGCTCGGCGCCCCGTTCCCGGTGCGGGTGTCGAGGATGCGGGCGGGGGACAGGGGGTTGAAGGTCCCGGGCTCCACGAACAGGGGCGTCACCGCGTTTGAGTCCGCCGACTCTGGACCGGTACCGACGGCGTTGGTCGCCGCCACCTTGAAGGTGTAGGCGGTTCCGTTGGCCAGGCCGGTGACCGTCCGGGTCGTCGCCGTGGAGGTGAACGACTGGGGCGTGCCTGGTGTTGTTCCGATGTAGGGGGTGATCACGTATCCGGTGATGGCGCTCCCGCCGTTGCTCGAGGGAGCGGTCCAGGAGACGTCCGCCGTGGCATCACCGGGTATGGCGCTGACGCCTGTAGGCGGTCCGGGTGCGGCGGCGGTGTTGACCGATGCGGACCCGGTGAACCCGAGGTTGATCGAACCGCTGCGGCCGTAGTCTCCGTCGACGGCGACCCGGTAGGCGACGCCCGGTGACACCGAGAGGCTGACCTGGCTCCAAGTGTTGCCTTGGGAGGCGTTGTCGTTGGCGGCGACCTGGTTGAGCGTGCTCAGCGAAGTGCCGGTGTAGACGCCGATCAGCGTGTCGAACGTCAACCCCTGGGTCGACAGCGTCACCGTACCGGGACCGATGGTGGTGAAGGTCCACCACAGCGACCCACCTCCCGGCACCCCGGCGTGCTCCGGTTCTCCGACCTCCCGGGTGGCTCCCACGTTGTTGGCCGTGAGCGGGCCGGCGCCGGCGAACGAGAACGGGGACGCGGTCGAGAGGTTGTCGTTGACCGGCTGCCCGAACGGGGAGTACAGCAGGCGTTTGGGTGACCCTGGGCCAGGGTCGTTGACCATGCCCGGTACTGCGTTGGCGGCGATCGTCGATGCCGCACCGGCCGGGGTGAGCGAGGGCTGGGCGGCGAGCAGCACCGCCACCGCACCAGCGACGTGGGGCGACGCCATGGAGGTGCCGCTCATGACCTCGGTGGCGGTGGGCAGGGCGTTTGAGTCGGAGGTGATGCTTACCCCGGGGGCGAACAGGTCCAGGCAGGGTCCCCAGTTGGAGAAGGACGCCCGGTTGTCGTAGTAGTCGGTCGCCCCCACCGTGATGGCTCCTGCTACCCGTGCCGGGCTCTGCTGGCAGGCGTCCATGGAGTCGTTGCCGGCGCTGGTGACCACCGTCACACCATCGGCGATGACGGCCCTGACGGCATCGTCGATGGATGAGGACGCCTCCCCGCCGAAGCTCATGTTGACCACCGCCGGCCGTCCTTGGGTGTGGTCGGCAATCACCCAGTCGAGCCCGGCGATGACCCCGGAGTACGACCCAACTCCCGTGCAGTCGAGCACCCGCACGGAAACGAGGGACACGCCCTTGGCCATGCCGTAGGTCGACCCGCCGACGGTGCCGGCGACGTGGGTACCGTGGCCGAAGCAGTCCGTCGTTCCCCTTCCGTCCTTGAATGGCGGTGTACCCGCTGCGGACCCGGCCACCGAAGTCGATGTGGTCGGCCCTGATGCCGGTGTCGACGATGTAGGCCGTTACCCCTGCCCCGTTGTTGGGGTAGTTGTAGGCCTGTGAGGCTGAGCGGTACTGCTGGTCGCTGCGGTCGAGCCCCCAGGGAGGGCTGGACTGGACACCGGCGATGTCGGCGCTGACCACCCGGTCGGCTTCGACCGAGGCGACCCGGGGGTTGCGGCGCAGGGCCTCGACGGCTTGCTCGGGGAGGCGGACCAAGGCTCCGGCGAAGACGTGCTGGTATACGCGGTCGACTTGGGAACCCCGCCCGGCCAGCGCCGCCGCCTCGGCGCCGGCGTCGGCGCCGTCGACGAAGCGGACGATGTAGTTGTCCCTGATGACCGATCCCGCCGGCGCACCAGGTTGGACCGGTTGGATCGCAGCCGCGCCCGCGGGGAGGGGGACGGCGGTCAGGAGGGCGGCGACGAGGGCCAGGACCACAGCGTGCCCGAGAGGCCTTTGACCAGGGTCGCCCGCGCGCATCCCGGGAGGAGTCGGCCTTGCTGGTCCACGAAGGTCTGCTCCTCGGCTGGGCGGCTGTTCCCTTATCGGCAGCCCCGGCGGAGAACTGAAGCGAGATTCGCCAGCGAGGAGGAAGGCACCGTCACTCGAGCGTCAGCCGGCGGACCAACCGCTCCAGCGGCTCCCGGTGGTGGGGGAGCAGGGGCAGGCCGCTCAGGCGAAGGGCGGCGTTGTCGAGCACCGAGTTGGCCGGGCGGGGGGCGGGGCGGGGAGGGGTCAGCTCGGCGGTGGTGATGGGCTGCACCCGGGCGGGGTCCATGCCGGCCAGCTCCAGCACCTCCTGGGCGAGCTCGAACCAGCTCACCGCCCCCTGGTTGGTGACGTGGAACAGTCCCGGGCGCCGGTCCACGGCCAGGTCGCGGATCGCCGTGGCCAGGTCGGCGGCGAAGGTGGGGTTGCCCCGCTGGTCGGAGACGAAGGTGAGCCGGTCGTGCTCGCTGGCCAGGCGGAGGACGGACTTGACCATGTTGGACCCGTGCGCTCCGCTCACCCAGGAGGTACGCACGATGGTCGAGCCCGGGTCCAGCTCCTGTTCGCCGCCGAGCTTGGAGCGGCCGTAGACGGAGCGGGGGCAGGGCGGGTCCCACTCCCGATAGGGGTCAGCTTGGTCGCCGTCGAAGACGTAGTCGGTCGACAGGTGACAGACGTGGGCACCGGCCCTGCGGGCTCCTTCAGCCAGGTGGCGCACGGCCAGGGCGTTCAGCCGGAAGGCCTGGTCGGGATCGCCCTCGCAGGCGTCGACCGCCGTCCAGGCGGCGGCGTTGACCACCACGTCGGGCTGGATGGCGGCGATGGCGCTGAGCACCGAGTCCCGGTCGGTGATGTCGAGGGTGGCCTGGTCGGTGCCGGTGACCTGGTGGCCGGCGACGGCGAAGGTGGTCTCTAGCTCACGGCCCACCTGGCCGGCGGCGCCGGTGATCAGCACCCGCATCAGGGCTCCCGGCGGAGCGGCTCCCACCACCAGCGGTTGTCGCGGAACCAGGCCACCGTGACCGCCAGCGCCTCTTCGAGCTCCCGCTGCGGTCGCCAGCCCAGGGCTGCGACCTTGGAGGAGTCGATGGAGTAGCGGCGGTCGTGGCCGAGGCGGTCGGTGACCCGCTCGATCATCGACTCGTCGGCGCCGCACAGTGCCACCAACCTCTCGGTCAGCTCAAGGTTGGTGATCTCGTTGCCGGCGCCGATGTTGTAGATCTCACCGGTTGACCCCCGGCGCAGGACCAGGTCGATGGCGGCGCAGTTGTCCTCCACGTGGCACCAGTCCCGCACGTTGAGGCCGTCGCCGTACAGGGGCACCGAGCGGCCCTCAAGAAGGTTGGTGACGAACAGCGGGATCACCTTCTCGGGGTACTGGTAGGGACCGAAGTTGTTCGAGGAGCGGGTGACGACCACCGGCAGGCCGTAGGTGTGGAAGTACGACAGGGCGATCAGGTCGGAGCCGGCCTTGGACGCCGAGTAGGGCGAGCGGGGGCCGAGGGGATCGGATTCGCGGAACGACCCGTGTTCGATGGAGCCGTAGACCTCGTCGGTGGAGACGTGCACCATCCGTTCGATTCCCACCTGGCGAGCGACGTCGCACACCACGTTGGTCCCGTCGCAGTTGGTTCGCACGAAGGCGTCGGGGCTGAGGATGGACCGGTCGACGTGGGTCTCGGCGGCGAAGTGGACCACAGCGTTGTGGCCGGCCATGGCCTCAGCGACCGCCTGGCGGTCGGTGATGTCGCCCTTGGCGAAGCGGTAGCGGAGGTTGTCGTCGAGGTCGGCCAAGTTGTCGAGGTTTCCGGCGTAGGTCAGGGCGTCGAAGACGGTGACGTGGTCGTCGGTGGTGTCGAGGGTCCGGCGGACGAAGTTGGAGCCGATGAAGCCGGCGCCGCCGGTGACGAGCAGCCTCATCGGACCTCGACGGGGTTGCCGGGGCGAAGGCCGACGTGGGGCCGGCGGCCGGCGTCGAGATCGGCCCGCCGGGGGTTCTTCAGGTCGCGGTCGGAGAGGATCGGTTCCGTCAGGCCCCAGTCGGCGCCGATGTCGGGGTCGTCCCAGGCCACCCCCAGCTCGTCGGCCGGGTTGTAGTAGGAGTCCACCAGGTAGGTGATGGTCATGTCGGCGAGGGCGGCGAAGCCATGGGCCACACCAGGGGGGATGAAGACGCCCCGGTGATCAGCGCCGCCGTCGGGCCGCTGGCCGAGGTCGACGACGAGGGTGGACCCGTCGGTGGCCGAGCCGGCTCGTAGGTCGTGGAGCACCACCCGGGCCCGGCCGAAGGGCACGTACCAGTAGTCGGCCTGGTGGAGGTGGTAGTGCAGCCCCACCACCGAGCCCTGCTGGCGGTCGCCCCGGTTGGCCTGGACCATCTCCCGGCCCTCGGGGAACCACTCCCGGCGGTAGGTCTCCACGAAGTAGCCCCGTGCATCACCGTGGATGTCGGGTTCCACGACGTAGACGCCGGCGATGCGGTCGGACTCGGTCACGGTTGCCACGCCGCCTTTCTAGTGCAGGTGTCACACGTTGGGCCGGCGTGAGACCGTGGGATCCCTCCTACTGTGGTAGTAGGGTTGGATCGATGCCCCGTGGGAACCCGTCGCCGAAGCTGGCCATCACCGTCGATCCCGTGATCCACGAACAGGTCCTCGCCGCCGCGGCTGAGGAGGGTGTCAGCGTCTCAGCCTGGATGACCGCCGCCGCTCGGCGAGCGCTGCTGGTTCGAGACGGGCTGCGGGCGGTTGCAGAGTGGGAGCAGGAGCACGGGGGGCTCACGGACGTCGAGCTCGAAGCGGCACGCAGCCGCGTTGGCGAGGAAGTGGTCACGTCTGTCCAGACCGGCTCGGCATGAGCGTCATCTACGACGCCGGGGTGCTCGTCGCCGCCGAACGCAACGACCGGCGGGTCTGGGCTGACCACCGGGCCCGACTGGAGCTCGGTGCCCTACCGATGACGACTGCGCCCGTCGTCGCCCAGGTCAGCCGCTCGCCACGACAAGTCCAGCTGAGGCGCCTCCTGCGCGGCTGCGACATCGTGGATTTCGCTCCCGAGCAGGCCCATCAGGTCGGGTCGCTGCTCGGCCAGGCAGGCACAGCCGACATCGTGGACGCGCACGTCGCTTTCATCGCTGGTGAGTCTGCCTCGACCGTCATCACCACGGACCCGGACGATCTCCGACGATTGGCGGAGCATCTGCCGGCGTCGATTCAAGTGAAACGCCTCTGATCGGAGCTTGATGTCGCAGTGCGGTTCGCAGCCGGGCGCCGTCGGGCGGGCACTACCCTCACCTGGTGCCGGGGACGACGACACAAGAGGACCGGATCTGGCGCAGCCGCCCGATCTCGCCGTCTCCTGGGGATGCTCCCGCCCGGCGGGACTCGTCGCTCGGATGGCCGGATCTGGCCGGGATGTCCTTTCTCTGCCTCGTCGCCGTGTTGCTCCGGGCCCCCGGCCTCAGCGACCACGGCCTGTACCGGGACGACGCCTGGCCGGCGCTGGCGACCGAGGTGGGACTGGGCCGAGCCATGCGCATCGGGATCACCACTCCTGGCTTCGAGGCCTTCCTGCGGGCTTGGGTCAGCCTGAGTCGGGCGGGCTGGTGGGCGCAGGTGCCGGCGCTGGTGGCGTCGACCCTGACCGTCCTCGCCGTCTACGTGCTGGTCAGGCGGATCGGCTGTGGCCGCATCGCCGCCCTGGCGGCAGGGGGCGTCCTCGCCCTGTCTCCCGTCAGCGTCCTCTACGCCACCCGGGTC
>JBPCJK010000133.1:0-13403 GCA_051005375.1 Acidimicrobiales bacterium
TTGCCGATCGCACCCTGTTTCCCTCCTGCCGATCTGGACCCTTGAGAAGCCCAGAAAGGTAGGCGGGAACGGGGTGCGTTCATCGATGGCTCTACTCAGGCACCCACGGAAACGTCAGGAGAGCCCAAAATGTTACGGGACTGCGATACTCACGGAGTCGAAACTCCCATACCTTGGGTGTTCATGGGCTCTGAAGCTACTGAACAGTCCGAGATCATCTCGATCGAGGAGTACCTGGCCACGACGCTGAGCGAGGTCGATGCCCTTCTGGCAGCGGCTGGAGCAGCCCGGGATCACCTTGCCCTTCGGCTCAAGGCTCCTCGAGAGCCTCCCCGGCCTCGCAGCCGATCCAATGTGCACAGCGCTACCCGTGCCGAATCGGTCTCTCGTCTTCGTTCGGGGCTTCCCCAGCTGTCGCCTGGCGGTCACGTTCCTCCTGGCCGAGCAGTTCAAGACGATTCACGTCATCGCTATCGATGACCTCTGGCCCAGCGCTGGCCCTAACTCCCCAAGCTAGGTCAGACCCAGGGCGACGACCCGCTCGGCCAACGCCGGTCGCGCCGACTCCACGTCTTGGAAGACGTCATGGACCGTGACGTGAGAGGCACCTGTTCACCGCTCTCGTCCATTTCGCTGACATCTGGTATGACGGACTAGAGTCCCCGTATGACAGTAATGGTGAGCTTCCGTGCTGAGGAAGAGGACATCGCCGAAGCCGACCGATTGGCCGAAAGGCTCGGCATCGAGCGTTCCCAGCTCCTCCGTGACGCGCTCGCCAGCCATCTTGCTCGGTTCGCGGCCGAGGCCGACGCTGCTGCCTACGAGGCACTGCCCTTCACCGTCGAAGAGCTCGCCCTTGACTCCGCCGCCGATTGGGGTCCCGCTGAGGACTGGTCCGACTGGGCGACGTGGGCCGACCGGAGGGACCGTGCAGCGGGGTGAGATCTGGTTCGCGGCCGTTCCGGAGGGCGGCGACCGGCCTGTGCTCGTGCTCACGCGAGACCCAGTCGCCGATCGCATCGACCGAGTCGTGGTGGCGGCGCTGACCCGCACACGTCGAGGCGTGGTGTCGGAACTGTCGCTGACAGTTGCCGAGGACGACGTCGCCTCGGACTGCGTCGTGTCGTTCGACAACCTCCACACGTTGCCGCGGTCTGCCTTCCGTCGACGCCTCAGCACCCTCAGCTCTCCACGGATGGCCCGGGCGCGCAGGGCCTTGCGAGCCGCGGTCGCCTGCTGAGGAAGGGGCCCCGGCGGAAGTCCATCGACACCGCCAAGGGCGGGACGACGCCAGCGGCGCCCAGGGGGCCAAAGCCCGCCTGGCCCTACGTCCCTAGGCCAGGCCCAGGGTGACGACCCGCTCGGCCAGCGCCTCGATGGCTCGCACCACCTGGGCCTCGGGATCGGTGTCGAGGACACACGCTCCGCGTCGGTCGGCGCCAACCACGGCGGGGTCGTAGGGGACGACGGCGACGAGGGGCACCTCCTGTTCCTCGGAGAAGCGCACCAGGCGGTCATGATCGCCGGCTCGCTCCACCCGGTTGCCCACCAGCCCGAGGCGGGGGATGCCGAGCTGGGCGGCAAGGGCGAAGGTACGAGCGGCGGTGAGGAGCGACTTGGGCTGGGGCTCGGCCACGACCAGCAGGAGGTCGACGTGACGGAGGGTGCCGCCCGCCCACGACAGGTGCTCCAAGCCCGCCTCCATGTCGGCGATCACCACCGCCGGCGGCAGCGCCGACTCCACGTCTTGGAAGAAGTCACGGACCGTGACGTGTGAGGAACCTGTTCAACCGCTGCCCGCCCGCTCCACCCTGGCCCCCAGCAGGAGGGTGACGCCGTCAGGTCCGGTCAGGCCATAGGTCTCGAGAAGCTGGACCGCATCGCCCTTGCTGGGCAGGCTCCGGTCGTCTGCCGACTGGTGGAGAAAGGGCAGCATCCGCCCGACCTCGTCGTCGTCCACGCCGCTGTTGGCCGCCAGGTTGGGGTCGGAGTCGCAGTCGATGGCGATGACCTGGTGCCCCTGTCGGGCCAGCGCACGTGACAGCACCGCCGAGATCGTGGTCTTGCCCACCCCGCCCTTGCCGGCGATCCCCAACCTCATGACGACAGCCGACGGGCGAGGTTGGCGATGGCGAACATCGCCGGAGATTCCGGCGCAGAATCGATGGGCGCCACGCCAAGAACATCGGCGTGCTCTACGGCGGCGTCCTCGGGCACCACCACCATCTCCGCCGCTCCGAGCTCCTGGGCGATCCGCTCGGCATCGTCCCTGCTCACCGAGCGGTTGGCCACGGCCACGACCCGGGTCACGCCCATCTCCTCGGCCAGCCGGAACGCTCGCCGGGCGATCTCCACTGACTTGGCGCTGCCCTCGGTGACGACGAGCACCACGTCGGTCGGTCCCGGGTGGGCCCAGATGAGGTCACTGAGGCCAGCTTCGAGGTCGGCGATGACCACCCGGCCGTCGGCGGGCAGATCTCCGAAGAACTGACGAGTCGTGTTGTGGGAGCCGCAGCACAGACAAGCGCTGGAGGGGCGCTCGATCTTCCCGGTCGCCACCAGGGTTACCCCGTCGGGGGCGGGCACGCCATAGCGCTCCAGCAGCTCCTCAGCCGCAGGTGTCGGGTCGTTGTGGGTGTGCCCGCTGTCGAGCAGGGCGTTGAGTATGGGCCGCATGGACTCGACCGCCTCCCGTTCCACCCCCAGGGAGACGCCGAGGTTGGGATTGGGATCGGCGTCGATGGCGATCACCTCCCGGCCCTCACGGGCCAGGTGACGAGCCAAGGTTCCACTGATGGTGCTCTTGCCCGACCCGCCCTTGCCGGTCACCGCGATCTTCATGCGTCTGCCTCCTGGGTCATGGGTGCCTGCTGATCAAGGACCAGGTCGCCGAGCCCGGCGATGGCCTGCATCGCCGGGGACGACGGGCACGCATCGAATGGGGCCCTGCCTTGTCGTTCGGCCTCGGCGACGCACGGATCGAACGGGATCCGCACCTGAGGGATGAGGCCGGGGTGGTCGGGCTCGTCGTCGAAGCGATTGGCGACGACCCTAGCGTTTCGATCACCCACCATGGGCAAGAGTCGGCGCGCCGTCATCGCCGATCTCCACGCCGGGCCCACGATCACCATCACGTCATCGGCAAAGGAGTGATAGCGCTCGAAGGGCGTCGTCGGGCCGCCCTCCATGTCGGCCAGGACGTCCCATCCGGGGGCACCGAGACCGAGCAGGATCTGGAGCACGGCCGTCACCGACCTCTTGGCCGCCGACTTGTCGGGTGAGTCGATCTTGCCGACGGCCAGGACCCGGACCCCATCGGGACCGACCCGTGAGTAGCGCTCGACAGCTTCTAACGGCGTGATCCCCTCGGCCAGGTGCCAGCCGTAGTTGGCGCCGCCGTGCGCCTCCACGGCCTCCGGCGGGAGACCCGCCTCACCCCCGGCGGCAAGGCCGAGGCTCATGGACAGACCGGGGTTGGTGTCGAGGTCGACCACGACGACGCTACGCCCCTGTCGGGCCAGGTGCCGGGCCAGGGTGGCGCAGATCATGGTCTTTCCCGACCCGCCCTTGCCCATGAACGCGGCACGCACGCCCAGGCGGGCCCTGGCCTGGCGTCTGGTTCCGTCGTCGTGGCCTTCGAGCTCGAGGTTCGCTCGTTCCCCCAACTTCTCCAGCGCCGCCTGATGCTCCAGCACTCGAGGCGGTGGCAGCTGCAAGCCGCCCGCTTCCAGCCAGGGGCCGAGGTGGCGCAGGTAGGTGTGGACCTGCCGCCGCACCGCCAGCCAGCTCCGGCAGTCGGCACTTCCGTCGGAGGAGCCCCCGGCTGTGGGGACGAGGCTCTCGACGACCTCGAGTTGCCGGGCCATGTTCGACAACGCCCACCGCTCCCGGGCCGTCATCTCAGGCATGATGTGCGGTCACCTCCTCAGTGCTGCATGAAGACAGGTGTCACCGGCTACGAGCCCGCGCCAACCGCCTCTGGCTCCGTAGCACCGCTGCGGGAGCGACGCACCTCGACGACCAGGACCAACCCAGCGAGGGCTAGTGCCGCGCCTGCCCCCAACAGTCCCCACAGCCACTTGGAGCCCTCCGTCGTTTCGGCTCCCAGCGCCGGAGCTTCGCTGAAGCGCACCCGCGAGAAGTATGCATCCTCGGCGTCGCCCTCCCGGCCAGTTGCCCGCGAGTCCGACCAGGCCAGGTAGGCGGCGCCGTCGGTGGAGGCGATCCCCATGGGGCCCTGGGTGTCGCTGTTGGCGAACGTCACACCCTCGGAGCCGTCGACGGAGGGGTTGGTGACCCGCTGGTTCGCCGACCAGGTGGCTCCTTCGTCGTCGGAGTAGCTGTAGTAGACGTCCCAGTAGCGCTGGCCGACGGTGGCCCCCATGTTCTGGTCGACCTCGCCCGGGCTGTAGAAGGAGTCGTTGCGGAAGTCGTACCAGGCCACGTCGATGCGCCCGCTGGGCGCCACGCTCACGCCCGGCAGGTACTGGTCAGCCTGGCGGGACGGGTCGTCGTCGGTGATGTTAGCGGGCTCACTCCACGTGGCTCCTTGGTCGGTGGAGGCGGTGAAGTAGACCTCGGACGGGCTCGCCTCCTGCTCGCGCGCGGCGTAGACGAGGTACAGGTTGCCGTTTTCGGGATCCACCGAGGGTACGGCGATCTCGATCGGCCGGGCACCGTCGTTGACGACGCTCGCGCCCCAGGTGGCACCACCATCGGTGGACTTGAACATCAGCAACCTGGACGGGGGGCGAGCTTGCCCTTGAGGAGGGGTTCGGGCGGACTCCTTGCTGAAGGCGTACACCGTGCCGTCGGGGCCGACCACCGGCTGGGCCGATGAGCCGCCGTAGCCCTCGACGCCGGGGGCGGTGGCGAGCAGGTCGTTGGGCTCGCTCCAGGTCTGCCCGCCGTCGGCAGAGGATGCGATGTAGGGCCGGAACGGCAGCGAGGCCTCCGGTGGCTGGAGGTCGAGTCCCCACATGCCCCACCGCCAGCCCACGTAGATCTTGTCGGGATCGTTGGGGTCGACGGCCAGGCGGGAGAACTTGTGCCAGAGGTTGCCCTCTTCGGGCTCCCCCTCGTTGCCGTAGTCGGCGGGGTCCAGGGTGACCCGATCGGCGGCGGCCACCGTGGCCGTCTGGTGGGTACGGCCGAGGTCGTCGGTGCGAGCCACCAGCAACGAGATGGGTCCGTTGGGGTGTCCGGTGGCCGGCGAGGAGCCACTCATCGAGACGTACAGGGTGCCGTCAGGGGCGAAGGCCGGATACGTGGTGTAGCCGCTGGGCCGCTGGGCGCAGAAGGGTTGGTCCTCGGGCATCAGGTTGGGCGCCGTGTTCGTCCACGACAGCCCCCCGTCACGGGAGGCCCACAGCCCGCATCCCCCGTTGCGGGTGTCTCCCACGGCCATGACCACAGTAGAAGGGTCGTCGGGGTGCACGGCCAGGGAGGGGATGTTGAACAGTCGGACGGGGTTGCCATTGCCGGTCACCTGGCGCGGTGCCTCCACCACCACATTGGACGCCTGGCCCTGGGCACCAGGGGCCAACGAGCTGCCGAGCAGGCTGATGCCGGCGACGGTGACGATCCCCACCCGCTTCTTCAGTGACACGCGTTGCCCCCTCGTGCAGTGGTTGGATTGGATGGCGAGCACCTCTCGCCGCCGGGCCCCAGCGGCCCCGTCATCCGTACATGGCAGAATATGTGAGAGAAACGAATATGGCCGTAACGTCGACGTCGAGGCGATTGGACCAAGGGTGAAGATCTCACTGACGGGGACGATCACCATCGAGGTGGACGGCACCGAGGCGACCGCGGCGGGCCTCGGCCCTCTGGTGCGCCTGGCCCTCGCCTACCTCGTGCTCGAACGACACCGGCCCGTCCCCCGCGACGAGCTGGCCCAGGCACTGTGGGATGAGAACCTGCCCCCGACGTGGCGTGCCGCGCTCCGCGGGGTGATGTCCAGGCTCCGGGCCTTCCTGGACGCCTCAGGCCTCGAGGCAGCCAAGGTCGTCACCGCTGACCAGGGTCGCTTCCGACTGTGCCTGCCGCCGGACGCCGTCGTCGATCTGGATTCGGCCGTCGGCGCCTTCGACGATGCCAGGGCTGCGCTGGACGCCGGCGACGCGGTCCACGCCCGACGCTCGGCTCGAGCCGCCAGTGTCGTCTGCCGCCGCCAGTTCCTTGCCGGCTCCACCGGCGCATGGGTGGAACTACGCCAAGCCGAGTTGCGGGAACTGCAGGTTCAGAGCCTCGAGGTTCTCTCCCAGGCAGCCGGCGCCTGCGGTGATCACGCCGGCGCGCTGCGGACGGCGCAGGAGGCGGTCGGCTTGCAGCCCTTGCGAGAATCGGCCCACCTGCGGGTGATCGAGGCCCACACCGGGGCCGGCAACCGCGGTGAGGCACTGCGGGCCTACGAGCGCTGCCGTCAGATCCTCGCCGAGGAGCTGGGCGTACGCCCCTCGCCCCGGACGGAGACCTCATATATCAGCCTGCTGGGAGAGGAACCGCAGTCGTCTACCCGTTCGATTGAGCGAGCCCAGGCCTCCAACCTCCCCGCCACCCTCACGAGCTACGTGGGGCGAAAGGAGCGGATCGACCAGGCCAAAGCGCTGCTGTCCTCCACCCGCATGCTCACCCTCACCGGCATCGGTGGTTCGGGGAAGAGCCGCCTGGCCATCGAGGTCGCCTCCGACGTCGTGTCCGACTACCCCGGCAGCGCCTGGCTGGTGGAGCTGGCCGGGCTGGCTGACCCCGCCCTTGTCCCCCAACAGGCGCTCTCCGCCCTCGGGCTGACCGAGTCGCCCGACCGCCACCCGGTGGACTCACTCGTACGGCACCTGACCGATCGCCCGATGCTCCTGGTGCTCGACAACTGCGAGCACCTGGCCTCGTCGTGCGCGGCGCTGGCCGACACCCTCCTGCGTGCCGCCCCGGGCCTGCGCATCCTCGCTACCAGCCGCCAACCCTTGAGGGTGGCCGGGGAGACCACCTGGACAGTTCCCCTGCTCTCCATCCCCGGCAGGGACGACCCCGGCCCACTCGTGGACCTCCTCGGATGCGAGGCCGTGCGGCTCTTCGTCGACCGGGTCTCCGAGGCTGCTCCCGGG
This sequence comes from Acidimicrobiales bacterium, assembly GCA_051005375.1. Classification (GTDB taxonomy): domain Bacteria; phylum Actinomycetota; class Acidimicrobiia; order Acidimicrobiales; family CADCSY01; genus JADDRA01. The sequence continues at coordinate 7,107 of JBPCJK010000133.1, forward strand.
CTCGACCTCGAGCTGGTCACTTCGGCGGTGGTGGCGATCTGTCGCCGTCTCGACGGTGTCCCGTTGGCCATCGAACTGGCTGCGGCCCGTGCCCGGGTCCTCAGCGTGCCTGAGATCTCACGCCGGCTCGATGACCGTTTCCGGCTCCTGCTCGGGGGCGTCCGGACTGCGCCCTCCCGTCATCAAACCCTGCGCGCCACCTTCGCCTGGAGCTACGAGATGCTGTCATCCTCGGAGCGCCGCCTGTTCGCCCGTCTGTCGGTCTTCGCTGGTGGCTTCACCCTCTCGGCCGCCGAGAGGGTGTGCTCCGGCCTCGGGCTGGACGTGCTCAACGCCCTGTCCAGCTTGGTGGACAAGTCGCTCGTCCTGGCCGAGCGATCCGGTGGTGAGGTTCGCTACCGGCTGTTGGAGACGGTCCGCGAGTACGCAGGGGAGAGGCTGCGCGCCATCGGCGAGGAAGCGGCGGTAGGCGCCGCTCACCTGCGATGGGCCGTCCTCCTTGCCGGCTCCGCCGAGCCGGGGCTGGAGAGCCAGGATCAGGGCGGCTGGCTGGACGTCCTCGACTTCGAGCACGACAACCTCCGCGCGGCGCTTGATTGGGCCGACTTCAGCGGTGCTCTCAATGACGGTCTGTGCTTGGCCGCCTCCCTCTGGCGGTTCTGGGAGATCCGGGGCCACCTGAGCGAAGGGCGCTCCCGGCTGGAGATGCTGTTGGCCAGGAGCGAGGAGGTGGCACCTCCCCTCCGTGCCAAAGCCCTCAACTCGGCCGGGGTGCTCGCCCAGCGCCAGAGCGACCGTCGTGCTGCCCGACGCTTCTTCGAGGACTGCCTGGCCCTGCGCCGGTCGTTGGATGATCGCCTGGGCATCGCCTCCGCCCTCCATGGGCTGGGAACTCTCGCCGTGGGAGAAGGAGACCTCGCCACCGCCGGGGCGCTGTTCAGCGAGAACCTGAGGATCGGCCGGGAACTGGGTGAGCGACGGATGGTGGCGGCTTCGCTCATGAACCTCGGCGTCGTCATGCAGTTCCTTGCCCACACGGGCCAGGTTGACCTGCCAGAGGCCACGGAGCGAGCCCAGGCCCGGCACCAGGAGAGCTTGGCGTTGTACTGCGAGCTCGGCGACCTCCACGGCGTGGCACTCTCACTCGAGAGCCTGGCGCTCGTCCCGCCCCAGGGCGATCACGAGGCCTCGCGTTGCCTGCTGCAGGAGAGCCTGACCATCCGCCGAGAGTTGGGGGACAAGGTGGGCATCGCCGCATCGGTCCGCTTCCTCGGGCACCTGGCCTTGCGCAATGGCGACTACGACACCGCTCGCGACCTCCACCAGGAGTGCCTGATCATCGAGCGGGAGTTGGGGAACCAGGTGCAGGTGGCGGCCGATCTCGCCCACCTCGCCGAGATCCTCGGCCACGAGGGCGATGGGGCTCGGGCCCGGTGCCTACTCGAGGAGAGCCTTGCTCTCTACCGGGACATGGAGGACAGTGCAGCCAGTGAGCGGGTGCTCGGCCTCCTACAGGCTTCGACGCCGTAGAGGACGGGCGGGGAGGTGACGGTCTTCGTCATGACGGCCGGTTCATGTCGCCAACGCCTGGCCGCCGAGCACGTCTGCAAGCTGGCCGACGGCACTGACGGCGGGCGAATCGGGGCACTCGTCGACCGGGGCCAGACCCTGGCGCTCGACCTCAGCCGCCTCAGGATCAAACGGGATGCGCACACAGCTCGGCAGTGCCGGATGGTCTGGCTGGCCCTGGAACCGGTTTGAGACCACGAGCGCGGGGACGTCGTCGACCATGGGCATCAGGCGGCGGGCAGTCATGCCCGAGCGCCACGCTGGCCCCACCACCACCAGGGCCGTCTCGGCAAAGGAGTGGTAGCGCTCGAAGGGCGTCGTGGGACCGGCCTCGAGATCGCCGATCACGTCCCAGCCGCCGAACCCCTGGAGGACTTCCAGCAACGCCACCAGGCTGCGCTTCGGGGCCTGCTTCTCGAGGTCGTCGATCTTGCCCAGGCTGAGAAAGCGGACGCCGTCGGGGCCCCTGGCCGAGAACCGCTCCACCGCTGCGACCGGCCGGAGCCCCTCGCGGAGGCGCCACCCGTAAGCCGCACCATGTCATGCCTGGGCGGCGATCCCCCCGTCGGCTGCCGCCAGCGCCGCCTGCGCCTCGTCGCACGTCCTCTCCAGGAGCTCACGGTGGTGGACGATCTCCCGCTCCCAGCGGTCCCGTACCCCGATGGCGAGGAGTCGCGACCGCAGGGACCGTTGGTAGTGGGCCTGACGCTGAGCGCCCCACCATCCCAGGCAGGCGCTGGACTCGTCGGTGGCATCACGGGCACGGTCGGCCAACTCCTGCACCAGCGAGGCCTGACGGGCCAAGGACGAGAGGATCCATTCGTCTCGTGCGGCTTGATCATCGAGCTTCCATCTCTCCTCGGCCATGGAGCCTACGGTACGTACCGGGCGCCGTCGGCCGAGGCAGAGATCCCGCCCCGTGCCCCTGGAGCTGCGTCGTCGGCCACGATGCCGCCCCAGACGAGCATCTCCCTGCCCGTCCAATGGGCCGTGGGAATGAATCGGCCGAACGACGGCGCCAGTTCTTTCCAGGAGTTCGTCCTCGGGTCGTAGCCAGCACCGTTTCCGAAGAAAAAGCTGCCCGTGCCGCCCGCCCCTCCCCACACGAGCATCTCCTCTCCGGCCCACACGGTGGCGAACCCTCGCCGGGCCGACAGCGGGGCAGGCGCCATAGGGCGCCAGGTGTCGGCAGCGGGGTCGTAGGCGGCCCCGTCGGCAAGGGCCACTGTGGCGCTCTCGCCTCCCCACACCAGAAGCTCCGTGCCGCTCCACACCCCGCGAACGACACGTCCCTCCAGCGGGGCAGGGGCCAGGGGGCGCCAGGTGTCGGCGGCGGGGTCATAGGCGGCGCCGTCGGCAAGGTACTCCTGGCCTGCCCGCCCTCCCCACACGATCATCTCACGACCGGTCCACTCCGAGGTCACGTCCTCACGGGCGGCCAGGGGGGCGGGGGCCAGGGGTCGCCAGGTGTCGGAGGCGGGATCGTAGGCGGCCCCGTCGGTGAGCGGCTCCACAACCCCTGAGCTCCCCATGGCCGTGCCGCCCCACACCAGCATCTCCTCTCCCGTCCAGGTCCCTCCCGCCGTGCGCCCGCTGATCGATGCCGGAGGCAGGGGTCGCCAGGTGTCGGAGGCGGGGTCGTAGGCGGCCCCGTCGCTCAGCCTGTCTTGCCCGTCTGTGCCTCCCCACAGCAGCAACTCCCGTCCTGTCCAGGCACCGGCGACACCGGAACGGGCCGACAGCGGCGAGGCCGACATCCGGCGCCAGGTGTCCGTCGTCGGGTTGTAGGCAGCGCCATCGGAGAAGGGCGCGACCATGGGGTCGTCACACCGGCCGGCGGCACAGTCACGTCCCCCCCAGACCAGCATCTCCGTGCCCGTCCATTCCGTCGCCGCCGAGATCCGGCGATCGAGGGGCGAGGCGCTCATCGGTGCCCACCGGCCGGCCTTGGTCGATGCTCCCCCGACGCCACCTTCGCCAGAAGGGTTGGCCAGGCGGGAAAGTCCGAGGATCCCCAAGCCGGCGACGACGAGGACGACGCCCAACCACGCGGCAGTGCGTGGCGTTCGCCGACGGCGCTGTCCCGGGTCCGGGGCCGGCCGTAGCGCTGCCCTCCCGGGAGGCTCGGGCCTCGTGCTCTTGCCCTCAGGCCTCATCGCCCCAGTGGTCCGGCGCCGTTCGCTCACGCTGCAGTGGCGATGATGAAGTCGTCGATGCGGGCCATCGCCCCTTCGTCGCGCTCTGGAACGGGCGCCGCCGGCGCCTGGTCGTGCTCGTGTTCCCCAGAGGTCGACCCTGACGACGCAGCCGCACCGGCGGGTGAGTCGGCGACCACCAGGGTCGGGCCGGCATCGGGGGCGACCACCACCTCGGTCTCGGGGCCGAGGGCACCCACCAGGGCGTCGGCGTCGGCAGCAGAGATGCCGGTCGCGGCGTCCCCCCGCACGACCAGCACGGGCACGTCCACCTGGCCGGCCAGAACCACCGGGTCGAGCGAGAAGATGTCGATGAGGTACTCCTGGCGGGTGACCGGGAAGAAGTCACGGACGCCCGAGGAGATGGTGGCCGGGTCGGGGAGAGGTTCGCCCGCCAGCAGCCCGCCCACCACGCCCTGCAGGGCGGGCACCTGGTCGCCATGGCCGGAGTTGTTGAAGTCGTCGGTCAGGACCTGGAGGAACGGGCGGCCGGGCACCGACACCAGCGCCAGGCTGGCCACCCGAGGGTCATCGGCGGCCAGTTGCAGCGCCACCAACCCCCCCTCTTCGTGGCCGACCACGGCGATGCGCTGCGGATCGACCTCTGCTCGTTCGGCCAGGAACGCCACGGCGGCGCCGGCGTCAGCCACCATGTCGTCGAAGGTGAGGGGCCGGTCGGGCGGGAGCACGCTCTGGCCGGTGCCCCGCTTGTCGTAGCGAAGGGTGGCCATACCGCTGTCGACCAGGGTGCGGCTGAGATCGAGGTAGAAGGTGTCGGCCGCGCCGCCAGGGCCGACCTTTCCGTCACGGTTGGTAGGACCGAAGCCAGGGATGATGACCACCCCGGCCACACCTCCTCCAGCGCCGACCGACGTGGGCATGGTCACGGTGCCCCCGATGCTTACGCCGACGGCCCCGTCGATGTGCACCCGGCGCTCGACCGGCACGGCGGCGGCGGCGCGTGGTGCCTGGGCGCTCCCCGGGTCAGGGACATCGCCGCCGAGCAACGCCACGCCGGCGACGCCGACCACGACCACACCCGCTACCGCGGCCAAACCAGGCCACCGCTTTGTCCCCGTCCCTCGGGTAGGAGAAGGCGATCCCGTGCAAGCCGGGCACTTGAACCCCACGCCGGTCGGCTGCATGCACTCCCGGCACATGGGCGCCTCGCAGGTGGCACAGGTCCCCACCGCCTGCCTGCGCCGGTGACGGCCGCAGCTCGCCCCTCTGGTGACTGGGACCGGCGGGGCCCCCATCAGCCGCCGACGGGCGCCGGCAGTGGTGCCTGGTTCACGGGAAGCAGCAGCCCGTCGAGGACATCGCCCTCCAGGGTCTCGGCTTCCATCAGGGCATGGGCGACGGCGTCGAGGACGGCCCGCTCCCGGACCAGGATCGCCTTGGCCCGTTGCTCGGCTCCGGCGAGGACCTCCTGGACCTCGGCGTCGATCTCCGAGGCGATGCGCTCTGAGTAGCCGGCGCCCATCAGCCCGTCCTTCATCGCCCCGGCGAGCAGGGGCCGCACCGAAAAGGCGCCCAGCCGGGTGCTCATCCCGAAGTCGGTGACCATGCGACGGGCCAGGGAGACAGCGGCGTCGAGGTCCCCCATGGCGCCGCTGGACAGATCGCCGGTGACCAGGTCCTCGGCGGCCCGCCCGCCCAGCATGGAGGCGATGCGGTCAAGGAGCTGGGAGCGGGTGACGGAGGTCTGGTCGCCTTCGGGAATCCACCAGGTGAAGCCGCCGGCATGGCCACGGGCCACGATGGACAACTTGCCGACCCGATCGGTGCCGGGCAGGGCGGTGGAGACCAGGGCGTGACCGGCCTCGTGGTAGGCGATGCGGTGGCGGTCCTGGGGGGACAGGATGCGAGAGCGGCGTTCGGGCCCGGCCATGAGCCGTTCGATGGCCTCCATGAAGTGACGGTGCTCGACCACGGTCGCTCCCCGGCGAGCCGCCAGCAACGCCGCCTCGTTGACGACGTTGGCCAGGTCGGCGCCAGAGAAGCCCACCGTCCGCTTGGCCACCTCGGTGATGTCGACGTTGTCGGCGAGGGGCTTGCCCCGGACATGGATGCGCAGGATCCCCTCGCGCCCCCGCACGTCGGGCCGTTCGATGGTGACCCGTCTATCGAAGCGGCCCGGGCGCAGCAGAGCGGTGTCGAGGATGTCCGGGCGGTTGGTGGCGGCCAGGACGACGACCCCGCTCCCCGACTCGAAGCCGTCCATCTCCACCAGGAGCTGGTTCAGGGTGGCTTCCCGCTCGTCGGTACCTCCGAGGGAGTGGGTGCTGCGCCCTCGGCCCACCGCATCGAGCTCGTCGATGAAGACGATGCAAGGAGCCGCTTCCTTGGCCACCTTGAAGAAGTCGCGGATGCGAGCCGGCCCGACGCCGACGAAGATCTCGACGAAGTCGGACCCCGAGATCGAGAAGAAGGGGACGTGCGACTCCCCGGCCAGGCCGCGGGCCAGCAACGTCTTGCCGCACCCGGGGGGGCCGGTGAGCAGGATGCCCTTGGGCACCGAAGCCCCCATGGC
>JBPCJK010000134.1:0-25178 GCA_051005375.1 Acidimicrobiales bacterium
GATGAGATCTCCCACTGGATAACCAGGTAAGGCCCGTGGCCAGACGACCACGTTGATAGGCCGGAGGTGTACGCACGGCAACGTGTTCAGCCGACCGGTACTAATCGGCCGAGGGCTTGAATCAACGTTTGTGCTTGTGCTCGCTATCGAACGCTCACAGGAGCCCGACGACTGACGTCGGTCGGACCTGAAGAAGCGTATTTTTCGGTGGCCATGGCGGCGGGGTCACACCCGTTCCCTTTCCGAACACGGAAGTTAAGCCCGCCTGCGCCGATGGTACTTGGGGGGTCACCCCCTGGGAGAGTAGGTCGCCGCCGGAATCTCTTTCTAAGGAAGCCCCCAGCCCCGCTGGGGGCTTCCTGCGTTTTCCCGACGCGAACGAAGCTCGATGCCGGTTCAAGGCAGACGGTGTCCCCCGTGCCGGTCGGGCTACGGAATGGCGGGCGGGTAGCCGGTAACCTCGGGTGGTGTCCCCCTCCCGCCGCCCCGGTTCTGCGCCTCGGACCGGTGCTCCCGGGCGGCAGCGGGATGACGGTCGAGCCCGGGGCACCAGCCGAAGCCCACGAAGCGCCAAGCCGGACCGGACGGGGCCACGGCCAGGCAAGCCCAGGACCGGCCCCCGGCGGCAACAGCAAGAGGCGACCGGCCGGACGGGCACGTCCGGGTCGGCGGCAGGCCGCCCTGACGCTGGCGGTCCCCGGCGGGCCGCCGGGTTCGACCCGGTCGTCGGGCGACGGCAGTGGGGGAGCGTGGCCCGCCACGGCGCGCGGGCCCTGGCCAAGCCCCGTCCCGGTCCTGACGAGGTACGCCCCGAGGAGGACCGTGAGCGGCGGCGACGTCCGGCTCCGGCTCCCCAGGCGCCATGGATCGACGGTGGTCGGGTCGACGACGCCGGCGGCGGGGGCCGTGCCCCAGGTACCGCTACCAGCTCGAGCCGGCGCCCGTCAGAGCGAAGTCGCCTGCCGCCGGAGATCGTCGACGAGGTGGCTCGCAGCGCCGGCCAGAGCCAGGCCGACAAGAGCGCTGCTCGGCTGGGAGACGCAGCCCGGGCCTTCCGCCGAGAGCGCTACTACGAGGCTCGGCGCATGCTGGAGCCCCTGGCCCGGCGTCTCCCCGATGCCGCCGCCGTGCGGGAGCTGTACGGCTTGACGCTGTACCAGATGGGACGGTGGCGAGCGGCGATCGCCGAGTTGGAGACGGCCGAGCGGTTGAGCGGCTCGCTCGAGCACCATCCCATCCTGGCCGATTGCCACCGCGCCCTCGGCCACCACCCGCAGGTGCTTCGCCTGTGGGAGGAGCTCCGCCAGGGCCCGGCATCGCCTCCGGTGGTGGTCGAGGGCCGGATCGTGACCGCCGCCGCCCTGGCCGATCGGGGCCAGGTCGCCGAAGCCATCGAGCTCCTGGAGCGAGGGCCGGTGCAGGTGCGAAAGCCGCGGGAGCACCACCTACGCCTGTGGTACGCGCTGGCGTCCCTCCAAGAGCGAGCCGGCAACATCCCTCGCGCCCGGCAGCTGCTCCGAGGTGTGCTCGAGACCGCGCCGGACTTCGCCGACGCCGCCGACCGGTACCGCACGCTCAGCTGACCCCGGTGGCGCTGTCGCACCCCAGACGTAGGGTGTGTGTCCCACCTCCCCCGACGTTGCCGTCCCGATGCAAGGGGAGTGCCATGAACATCGCCATTCTCAGAGGTCGGCTCTGCCGGCCCCCCGAAAGCCGCCTTCTGCCCTCTGGGGACTCCGTCGTCGCCTACGACGTCACCGTCGACCGCTGCGGCCAACGGGCCGAGACTGTCCCCGTGGCCTGGTTCGGGGCACCTGCGTCAGCCGTCGACCTGGAGGTCGGCGAGGAGGTGGTGGTCGTAGGCCGCGTCCGCCGCCGCTTCTTCCGCAGCGGTGGTGCAACCCAGAGCCGAACCGAAGTCGTCGCTGATCGGGTGATACCCGCCCGCCATCGCGTCCGGGCCGCACAGGCCATCGCCGGGCTCTTGGCCGCTGCCGGAGATGAAGCAGCCGCCAGCGCCTGAAGAAACGGAAGTGAGGGCAGGGTCGACGCCGGGAGGCGAGGGATGCCGAGTCCGGGGGCCAGGGCGCCACCTCGAGCCCCACTCCCGGCCCTGGCCGACCTCATCGAGGAGTGCTGGCGGCGCTACCGGCTGCCCCGGATGCTGGGCGGGACCAACATCCGGAGCACGGCTTCGGATCGAGCCAGCTGGTCACTCAGCGGCGTGATCGCTGCGCATCCCTGCCACCGAAGCGGCCAGCGCCTCGGCGTCGAGGACGTCGGCCATGACCCCGATCTGCGACTCCCAGACGGCGTCAGGGATCTCCGCCCGCACGGCGTCGTCGAGCATGTGGTACACGTCGAGGTCCAACTGGACCCCGGCCAGGACACCTGCATAGGAGGGATCTCCTCGGGTCACCGTCTCGGCGGTGATCTCGGCGCTCTCCGGATCGGGAGCACCGATGACCACCATGAGCGACGGCCCGTGGCGCTCCGACAGCTTCAGGATCTGCTCCTGGCTGTCCAGGTCCATGGCCCCTGCGGCGGTTCAGACGAAGCACTCGGTGGCGACGAAGGCCACCGTGGCCCCTGCTGCCTCGACGCAGGCGGCGATCGACGGGCCGGAGATCCCGTCTCTCTCGCCGAGGGCGACGACGTGCCGGTTCTCGAGCATGTGCACACCTCCTAGTTGGTTTACACGGTCTTGGTCTACGCGATCTTGTTTTTCCCGGTGGCGGTTCACGCTTGGTTGCGCTCAAGCAACACGCTCATCCCGTCCGAGAGCTGCGACATGCGGCCCAGGAACAGGCTGCCCTTGGCGATGATCTGGACCCTCCGGGCAGCTCCCGAGGTCAGCCGTTCGAGGGCATGGGGAAGGTAGCAGATGCCCGACGCCAGGTGGCCCTGGGTGGGGGCGAAACCAGGCATGCCCCGAGATGTGACGAACTCGGCGATGTCGGCTCGGGCGATGTCGCCCCGGGCGGCGGCCAGCGCTGCCAACGTCCGGTAGTTGCGCTCCGGCACGTTGCCCGACCCCTGGGGCTCGGTGATCTCGGGGTTGTGCAGCTCGGTGGCGAAGTCGTCCACCTCAGTGGTGTCCAAGCCGAGCCGGCCGAGTGGCTCCAGCGCCAGCGCCTCCATGATCTGTGGCGCCGACCCTCCGGCCGCCACCCGGTGTCGCCCGACGCTGTCCAGGCGGATGATGGGCGAGACGCCGTCGTCGGCCTCGACCAGCGCCGCTGCTCCTCCGAGGACATCCTCCAGCACGGGGAGCTCGTGGCGCAGGTGGCCCTGGAACTTCATGCCCAGCTTGGCCAGGCTCCCGCCCCCGACGACGGCGACCCGCTGGAAGACCCCGGAGCTCACCAGGCTGGCGGCGATGACCATGGCCGGGATGGGCGCGGCGCAGAAGTCCTTGATGTCGGCTCCTGAGGCCTGCGAACAGCCGGCCGCCTCGGCCACGGCCTTGGCCAGGTTCCCCCCGCCCCGCTGGTAGCGGTCGCCCACTGCTTCCTCACCGCATCCCAGGACGTAGTCCACCGACTGGGGGTCGATGTCGTTGTCGACCAGCAGGTGGAGCAGAGCCAGCGTGGCGGTGGCTTTGGCCGCCAGGTTCTCCAACAGCACCTGAGCGGTGAGGGACTGGTCAACCTCGTCACCTGCTCGCATGACCGCCGCCATCGGCCCGTCGGCGACGGAGAGGGAGCAGGCACCGGCGATGGCGGCGGACGCTTCGATGTCGCCCTGGGCCCGCTCGAGGCGCTCCAGGGCCAGGTGCTTGGCCAGCGGGTGGCTGCCCAGGGCGCACTGGGCGTCGGCGGCGAGCTCGGCTCCGAGGGTGAGCAGGCCGGCCTCGTCGACCACGGCGAGCAGGCCGAGCAGCTCTGTCTCGGGCATGATCTCCCCGTACGGCGCCCAACGTGCCGCCGGGTCACCGGATGCCGACGTCCACGGCCGGGCGGGGAGGTCTCTTGGGTGCAGCGCCCCCAGGTAGGCTCGGTGGGGCGGGTAGACCACGGCCTGGTCGAAGCTGCGCAGAGAGGCGAGGAACGCCTGCACCTGCTCAGGGTGGCTCCCCAGCTCCCGCGAGGGCTTGGAGCCGTGGCGGGCCAGACCGGGTACGTGGGCCAGGATCTGGCTGGCGGCGCTAACCACGGGGTACCGGTTGCTTGGGGTCATGTCGTCCTCCGTCGCATCGCGACCTCCATCTTCCTCAGTCCCCGGCCATGGCCGCCACCGGGAACACGGTCGGCTCGCTAACGGCGCTGCTCAGGGCTTCCAGCGCCCGCTCCACCAGTCGACGACGCCATGCCCGCTCCTGCTTCGACCCCAGCGTCGGATCCCCGGTGGGGTAGGGGATGCCGCGGGTGGGCACGATGCGCGGCGCGCCCACCCGGCTGGCCACCGAAACCAGATTGCACAGCAGAGCGGTGGCGATCCCCGCTCGCTCGAGCTCTTTGGCCAGCGTCGCCCCGCAACGCGTTCCCGTCCCTCACGTGGCGGTGAGGATGGCGGCACGGGCGCCGGAGTGGCGCAGGTCGGCAGCCCACTCCACGCCGAAGCGACGAGCGTTGCCCACCGAAGTCCCGTTCCCGGCGGTGACCAGGTACTCACCGTGCAGGCGTCCGATCAGCCCCTCGTCCTCCAGCTCCCGGACCACGTCGAGGGGGACGAGGCGGTGCGGGTCCTCGTTGGCCCACACGGTGGAGAACCCGCCGTGGACGGAGCGGTAGTCACCAGGCTCGAGGACGGTCAGGCCCTCCAGTGAGTAGTGCAGCCAGCGGGTGGCTCGCGCCGATTCCAGCCGGTCAGGGTTCCCCTCGGGGACAAGAGCGCTCTCGGTCACCAGGGCCACCACCGCCTGGGTCAGGTCATCGACCGGAGGCGCCGGTGTCACCCGGTCGAAACTGGGCAGGGGGACCTCGGTCGCCTCTCGGTCACCGCCGAGGCGGGTCAGCACCAGCTCGACCGCTCTGGTGGCCGCCGACTGCTCGGCCCGCACCACCTGGCGCCGGACACGGCCCACCCGGCCGTCGGACGGGGTGAGGGGCTGGCCATCGGCGATGATCCGGGTGGCGGCGGCGAGGCGCTCCAGGGAAGGCCCCATCTCTCGGGCCACGAGACCGCTGGCCACCACAGGGGCTGGCGCCGCTTCCTCCAGGCCGGGGTTGTCGGGGTGCATGGCCGCCAACACGGGCAGGCCGGCCTTCGCCGCGGCCGCCGCCAGCCGGGCGCAGGCCAGGCCGTAGCGACCGCTGGTGAAGGCGGGGCCAGCGACCAGCACGTCAGGGTGTTCCGCTTCGATCAGAGCGAGGACCTCGGCCACCGCCTCAGGCCGGCCGCTGGCGTCGTCGTCACCGCAGTGGACGGTGGCCACGATCTCGAAGTCGGGTCCCAGCAGCTGGGCGAGGCGTCGGCCGGGACCGACCGGGCCCTCGATGCGGCTCGGGCCGGAGCTGGCAGCACCTTCGCCGCCGATGCCGGCGAAGAACTGGTTGATGTAGTGCACTACCCTGGTCATGCCGCCTCCTCGCAGCGCAACCGGCCCCAGCCGAGAGGGCTGAGGGCGCAGTAGACGACCGCAGTGGGAAGGTGGAGCTCGGCCGTGGCCGGCAGGCCCACCAGATCGACCGTGTCCCCACCGAGGGCACGCTCCACGGCCGGCAGCACGAGCGGGTCGTCGTAGTTGCCGGTGCTGACCATGGCCGTGGCCCGGGCGGGGGGCACGACCAGGGAGGGACCGGTCCCGTCGGGTCCGGCCATCTCCGCGAACAGGCCCACGGCGACGATGCCCAGGTCCTCCAACCCGTCCATCTTGAGGGCGACGTCAGCGTCGGCGTTCCCACCGCCCTCCTTGGTCACCACGGCGGCGTCGAAGCCGGTGGCGGCACACAATCGGGCAGCCAGGTCCGAGATGGACTGCTTGTGGTCCGCTTCGACGGGCTCCGGGCAGATCACCACTCCGGCGAAGCGCAGGTCGATCCCGTCGCGTGAGCGCAGGGCGGCCACCACCGGGTTGTTCTGGTGCATCAAGGTGGGGTTCTTGAGCCCGGGGTGCCCGAACTGGCCGCTGACCACGGCGCCGTCGTCGAGCTCGTTGGGATCGAGGAGCGTGGGCAGCGCGCCGGCGAAGCTGCGCCCGTAGACGAAGACGTCCTTGAACGTCCCTTGGGTCTGCAGGTTGACCACCATCCCTACCCGTGGCAGCCCCTCAGCGGTTTGGGCGTGCCGGGACGGGAAGAACTCGGACGCGTCGGGTGGAGCGTCCAGCGCCGCTTCCGCCAGGTGGACGGCGAGGGCGAGCGTTCCTCGTCGCACGGCGTCGTCAACGTCCTCCCATGCCGCGTCGGGCGCCGGGGTGAACTCGAACACCAGGTTGTGGGTGCTCCCGAGCGGCGACAGCGCCGCCGCCGGCCCCGACATCTCGACCACCGCTTCCTGGGCTCGGGGAAGGAAGCCGGCGGCGACCACGGCGGTGCCCGGCAGTACGTGGGTCCGGCCCCGTCCTTGCGGCTGAGCCGGACTGAGGAACCCAGGGAACATCCCCCCCCCGCCGGGGCCCTTGGCCCGAGGTTCGACGGCGTCGAGGACCTTGATGATCCGTACCGGCTGGCCCGGGGAGGCCCATGAGACCGAGACCCGCTCGAGCGCCGGATGGGCGAGCAGGGCGACGGCGTCGACGGTAGACACCGTCAGGGTGCCGGCTTCGTAGCTGGTGCGATCGCCCAGTGCGACGGCATGGACCCGGTGTATCAGCCGTTCAAGTCCCGTGTCTGGCTTCGCCGCGGTCAGGATGGTCCGGTCCCTCACCTGCGCCGTGCCGCCTTCTTGGCCGGTGCCGCCTTCTTGGCCGGTGCCGCCTTCTTGGCCGGTGCCGCCTTCTTCTTGGCCGGTGCCGCCTTCTTCTTGGCCGGTGCCGCCTTCTTGGCCGGTGCCGCCTTCTTGGCCGGTGCCGCCTTCTTCTTGGCCGGTGCCGCCTTCTTCTTGGCCGGTGCTGCCTTCTTGGCGGCTCGCGTGGTGGGGGACCCCTTGGTGGCAGCGGCGACCGCTCGGGCTGGCTTGCGTTGCTCCCTGGTGGCGGTGGGCATGGCTGATTCCCACGACATCGGCTCAGCGCTCTCGGCTGATGGTGACGAGCTCGTCCAGGAGCTGGCGAAGCCCCGGCTGGTGGCCTGGGGGACCGGGACCCGTCGGGCAGGCTTGGCGAACCGCTGCTGGCGGGCAACTGCATCGCGCAGCGCCAGGTCACGCGCCTCCTCGGCCTGGGAGGGGTGCACCCGGGTCATGATGTGGTCTTCGAAGGTGCGTCCACCTCCCCAGCGCTCAGCCATCTGGGCGATGGCCAACTCGGTGACCGCCTCCTCCTCCTCGGCTGCTGTCAACCGGTGATCGCCCCCATAGCCCTCCGAGCCCCCCTCCTCCCAGGAAGCGGGCTCAGGCGTGCGCGATGGCGTTGGCGTTGGCGCCGAGGTCGGCGACGGCGCTCCCCAGTTGGCGGATCGCTGGGCTCCCATCGAACGCTGCATCGAGCGGTTGAGCTCGGCGGCGGCCTCCTGTTCGATCTCGTCGTGCGAGGGCTGCCGCCTCTTGGCCATCACCAACCCTACAACGGCGGGCTGACAGGGTCCATGGACCGGAACACCATCCCGGTGCGAGGCTTGGGGGAGAAGAAGGTGGTCTTGGGGGGCATGCGCTCCCGACGGTGGGCGGCAGCGGCGATGTGAGCCACGGTGGCGGGACGCAGCAGGACCGCGGCCGAGCGCTCGTCGCTGGCCACCTGGTTCAAGACCGGGCGCACGCCATGCTGGTAGACCACGTCGTGAGGAGGCAGCCCGGCGCGGGCGACGTCGAGACGGCTCGTGTCGAGGTCGGGGAGGTCCTCGGGGAAGGCGCCGGGGCGGGGGTGGAGCAGCCAGGCACTGGCGTCGGGAAGGGCCAGGCCGAGGGCTCCGGCCCGGTCCATGACCTGAGGCCAGGGCTCGTCGCCAAGGGGCATGGGCTCGACCTGGAACCAGGGGGACAGGGCAGCGACCACATCGAGCTGCGGGGGCAGGCGGCGAAGCAGGCGGTGGATGGGCCCGACCGAGAGCTCGTCCTCCGCCAGCTCGACGACCAGGGCCATGGTGAGGTCGTGGGGACCGGTCTGCCCGGCGTTGCCTGCCCGCCACCGGTCCCGATGGGCCAGCGCCGTCTCGTAGCGGTGGTGGCCGTCGGCGATGACCACGGGAGCGGAGTCGACCAACTGGGACAGGGCGGCCAGCCGGGCCGGAGCCGTAACCCGCCACAGCCGGTGGTGCACGCCGTCGTCGTCGGTGCAGCGGGCCACCGGCGGACCGGCGGGTTCGACCAACGCTCCCAGCCCCTGGGCCAGCGACAGGCACCAGATGGGGGAGAGGTTGGCGCCGGTCGCCTCCAAGAGCGCCAGCCGGTCGCTCTTGGCCCGGGGCGTGGTCTGCTCGTGGGGGAGCACATCACCCTCGCCGGGTACCGAGAGCTCGAGGGCGCCGAGGACCCCGTTGGTCTGGCGGGGCCGGCCGTACTCGTCGTGAAAGCCCATCCGGTACAGGTAGAAGCAGGGCTCCGGGTCGTCCTGGACGATCCCGGCGCGACGCCATTCAGTGAAACGCCGGGCGGCAGCGTGGTAGCGGTCCTCACCGTCCTCGTCGACCGGCAGCTCCACGTGGACGGCGTTGTAGGGACTTCGCGCCGCCAGCATCGCCCGCTCGGCCTCGTCGATTACGTCGTAGGGCGGAGCCGTGACCAGGTCGAGGTCGGCGGTGCTGGCGTAGCGCAGGCCGGCGAACGGTTCGAATCGGGGCACGTCCTCTGCCTAGCAGGTCGGTATCGAACGGGCCGATCGCCTACCGTGATCCCCCATGGCCTGGGTCATCGATCTGGACGGGGTGGTGTGGCGGGGCGGGGACCTCATCCCGGGATCGCCAGAAGCGGTGGCCCGGTTGCGGGACGCCGGTGAGCAGGTCCTCTTCGTCACCAACAACTCCGAGCCTCGGGTCTCCGACCAAGAAGCCAAGCTGGCCTCGTTCGGGATCGACGCCGAGGGGGCGGTGGTCACCTCGGCCCTGGCGGCGGCGTCGATGCTCGAACCCGACAGCACGGCGCTGGCGTGCGGGGGCCCGGGTGTGATCGAGGCCCTTGAGCGCCGGGGCATAACCGTGCGCCGGGAGGCACCGGTCGACACCGTGGTGGTCGGCTTCCATCGCCACTTCGACTACGAGGGCTTGCGGGCGGCCCACCACGCGGTGTGGAAGGGCGCCCGCCTGCTGGGGACCAACGCCGACGCCACCTATCCCTCCGCTGACGGCCCCATCCCCGGCGCCGGGTCCATCCTCGCCGCTGTGGCCACCGCCGCCGGCGTGGAGCCCGAGGTGGCGGGCAAGCCGTTCGAGGCGATAATCGCCCTGGTGCAGGCCGAGGTGGGTGAGGGCAACCACATCGTGGTCGGTGACCGAGCCTCGACCGACGGCAAGCTGGCCGCCGGCCTCGGCGCCCGGTTCGCCCTGGTCATGAGCGGGGTGACATCACCGGACGACCCCCCGAGCGAGCCCGAGCCCGATCTCGTCGCCGACGACCTCGCCTCCCTGGTCGACGCCGAGCTGGGCCCTCAGGCTCCTCAGTAACGCTTAGGCGGCTCGCCCGCCCAGGGGTCGGTGGTCGGTTCCAGGTAGGGGTCGCGCCACGCCAGCGCTCGTGCCCCCCGGCTGGCGCGCACGACCAGACCCACGGCGGCGCCGAAGGCGAAGCCGCCGACGTGGGCGACCCAGGCCACGCCCGAGTTGGGGTTGAGGAAGAACTGGGAGACCAGCCAGAACCCCAGCAACCACTTGGCCTGGATCTCTCGAAAGAGCACGATGAAGAAGAAGAAAGCGGTGAGGACCGGAGCCGTCGGGAACCACACCAGGTAGGCGCCCATCACGCCGGCCACTGCTCCGGAGGCTCCGATCACCGGGATGGTGCTCCCGGGCTGCACCAGGATGTGGGCTGCGGTCGCCACAGTGCCCGAGACCAGGTAGAAGACCAGGTAGCGGGCTCGGCCCAGGTGGTCCTCGATGTTGTTCCCGAACACCCACAGGAACAGCATGTTGCCGCCCAGGTGCAGGAGGCTGCCGTGGAGGAACATCGAGAACAGCACGGCCATCCACACCTGCTTGTCGGGGAAGATCGGGCGGTCCTGGCCGCCCCGGCGGCAACTTCCGTCCTCGCCCTCGCTTGACCGGGGAAACTCCCGGGGTGACAGGGGTTCACCGGTGGTCAACTCGCAGGGGATGGCGGCGTACTCGAAGCTGAACCGGGTCGAGTCCAACGCCGCCTCGTTGGCGGGGGCACGGGTGAAGAGCTGATGACCCTCCGGCTGGACCAGGAAGTAGACCCCGATGTTGACCAGGATGAGCACGATGGTGACGACTGGAACCCGGCGGGTGGGATTCTCGTCCCGGAGGGGGATCACCGACGCAACCTACCCATGAGAGGGAGCACAGACAGGCATCACGGTTTCCGGCTCCTCAGGGCGATCAGCGCCGCTGGTAGACCCAGGCGACCTCACTGGCGACGTTCTGGCCAAATCCTGGCTGTTGGCGTAGCCGCCGCCATTCGGTGACGGTGTAGACCACGACATCGACCGGCACCGGCAACGACGTCGTCTCGAAGGCCTCGCCGCTCGAAGGGCTCTGTCGTGGCGTCGACGGTGGCGGCGTCAGGCCATCGCAGCACCGGCGAACGCAACGATCGCATCGGCAGTTCCTGTTGGGTGTGAGCACCGGCGATAGCTTGCCCCCGTGCGTCGCCGGCTGGACCTCGAGCTCGTGCGTCGGGGACTGGTCGCCAACCGCTCTCGAGCCCTGATCGAGATCGAGGCCGGGCGGGTGGTTGTGGCCGGCGCTCCCGCCCACAAGGCGGCCAGCATGGTCGACCCGGGCCAGGCTGTCGAGGTGATCGGTCCCGCGTCCCGGTTCGTGGGCAGGGGTGGGGAGAAGCTCGATGCGGCCCTGGACCGCTTCGCCATCGACGTCACCGGCAGTCGGGCTCTCGACGCCGGCGCGTCGACCGGCGGGTTCACCGACTGCCTGCTCCAGCGGGGGGCCCGTCGGGTGGTGGCCGTGGATGTGGGCTACGGCCAACTACACGAGCGCCTCCGATCCGACGCCCGGGTGGAGGTCCGGGAACGCTGTGACGTCCGCTCGGTCGGCGTGGACGACATCGGCGATCCGGTCGACGTCGCCGTCGCCGACCTGTCGTTCATCTCTCTGCGAACGGTGCTCCCCGGCCTGCTCGGGTTGGTCGCTCCCGGCGCCCCCCTGGTGGCGCTGGTCAAGCCTCAGTTCGAGGCCGGCCGGCGAGAAGCGAGCCGGGGCCGGGGGGTGGTGCGAGAGCCAGCGGTGTGGCGCCGGGTGCTGGGGGAGATGGCCGGCGCCGTGGCCGACAACGGCGCGGCCATGATGGGCGCCATGGTCTCTCCCCTGACCGGCGCCCGGGGCAACGTCGAGTTCCTGGTCCATCTCGTCGAGGGGGGTCAGACCGGGGATCAGGCGGGGGGGCCGGCGGCCAGCGAGTCGGCGACCGTCAACCTCGACGCCGTGGTCGCTGCTGCCGTTGCCCGGCACGGGGCCTGACGGTGGCCTCGGTCGCCTTCTTTCTACACCACCGACGGGGTGAGGCCGTGGAGCTGTCCCGCCGGGCGGCGTCGGCGTTGCTCGACGGGGGCCACCAGGTTCGCCTGCTCGAAGCCGACGCCCGTCACGCCGGTCTCCTGGAGCACGCCTGCGACCCGGCATCGCTGACCACCGGGCTCGACCTGGCTGTGAGCCTCGGTGGCGACGGGACAATGTTGCGCGCTGTCGACCTGGTCGCCGGGGAACGGGTCCCGGTCCTCGGGGTCAACCTCGGCCACCTCGGCTACCTAGCCGAGGTCGAGCCCCACCAGCTGCTGGGCTCGCTGGAGCAGTTCATGGCTGGTGAGTTCGAGATCCAGGAGCGGATGCGCCTGACCGTGGAGGTCGACGCACCCTCGGGTGCCGGTCCCTTCCACCGTTCCTATCCAGCCTTGAACGAAGCCGTCCTGGGCAAGACACCAACCGGGCAGATCGTGCGCATCAGTGTGGAGGTCGATGGCGAGAAGCTCACCACCTACCCGGCCGACGGGATCATCGTGGCCACCCCGACCGGCTCCACCGCATATGCCTGGTCGGCGGGCGGCCCCATCCTGGCCCCCTCGCACCAGGCCCTGCTGCTCACGCCGGTGGCGCCCCACATGGTGTTCGACCGCTCGCTGGTGCTGCCGCCCACAGCATGCGTCCGCCTCGAGGTGGCGCCTGACCGCCGGGCGGCCCTGTCGGTCGACGGCCGCAGCCTCGGCCTGTTGGAGGTCGGTGATGCCATCGTGTGCACCGCCGCCGAGCACCCCGCCCGGGTGGTGACCTTCGGGCGGCGCGGCTTCCTGCACATCCTCAAGGCCAAGTTCGGGCTGGACGACGTCGCCCCAGGTAGCTCATAGTCCCGCAGCCAGCGGGTAGATGACTCACTTCTAGCGCGGGTCATCTACGTAGGAGGGGCGTCCTCGGGCTCCCCTGACCCAGGGCGTAACCTTCTTGACATGTCGGCTCCCAGTGACGAAGCGCGCGGGTAGGGCCGCGTGCTGTTGGAGCTGGTCGTCACCAACCTCGGGGTCATCCCCGAGTTGTCACTGGTCCTGGGACCGGGCATGACCGCCCTCACCGGGGAGACAGGGGCGGGCAAGACCCTGGTGGTGACGGCCATCGAGCTCCTGGTGGGGGGGCGGGCCGACGCCGCCATGGTCCGTCCTGGCTCCGCCGAGGCCCACATCGAGGGGCGCTTCGTCCGGGGAGACGGCGGGGAGGTGGTGCTGGCCCGCACCGTGCCGGCCGAGGGTCGCTCCCGGGCCTACGTCGACGGGCGGCTGGCTCCGGTGTCGGCGCTGGCCCAGGTGGCGCCCGACCTGGTCGACCTGCATGGCCAGCACAGCCACCAGTCCCTTCTGGCGCCGTCCACCCAGCGTGGTGCCCTTGATCGCTTCTGCGGTATCGACCTGGCCCCGCTGACTGCCGCTCGGCGGCGCCTGGCCGACGCAGAGTCGGCGCTGGCCGCCGTGGGCGGCGATGCCACTGAACGAGCCCGCCAGCTCGACTTGTTGACCTTCGAGGTCGCCGAGCTCGACCGAGCGGGTCTGGCTGATCCTGACGAGGAGACCGCCCTGGAGGCGGAGGAGGACGTCCTGGCCGATGCCACCGCTCACCGCCAGGTCGCCGTCGAGGCCTATGCCGCTCTGGCCGACGACGGGAGCGCCGTCGACGCCGTGGGTCTGGCCCTCGCCAAGGTCGCCGGCCGGGGCCCGTTTGCCGACACCGAGGCCCGCCTGCGGTCGCTGGCCGCCGAGGTTGCCGAGGTGGCCAGCGACCTGCGCCGCACCGGGGAGTCGATCGAGGAGGATCCCATCCGCCTGGAGCAGCTCCGGGCCCGCCGGGCGCTCCTGTACCGGCTGCGGCGCCGCTACCAGGCCGCCACCCTGGCCGATCTGTTGGTGGCCGAAGCCCAGGTCCGAGCTCGCCTCGACGAGCTTCGAGGGTACGACCGCAGCGCAGCCGAGCTGGAGGCATCCCAAGCCCTGGCCCGGGCCGACGCCGCCACCGCCGCCGCCACGGTGGGCCAGGCCCGTCGCCAGGGCGCGCCCAGCTTGGCGGCCGCCGTCGAGGGCCACCTCCACCAGCTGGCCCTGCCCCGGGCCCGTGTCGAGGTCGCCGTGATCGGCGACGACCCCGGTGATGATGTCCGCTTCCTGCTGGCCGCCAACCCCGGCGAACTCCCTCTTCCCTTGGCCAAGGTGGCCTCGGGCGGGGAGCTGTCGCGGACCATGCTGGCCCTGCGCCTGGCCATAGGTGACTCCGCTCCTGTTGCACCATCCCTCCGTCCGGGAGGCACGAGCCTGGGAGGCAAAACCCTGGTGTTCGACGAGGTGGACGCCGGCATCGGCGGTGAGGCGGCGCTGGCCGTGGGTCGGGCGCTGTCGGTTCTGGGGGAGGGAAACCAGGTGCTGGTGGTGACCCACCTCCCCCAGGTGGCCGCCTTCGCTGGCGCCCAGGTGGCGGTGGCCAAGGTCGAAGAGGGAGGGCGGGTGGTGGCCTCCGCCCGGGTGCTCGACGTCGACGACCGGGTCATCGAGGTGTCTCGGATGCTGTCCGGTCAGCCCGAGAGCGATGCCGCCCGGGGCCATGCCGAGGAGCTGCTGTCGGTGGCGGCCAGGCAGCGGTCGGCCCCGTCAGGAGCCGCCGCCCCAGGGTCGGACCGACGATGACCAACGGCGTAGACCACCGCCTGGTCAGCGGGCCGGCCCGGGTGGGCCGGCGCACCAAGGACCTCATCCCCCATCTGCGCCAGGGCGACGTCGCCGTCATCGACCACCTCGACCTCGACCGGGTGGCGGCCGAGGGCCTGGTCCTGGCCGGTCCCGCCGCGGTGATCAACGCCGCGCCATCGGTCTCGGGCCGCTATCCCAACCTCGGCCCCCTGCTCATCGTCGCCGCCGGCATCCCCCTGGTGGACGGCGTAGGCGGTGATGTGCTGGAGGTGCTCAAGGATGGGGACGAAGTCCGCATCGACCTCGACCGGGTGACCTGCGGGGCGTGGTCGGCCCAGGGGGTTCGCCAGGACAACGACAACCTGGAGCGCTTGATCGAGGAGTCCCGAGCCGTCGTGGGCGACGAGCTCGAGCGCTTCGCCACCAACACCCTGGAGTACCTGCGCAGCGAACACCGGCTGTTGCTGGGACCGCTCAAGGCGCCCGATACCGGGGTGGCGCTGGCCGGCAGGCACGTGCTCGTCGTGGTCCGGGGCCACGACTACCGGGAAGACCTGGCCGCGCTGCGGCGCTACGTCGACGAGGTCCGCCCCGTGCTGATGGCGGTCGACGGCGGCGCAGATGCCCTCCTGGAGATGGGGCGCATGCCCGACCTGGTGGTCGGCGACATGGACTCGGTCTCCGAGCGGGCCTTGCGCAGCGGAGCGGCCTTGGTGGTCCATGCCTTTCCCGGCCCGGACGGGTCTGCTCCCGGCGCCGCCCGCCTGGAGGCGCTGGGCCTGGCCTACACGCGCTTTGAAGCGCCGGGCACCAGTGAGGACATCGCCTTGTTGCTGGCCTACGAGAGTGGCGCCGAGCTCATCGCCGCCGTGGGCACCCACAGCTCCATGAACGACTTCCTCGACAAGGGACGAGCGGGGATGGCCTCGACCTTCCTGGTCCGCATGAAGATCGGCCCCAAGCTGGTGGACGCCAAGGGCGTGAGCCGCCTCTACCAGTCCAAGGTGCATAAGACCGACCTCCTGTTGTTGGTGGTGGCCGCCCTGTTCGCCCTCATAGTCGTCACCGCCGTCAGCCAGCCCGCCCGACTGTTCCTCGATAACCTCTGGAACGCCCTCCGGCTGGGCTGATGGTCAACTTCCGCTACCACATCATCTCCATCGTCGCCGTCTTCCTCGCCCTCGGCATAGGCGTGGTCATGGGCTCGGCCGTCATCGACCAGACCGTGGTTGACACCTTGAAGGAGCAGCAGGGGAGCATCAACGAGCGAGTCGACCAGGTCGTGGTCGAAAACGGCGACCTGCGCACCAACCTTTCGGATCTGCAGGGGCGGTCCAAGCAGCTGGCCGACGAGGGCAGCGAGCGCTTGCTCGCCGGCACCCTGGCCGAGGTCCCCGTGCTGGTCCTGGCCGTGCGGGGGGTGGAATCCGAAGGCCTGGACGACCTGGTCAACCTGCTCGGCACCGCCGAGGCCGACTACCAGGGGACGTTGTGGTTCACCTCCCGCTTCGTCCTGGACAAGGCAGAGGACAGGCGCGACCTGGCCCGCGTGCTGGGCCAGAGCGATCAGCTGCCGGCGAGCGTGCTGCGGACCGCGGCCATCGGCCGGCTGACGGACGCCCTGGCTGCCGGCGCCTCGGCGGAGCCCCGGTCGGTACCCGTGGGCCAGGCCGCCGGCCCGCCGGCGCAACCGACCTTGGGCAGCGCCACCATCGCCGAGCTCCGGGAGGCCGGTTTCGTGGACTACGACGCCCCTGACGGCGCGCCCGAGGGCACCGCCGGCCTGGCCGCTCCCGGCACCCGCATGGTGCTGGTGGCAGGCCCTAACGCCGTCGTCGCAGACGCCCTGTTGGCACTGCCGGTGGCCCGGGCCCTGGTCGGTGAGGGAAACGAGGCCCGGGTAGCGGTCCTGGCCGCAGAGGCCTTCGCCGCCGGCGACGGAAAGCGGGGAGAGTTCACCGAGGCATTGCAAGCCGACGACGTCCGTTCCCTCCAGCTGTCGACGGTCAACGACATCGACGACTTCGCCGGTCGTCTGGCGGCGGTCCTGGCCCTACAGGATCTGGGCGAAGGCCGCGTCGGCCACTACGGTCGGGGTGCACGCTTGATCCCTGCTCCCGCCGGGTGACGCCCGAGGAGGCCGACGCCGAGGCCCACCGGGCGGTTCTCGGCGGGAAGGGGCCAGGTCGCCCTGGGCCCGACCTGGCCCGCTCCACGGCGGCGATGACCGCCCTCACCCTGGCCTCACGGCTCACCGGGCTGGTCCGGGTGCTGGTGGTGGCGGCGGTGCTCGGCACCACCTTCCTGGGCAACACCTTCCAGTCGGCCAACAGCGTCCCCAACCTGGTCTTCGAGCTTTTCGCCGCCGGCGCCCTGCAAGCGGTGATGATCCCCACTCTGGTGCAGTTGCTCGACCGGGGTGACCGAGACGAGGCCGGGTACGTGGCCGGCTCCCTTCTCGGACTGGCCCTGGCCGTCCTGGCCGTGGTGGCGGCGGTGGGGATGCTGGCCGCCCCTTGGGTCATGCGGGTGCTGGTGGCCGGGGTGGCCTCGCCGGAGGTCCGCGACGCCCAGGTCCACCTGGGCACCGTCCTGCTGTGGTTCTTCCTGCCCCAGGTCGTGCTCTACGCCGCCGGGATGGTGGCCACCGCCCTGCTCAACGCCGACGGCCGCTTCGCCCTGCCCGTCGCCGCCCCCATCGCCAACAACTTGGTGGTGGTGGCCTCGTGCTGGCTTTTCTGGCAGCTCCGCCACGGCGCCCCACCCGACCTCGACCTCACCGCCGCCCAGACGGTCGTGCTCGGGGCGGGTACGACTCTCGGGGTGCTGGCCCTGTCCGCCCTACCCTTGATGGCGGTGGTGCGCCGGGGCTTCTCCCTCCGTCCCCGCTTCGACCTCGGCCACCCGTCGGTGCGGCGCGTCGTGCGTCAGAGCGGGTGGGCGGCGCTCTTCCTGGTGGCCACCCAGATCCTGTTGGGGGTGGTCCTGGTGCTGGCCAACGCCGTGGAAGGCGGGGTGGTGGCCTACCAGGTGGCCTACACCCTGTTCCTGGTGCCCCACGCCCTGTTCGCCCTGCCGGTGCTGACCGCCTTGTTCCCCACCCTGGCCCGCAACG
The DNA here is from genome assembly GCA_051005375.1 of Acidimicrobiales bacterium. Taxonomy (GTDB): domain Bacteria; phylum Actinomycetota; class Acidimicrobiia; order Acidimicrobiales; family CADCSY01; genus JADDRA01. The sequence continues at coordinate 17,442 of JBPCJK010000134.1, forward strand.
CCGCCGTCGGCGACGACGTCGCCTACGCCCGCACGGTGGCATCGGGAGTCCGGGCCATCGCCTACCTGGTGCTGCCGGCGGCCGCCGCCCTGGCCGCCCTGTCAGGCCCCCTGGCCCGGCTCCTGCTGTTCGGCGCCGGTCGCTCGGGCACCGCGGCGGTGGCCAGTGCCGTACTCGCCTTCGCCCCCGGCCTGGTGGGCTACGGCGCCTTCATCTTCCTGGCCCGGGCGCTCTACGCCCGGGGTGACACCCGCACCCCGGGGCTGGTGCACCTGGGGGTGGTGGGGGTGGCGGCGGTGGCCATGGCCGCCCTGTCCGGCGTGGTTGACGGGCCGGGACGGGTGGCGGCCCTGGCCGCCGCCCACTCCGGGGCCTACCTGGCCGGCGCGGTGGTGCTCGGCGCCCGGGTCCGCCAGCGGATGCCGCCGCAGTTTCGTCCGGCGCTGGCTCGACCGCTCGTCGCCGGTGCCGCCGCCGCCGCCGCCGCAGGAGCGGCGATGTGGCTGGTGCAACAGCCGATCCCCACCGCCGGCCGGCTGGCCTCGCTGGCCGCCGTGGTCGTCGCCGGCACCGTCGGCGTGGCCGTCTACCTCGGTGCCCAGGTGGCACTGGCCGGCACCCGTCCCGGCGCGGTGGTGGCCCTGCTTCGGGGTGCCGATGGCTGAGCGGTGCCGGGATGGTGGCCCGACGCTTCTGGACCCTGGAGCGAGACATTTTGCCCGCGTTCCTGGAGCCAGAACGGGAGCAGGTCGACCGTGGCGCGGTTGGCAGGAGCACCTTCAACTCACCGTCGAACCTCTGGTTCGGCTGTGAGCCGCCGCGTAGAGCGGGGTCGGGTGCTGCAGCTCCTCGGCCCCTCCACCGGGGGCATCCGCCGCCATGTCGCCCACCTGACCGAGAGGCTCCGGCAGGGGGGTTGGTCGGTGGAGACGGCCGGGCCGGCCGGGGTGTTCGACGGGCTGGCGGTGGCCCTCGACCACGTCGTCGAGGTGCCCGCCCGGTTCCCGTCCCCTCACCTCCGGGGCGTGCTGAATGCCCGAGGGGCCCTGACCGGCATCGTCGACGGCTTCGACGTGGTCCACGCCCACGGCCTCAAGGCGGGCTGGCTGGCGGGATCCCTGGTCCGGCGACCGCCGCTGGTGGCCACGGTGCACAACCTGGTCCTGGCCGAGGCCTCGGGGGCTGCCACGCCGGTGTTGCGCCTCCTCGAGGGCCGGTTGCCGTCTCGAGTGGAGCGCACGGTGGCTGCCTCCCGCCAGGTGGCCAGGCGCTTCACCGGGCTGCCGGGCGCCGGCCGGGTGCGGACGATCCCACCGGTGTGGCCCCCACCTCGACCAGGGCGACCCCGCGACCAGGTCCGAGCCGAGTTGGGATCGGGTCCCGACCAGCTCCTGGTGGTCGCCGTCGCCCGCCTCCACCCCCAGAAGGACCTCGCCACCCTGGTCGAGGCCATGGGCCGGCTGCATCGCCGGGTGGGTGGGGCCCGCGGCGCCATCGTGGGCGAGGGCCCCCTGGAGGTCGACCTCCGTCGACACATCGGCCGGCTCGGGTTGTCCGAGGTGGTGACCCTGGCCGGCGCCTGGTCCTCGAGCGCCGACGCCCTGGCCGCGGCCGACGTCGTGGTCGTCTGCTCGCGATGGGAATCAGGACCGTTGGTGGCCTGGGAGGCGATGCAACTCGGGCGCCCGCTGGTCAGCACCCCGGTGGGGGCGGTGCCCGACGTGGTGGTCGACGGCGTGAGTGGGCGGCTGACCCCCGTCGGCGACGCCAGCGCCCTGGCTGACACCCTCGAGGCGGTCCTGAGCGACCCCTCGAAAGCCCAGGCGCTGGGGGAGGCCGGCCGCACCGCTGTGGGGGCCAGGTACGACCTGATCTCGCTGGTGGCGAGGATCGAGGCCGTCTACCACGAGGCCATGGCGGTGGGGCCCAGGCAGGGGTGGCGGCGATGAACCCTGCCTGCCGGCGGGGGTGGAGTCACCGGCTGGGCGGCTCGTTGCTGGCTGTGGTCGTCGGCGTGGCCCTGCTCACGGCGTCGGGTTCGTCGGCGTCGGGTTCGTCGGCGTCGGCTTCGTCGGCGTCCCCTGGCGCTGCGCTGGTCGTCACCGGCCAGGGCATCCCCCAAGCCGTCGACCGGGTGCTGATCCTCAGCCTGCCCCGGCTGCGGTGGGCTGACGTGGCTGCCGCCCAACCGCCGGCGCTCGTCGGTCTCTTGGCCCGCAGCGCGGTGGCATCCATGAGCGTGCGCACCCTGGGCGCCGAGACCTCGGCCGGGGAGGGGTACGCCACCATCGGGGCCGGCAACCGGGCCACCGTCGAAGAGGAGGTCGCCGGGTTGGCCTTTCCCGTCGATGCCGGCACCGGCGAGGGGCCGGCGGGCACCGTCTTCGAACGGGACTGCGCCTGTGACGTGGCGGGGGCGTCGGTGGTCCACCTGGGCACGGCCGAGATCGACGCCCGCAACCGCAGGTTGCTCTACGGGGCCGAAGTCGGCTCCCTGGGGGCGGCGTTGGCCAAGGCCGGGCGCACCGTGGCCGTGGTCGGCAACGCCGACGGCTCGCTCGACGGGCAGCCTTCCCAAGACGGCGATGCCGGGCTCCACCGGGAGGCGGCCCTCGCCGTGGTGGACCGTGAGGGTCGGGTCCCTGCCGGCGCCGTCGGAGCCCAGTTGTCGATGAAGGATCCGTCGGCGCCGTTCGGGGTGCGCACCGATGTCGACGCCACTGTCGCCGCCTTCAACGCCGCCTGGGACCAGTCCGACGTCGTCCTGCTCGAGGCCAGCGACCTCGAGCGCGTCGACCGCTGGGCTGCCGAGCGGTCCGGCCGGGAGGCCGGGGTCGGGCCGGACAAGGTCAGCGCTGAACGGGCCGCAGCCCTTGACGGGGCCGACCGGCTGCTGGCCAAGGTCCTCCCCCTGGTCGACCTCCGCCGCGACCTGGTGGTGGTCGTCAGCCCCGACGAGCCCCGGGGCGGACCTACCGAGCTCACCGTCGGCGCCATCGCCGGGCCGGGGTTCCGGCCCGGTCTGGCCCGCAGTGGCACCACCAGAAGAGACGGCTTCGTGACCCTGCCCGACCTCGCCCCCACCGTGCTGCGGGCGTTCGGCGTTCCCCTGCCGAGCGCCGTCAACGGTGCCCCCATCACCTCGGGCGGTGGAGCCGGTTCCGGCCCGGCCGGCTTCTCGACGCTGAGCCGGCGACTGGCCGAGGACAGCCGGGTGGCGGTGTTCCGCAACCAGGTGGCGGGCCCGGTGACGGTGGCCTTCATCGTGACCCAGGTCCTGACCTATGCCCTGGCCGCCCTGATCCTGACCAGTGCCCGCCGGCGGGCCCGGCTCCGGCTTCCCGTCATGGTGCTGGCACTGATGGGCACGGCCGGGCCCACGGTGGCCTTCCTCTCCGGACTGGTGTCCTACCGCCACCTCGGGTTGGCGGGCTACCTGGTCGCCTTCTTCGCCGCCTCGGCGGCCCTGGCCATGGCCGCGGTCGGGGTCGCCATCTGGGCCCAACGTCGGGGTGGTCCCCGCCTGGCCCGGGCCGGAACCCTGGCGGCGCCCCTGGTGTTGGCCGGACTGCTCCTGGCCGTGCTGGTCGTCGACATCGTCACCGGCGCCAAGCTGCAGTTGAACACTGTGTTCGGCTACTCGCCCATCGTCGCCGGGCGGTTCTCCGGCTACGGCAACCTGGCATCAGGGCTGGTGGCCATGTCGGCCATCGTCGTCGCCGCCGGTGCCTGGGGGGCGACCCAGCCGCGTGTTCGACCATCTCCGGCCGGTCGTCGACGCAGCCTGGCTGCCGTGGCCACCCTCTTCGCCCTCACCGTGGCCGCCCTCGGCCTGCCCCGGTACGGGGCCGACGTGGGGGGGGTGCTGTCGGTGGTGCCGGCCTTCCTGGTCACGGTGCTGTTGCTCAGGGGTGTCACCCTCACGGTGCGGCGTCTCGGACTGGTGGCGCTGGTGACGGTGGGGGTGATCGCCGTCTTCGGCGCCGCCGACCTGGCCCGTCCAGCCGAGGCCCGCACCCACCTGGGCCGCTTCCTGGCCGTAGCCGCCGACGAGGGCGCCTCCGGTGTGGTGCCCATCATCGAGCGCAAGATGAGCGCCAACCTGCTCATCCTCACGTCGTCGGTGTGGACGCTGTTCATCCCCGTGGTCCTGGCCTTCCTGGTCTTCCTGGTCTGGCGGCGGGCCGGGTTCCTCGAGCGGTTGGAGGAACGGATGCCCGGCTCTCGCGCCTGCTTGGTCGGCGCCCTGGTGGTGGCGGTCCTGGGCGCCCTGCTCAACGACTCCGGGGTGGCCATCCCCGGCATCATGTTCGCCGTCCTGCTGCCGTACCTGACCATCCTCACCCTGGCCATCAACGACGACCCCTGCCCCCCCAGGTGTTGAGCGGGGGAGCCCTGCTTGTCGGCCTCGCCGCCGGCCTGGCGGTGGGGGCGCTGGCCTGGTGGGCGCTACGGGCGCAGCTGGGCGCCGGGGTCTTCGCTCGCCAGAACCACCGAGGCGACCTCCTCCCCACCGCCGCCGGGCTGGTGCTGGCGCTGACGGCACTGGTGGTGGCGGCCGGGGTGGCGCTGGGGGAGTCGGCTGGCGGGTGGCGGGCGGGGGCTCCCGTTGCCCGTGGCGCCACCTTGGCCATCGTGATCGGCTTCGCCCTTCTCGGCCTGGTGGACGACCTGGCCGGGCGGGGGGAGGACGGGCGGGGCTTCCGGGGCCACCTGGCGGCGCTGGCCCGGGGCCGGCTCACCACCGGGGGGCTCAAGCTCGTCGGCGGCGGGGCCTTGGCCCTGGCGGTGTGCGCCCCGGTGTCGGGCGGCGGCCCCGAACGTCTCCTGGCCGACGGCCTCCTGGTGGCCCTGGCCGCCAACCTGGGCAACCTCCTCGACCGGGCGCCGGGGCGGACCATCAAGGCCGGCCTGGTCGCCTTCGCCATCCTCGCCCTGGCCACCGGCCTGGACCCGGCGCTGGCCGGGGTCGCCGTGGTCGTCGGCGCCGGCCTGGCCCTGCTGCCGGGCGACCTGGGCGAACGGCTCATGCTGGGCGACACCGGGGCCAACGCCCTCGGTGGGGTGCTCGGCCTGGGCGTGGTCCTCACCACCGCCCCCGGCACCCGCGTGGTGGTCCTGGCGGCCGTCGTCGCCCTCAACTTGGCCAGCGAGGTGGTGTCCTTCAGCCGGGTCATCGAGTCCGTGCCCGTCCTACGGGCCTTCGACCAAGCCGGCCGAAGGCACCATCCACTCGAATCGGGCTGACTACCGCGTGGCGGGTTCTCCAGCCGTGGTGGTGCCTGTCAGGACCGTGCTGCCCGACGACCGCGCCGAACTCGCCAGGTCAAGCCCTGTGTGTCGGGACGCCTGTCCACATACGACTCAATGGCCAGTACCATCGTCCATGTGCCGAATGCGCTGGCTGCAGATCGCAAGGCCGCGCCAGAAGAGGTGCTTGCCCGGGCCGACTCCATCCGTCAGGCGGCCCTGGAGCTCGGTCTTGCCAGGCCCCGCCTGCGGGACGATGGCACAGTGGTGGTACACAGTGATGAGCCGGGGTACCACGCCGCCACCCTGCTTTCGGCCGAGGCCAGTCGGGTAGTCGGTGCATACGTGCATGTGATCACCGACGATGTGCCTGGCGCAGCGACCGCTCAGGAGCTGTGACAGACGACGAAGCTCTCGCCAACCTCATCGCAGCCCTCGAGGACATCGAGCGACTCATGCCAGCCGACAAGGAGAGTTGGGACGGCGATCTTGTCCTCCGCTTGGCCGTCGAGCGGTTATGGATCACAGCCGGCACGCCTCACCTCCGAGGAGTACCGGCGGACGGCCGGTGTCGACGTAGGCGTCGAGCCCTGGGCGGGACTGGCGGCGTACCGAAACCGCCTCGCCCATGCCCTTCCGGGCGATCTGTCCAGTCATCGCATCTGGATCGACACCACCACTGGTTTGGCTCGCATACTCTCCGAGGTCCGCATCCGGCTGACCTGATTCCCCATTGCTGGCTCTACGCGACGAGGCCCTCACGCGTTGGCCCTCAGCAGCTGTCCACAGGACGTCTCAGCCGCAGCCGTTGGTGCAAGGTCACCTCGGCTCGATCTGTATTTTCTAGACCACCGCCGATCTGTCTGACGTTCTCGCCATGGAGGTGGACTGGTGGTATCGCCGCCCTGACCCTGGCCACCGGCCTGGCTGCAGAGCTGGCGGCCTGTGTCACCGTGGTCGTCGGCGTCGATCTGTCGCTGCTGCCTGCCGACCTGGGCGAGCGGCTCATGCTGGGTGCCTCAGTTTGGGTCTTCGACCAAGCCGGCCGAATGCACCCGCCCGGGCAGGCTGATCACCGGCGGGTTGGGCGGCGGGTGTTACCCTCGGGTCCCGAGCCAGATCGGCTCTGACTCGGGAGGCAGCGTGGCCAAGCACATCTTCGTCACCGGCGGGGTGACCAGCTCCCTCGGCAAGGGCCTCACGGCATCGTCGCTTGGCCGGCTGCTCAAGTGCCGGGGCCTGCGGGTCACCATGCAGAAGCTCGATCCTTACATCAACGTCGACCCCGGCACCATGAACCCCTTCGAGCACGGCGAGGTCTTTGTCACCGAGGACGGTGGCGAGACCGACCTCGACCTCGGCCACTACGAGCGGTTCATCGACGAGAACCTGTCCCAGGACTCCAACGCCACCACCGGCTCCATCTACCAGACGGTGCTGGCGGCCGAGCGCCGGGGCGTCTACCTCGGCCGCACGGTGCAGGTCATCCCCCACATCACCGACGAGATCAAGCGCCGGATCACCCGGTTGGCCACCGACGACGTCGACGTCGTCATCACCGAGGTGGGCGGCACCGTGGGCGACATCGAGATCCTTCCCTTCCTGGAGGCCATCCGCCAGTTCCGCAAGGACGTCGGGCGGGACAACGTCTGCTACGTGCACGTCACCCTGGTCCCGTTCCTCGGGCCGACGGGCGAGCAGAAGACCAAGCCCACCCAGCACTCGGTCACCGAGTTGCGCAGCCGGGGGATCCAGCCCGACGCCATTGTGTGCCGCAGCGACGGTCCCATCCCCGAGTCGCTCAAGCTCAAGATCTCCAACCTGTGCGACGTTCCCCTCCAAGGGGTGGTCAACGCCGTGGACGCCAAGCACCTCTACGAGATCCCCCTGGTGCTCCACGACGAGGGCCTCGACGAGGAGGTGTGCCGGATCCTGGGCCTCGGTGGCGAGGCCGACCTGTCGGCGTGGGAAGCGCTGGTCGCCCGGGTGGAGGTCGCCGAAGTGCCGGTGCGCATCGGGGTCATCGGCAAGTACGTGAGCCTGCCGGACGCCTACCTGTCGGTGGCCGAGGCCCTTCACCACGCTGGTTACCACCACGGCGCCAGGGTCGACATCGAGTGGATCCAGGCCGAGGACGTCGAGGGCCTGCTGGCTGACGGGCGCCTGCGCCACCTCGACGCCATCGTCATCCCCGGCGGCTTCGGTGAGCGGGGGTTCGAGGGGAAGGTGGCCGCCGCCGCCTACGCCCGAGAGAACGCCCTGCCGTGCCTGGGGTTGTGCCTGGGCATGCAGGTCATGACCATCGAGTTCGCCCGCAACGTCCTCGGCCTCACCGGGGCCAACTCCGGGGAGTTCGACCCCAGCTCGCCCCACAAGGTCATCGACCTCATGGACACCCAGCGGGCCGTGGTCGACCTCGGGGGGACCATGCGCCTGGGCGTGTACCCGGCCAGCCTCCTCCCCGGCTCCCGGGTGGCCAAGGCCTAC
>JBPCJK010000135.1:0-10408 GCA_051005375.1 Acidimicrobiales bacterium
GCCGCGAGTGCCGAGACGTCGTCACCCAGATCTCCGCCGCCAGCAAAGCCCTCGACCAAGCCGGCTTCAAGCTCGTCGCCTCCGGCCTCACCTACTGCCTCACCCACCCCGAACAAGCAGCCGCCGAAGGCTACGACATCGACGACGTCCAAAAGATGTTCATGAAGCTCGCCTGACCCGCTCGTCCGGGACAGCACCCCACCAGTTGAGGGTGTTCACGGCGCGGGCGATGACGAGAGCCACGATGAGGAGCGAGACCGCCGACTGCACGAGCATCGTGAGCTTGGCCCAGCGGGCAAGGGGGAGGACGTCGGTGGGGCTGACGGCGGTGGCGTTGGGTGAACGAGAGGTAGAGGTAGCCGACGAAGGTGGGCTCCCAGTCGGCCGGGGGCAGCTCCGGGTTCTGCATCTGGGCGAAGAGCAAGTCAAGGTGGGGCTGGGCGAAGTGCGCCCGTGCCGCTGGGCCGCCGCGATCCATCTCCCAGTACCAGAGGGCGAAGGCCACGACGTTGGTCAACCAGACGGAGGCTGCGGTCAGGAGGAGTGACGTGGCGTCGGTGGTGGCCCCGCCGTGGAGGAGCTCGTCGACCAAGCGACCGGCCGACCACGCGTTGGTGGCGGTGATGACGAAGATGAGAGCGATGCTGGCTGCTCGCAGCTGTGTGGAGCGGCGGGAGATGCGGGTGGGGTTGGCGAGGACGAGCCCTGCCAGGAGGTGACCTCGATCCCCGGGAGCAGCCACCGGGGATAGGCAGCCACCCTGCCGGGGAGGGTCACCTGCAGCCCGATGGCCACCTTGACGGCGATGCTGACGGGCCAGCGGTGCTCTCCTTGTGTGACTCGCCGCCACGCTGGCGGCCGCACCGCCTCGCCGCCCTGGTCGACCGCCCCGCCGCGGCCGGGGGGACCGGTTCTGCCGGCGGCGCGCCCGGATGTGGGCAAGGAGGACCACGAGGGAGAACGACTTCGACAGGAATTCATCTGCCCCCGTGTCGGGAGCCTCGGCATGGTCCAGGTCCCCGTCCTTGCCGTGAGCATCCAGGATCGGCGTCCACCGACCCGCCTCCCAGGCTCTTGCACACCTGGAAGCCGTTCAGCCCCGGCAGCATGATGTCGGGGACGATCACGTCGTACTCCTGCTCGGTGGCCAGCCACAGCCCCTCCTTGCCGTCCGGGGCGATGTCGACGGCATAGCCCTCCTGCTGAAGGCCACGCTTCAGAGCGCCTGCCAGCCGGTGCTCGTCTTCGACGACGAGGATCCTCATGGCAACAGCGTGCCGCCCACAACCTGAGTGCCCGCTGATCAGCCGACAGTGTCCTCCCACGCCAGTTGTCGAGCGAGGCTGCGCGGACATCGCCGGTGACGGGTCCGTTGCTCGAGGTTCCTCCAGTCGGCAGCGCGGACGGCAGGATGGGCGCTGTGCCGGCCGCAGGTTGCTTCGCCTCATGATGCCCTGGCCGGTGGTCGCCGCGGCTGGTGGAGTCGTCGGCGGACTCATGGGAGCCTTCGGTGTCGGAGGCTCGTCGGTGGCCACGCCAGTGCTGTCGCTCCTCGGGGTACCGCCGCTGCTCGCCTTGGGCTCCCCGCTCGCGGCGACGGTCCCGGCCGCCATGCTCGGGTCCGTCCCCTACCTCCGGAGCGGCGACGCCCGGCCGAGCGCAGCCGCCTGGTCCCTGCTCGGGGCCGTCCCGGCCACCATCGCCGGAGCACTGCTCTCTCGCGTCGTCGGCGGCACCGCCCTGCTCGTCGCCTCTGGGATCGTCTTGGTCGTCGTTGGCGTGCGGGTCCTCCTGCCCATCGAAGACTCGTCACGCGAAGCTGGAAGCGAGCGCCGCCGGAACCGGCCTGCGCTGGTCGCAGCCGCCGCCGGCGTCGGGCTCTTCACCGGACTGCTCGCCAACGGCGGCGGCTTCCTACTCATGCCCCTCTACCTGCTGGTGTTCGGTCTAAAGATGCGGCAAGCCGTCGGGACGAGCCTGTTGGTGATCGCCGTCCTCTCGGTCCCGACACTCCTCACCCACTGGGCGCTCGGACACATCGACTGGGCCGTCGCCGCCTCCTTCGCCGCCGGGCTGCTGCCGGGGAGCTTCGCCGGGGCCCGCCTCTCCAGCCGCCTCTCCGGCCGCGCCCAACGCATAGCCTTCGGCTACTTCCTCATCGCCTTCGGCTCGATCTTCACCGCCTACCGGCTTCTCGTCGGATGAGGCGGGTATCCGCCGCGCGAAGCCCCCGCAGGCGCGCCCGCCTCCGAAGAGAGCGCTAGGGGGACTGCATCGGCCGTTGTCGTTGCGGCCCGGGAGGTGGCCTGGGCCACCAAGCTGCTTCGCCGGCTGGTGGTCTGGAGCCGCCCGGCGCCCCCGGGAGACGCTGCTGGCGCTTCCTTGAGGAGCTGGCCGGGGGTGGCCAAGCTCCCCCACTCCGCCTAGCGCCGGGCGGAAACTCGTCCCGGTCGTATACGTCACTTCACCAGTCAGGACAAGGCCATAAGCGATACCCAGCTCGGTTCTCACCGGCGTCAGCTGCTGGGACAGTGACGCACGGCTGACGAGGGATAGGAGCGACAGGCCGAGCGCGGGCTAGCGCGGGCGGCGGTCAGCGCGGCGAGAGAAGACCTCGACCGCCTGGGACAGGGGGACCAGCTCTCGGCGGTACCTCCGGTGCGTGGTCTCCACCGCCGTCACCGCCTCCCGTCTCGCCGCCTCGACCTCGGCCTGCAACTCGGCCACTTCGGCTTCAAGCTGGAGGACCCGCTTGACGCCGGCCAGGTTGAGGCCTTGGGCAGTGAGCTGCTGGATCCGCCGAAGTAGGTCGAGATCGTGCTCGCTGTAGCGACGGCTGTTGCCGACGGTGCGCGCCGGGTCGAGCAGACCCTTTCGCTCGTAGATCCGAAGCGTCTGGGGGTGCACCCCGGCCAGCTCGGCAGCAACCGAGATGACGAACACGGCGCGATCGCGGTCGCGAGCAGCCAAGGCTTAGACCTCCAGGTGAGCTCGAGGCGACTCGGTGCTGGCTGCGGCGAGCTCCTCGACGGCTCTGCGCTCGGCCGCCGACAGCTTGGCAGGCACCGCCACCTCGGTGGTGACGAGCAGATCGCCGGGCGCGCCCGCACCCGACGAAGGCACACCCTGCCCCTTGACCCGCAGGGTCCGGCCGGAGCGGGTGCCCTCGGGAAGGCGGAGGGTGACGGAGTCGCCGTCGAGCGTCGGCACCGAGATGTCGGCGCCGAGGGCGGCCTCGGGGAAGGTCACGGGCAGTGAGATGGTGAGGTTCCTGCCTCGGCGGCCGAACACGGGGTGAGGTGTGGTCCGCACCACCACGTACAGATCTCCCGCCGGTCCGCCGTTGCCTCCCGGGCCACCGCGGCCCTTCAGGCGGATCCGCTGGCCATCCTCGACGCCCGGCGGAATGCGCACCTTGACCTGGCGGGCACGACGTTGGCTGCCGGTGCCCCCGCAGGTGGGACAGGGCGACTCCACCACCACGCCCCGACCCCCGCAGCGGGTGCAGGGCGCGGAGAAGCTGAACAGCCCCTGGTTCTCGTCGAGGACGCCACGGCCCCCGCACTGGGGGCATACCACCGGAGAGGTCCCTGGCCTCGCCCCTGAGCCACGGCAGGTGTCGCACGGAGCCTCGCTGGTGAGGTTCACCGCCGTGGTGACGCCCTTGACGGCGTCGACGAATGACAGGTGGAGCTCGGCCTCCAGGTCAGGGCCGCGCTGGGGACCGGCGCCTCGACTGGGCCCGGGCCGGCCCCGGCCCCCTCCTCCCCGTCCGAAGAGCCCTCCGAACAGATCGCCCAGATCACCCAGGTCGTCGACCCGGAAGCTGCCCCCCGGGAACGGGCCGCCGGCGCCTCCTGCACCGGGGCCGCCGAACTGGGCCCCCACCGGACCCAACTTGCGGACATCGTCGTACTCCTTGCGCTTGGCGGCGTCGCCCACCACGTCATAGGCGGCGGAGACGTCCTTGAAGCGCTCTTCCTTTCCGGCGTTGCGGTCGGGATGGGTGTCACGAGCCAGCTTCCGGTACGCCCGCGTGATCTCCTTTTGACTGGCGGTCTCGGGCACACCCAACACCGCGTAGTAGTCCTTCTCGAACCACTCCCGCTGCGGCGCCATCAACTACCCCCGGACGCGGACCATGGCCGGTCGCAGAAGCCGGCCGTTCCAGCGATAGCCGGCCCGTAGCGTCTCGGCCACGGTGGGCTCCCCGCCGTCGCCGGGTTCGTGTGCCACCGCGTCATGGGCGTTCGGGTCGAAGGGCTCCTCGGCGGGGTCGACGCGCACCAAGCCCTCCTTCTCGAGCACCCCCAGGAGCTGCGAGCGCACCGGGACCAGGGACTCGTCACCGTGGCCGACGCCGTTGTCCAAGGCGTCGAGGACGGGAAGGAGCTGGCTCACGAGGCCGGCCGCCGCCTGCTCGGCGTGGTCGATCTGGCGCTTGGCCACCTGTTTGCGGAAGTTCTCGAACTCCGCCTGCTTGAGCCGGGCAAGCTCGAGGTAGTCGTCGCGCTGGACGATGACGGCCTCGAGCTCCTCGACCAGATCAGCGACCGACGGCTCCTCCTCCTGCCCAGATGGAGCGGCCTCCTCCGCCGCCTCACCGGCCTGCACCGGGTCCGGGGCCTCAGCCGCCTCGACGGTGGGCTCCTCGACGAGGGCCTCCTCGACCGGAGCCTCCTGCCCAGGAACCCCCGCGAACCCCGCCGGGTTGTGCGGCCGCCCAATAGGACTCATACGACCGACTCCCCGCCTTCCAGCAACGAAACGGGTGGCACCCAAGCAAGCCGGGCGAGCAGAGCGAGCCCGGACGGGTGGCGCCGAGGGGAGGGTCCCACGGGCCGGAGCGAAGCGCAGCGCCCGTGGGAGGGGTCCCGCTCGGTGACAGGACCCGTCCGGGCGGGGGAGACAAGAAGCCCGGCGGGAAAGACGGGGGACGGGACCCGTGAGCTCATGCCGACTTGCCCTCGTCGACGATCTCGGCGTCGACCACGTCGTCGTCGTTGGGCGCCTTGATGTCGGAGTAGGACTCGGCCGTCGCCTGCTCGTAGAGCTTCTGGGAGAACGTCTGGCTGGCCCCCATCAGCACCTCGGTGCTCTGGCGTATGCGATCGATGTCGTCTCCAGCCACCGCGTCCTTGAGGTCCTTGAGGCCAGCCTCGACGGCATCCTTCTCGGCGCCGGTGATCTTGTCGCCTTGCTCCCGAAGGATCTTCTCGGTCTGGTACACCAGACTGTCGGCGTTGTTGCGAGCCTCGGCCTCAGCCCGACGGGCTCGGTCGTCCTCGGCGTGGGACTCGGCGTCGCGCACCATCTGGTTGATGACGTCCTTGTCGAGCGAGGACTGACCGGTGATGGTCATCGACTGCTCCTTGCTCGTCGCCCGGTCCTTCGCTGATACGTGCACGATGCCGTTGGCGTCGATGTCGAAGGTGACCTCGATCTGGGGGATGCCCCGGGGGGCGGGCGGAAGGTCGACGAGCTGGAACTTGCCCAGCGTCTTGTTGTACATCGACATCTCCCGCTCACCTTGGAGCACGTGGATCTCGACCGAGGGCTGCATGTCCTCGGCGGTGGTGAACACCTCGGTGCGACGGGTGGGAATGGTGGTGTTGCGCTCGATGAGCTTGGTCATGACCCCGCCCTTGGTCTCGATGCCGAGCGACAGGGGGGTGACGTCGAGGAGCAGGACGTCCTTGACCTCGCCCTTGAGGACGCCGGCCTGGACGGCGGCGCCGATGGCCACCACCTCGTCGGGGTTGACGCCCTTGTGGGGCTCCTTGCCGCTGATGCTCTGCACCAGGTCGACAACCGCCGGCATGCGGGTGGACCCACCGACGAGGATGACGTGGTCGAGGTCGCCCTTGGCCAGGCCGGCATCGGAGATGGCCTGGTTGAACGGGCCCCGGCAGCGCTCGAGGAGGTCGGCGGTGAGCTCCTGGAACTTGGCCCGGGTCAGGTTCTCGTCGAGGTGCTTGGGTCCGTCGGCGGTGGCGGTGATGAAAGGCAGGTTGATTTGGGTCGACTGGGTGGACGACAGCTCTATCTTGGCCTTCTCGGCCGCCTCCTTGAGGCGCTGGGCGGCCATCTTGTCCTTGGCCAGGTCGACGCCCTCCTTGGACTTGAACTGGGCCACGAGCCAGTCGATGACCCGTTGGTCCCAGTCGTCCCCGCCGAGGTTGGTGTCGCCGTGGGTGGACTTGACCTCGAAGACCCCGTCGCCGATCTCCAGCACCGACACGTCGAAGGTGCCGCCCCCGAGGTCGAACACCAGGATGGTCTGGTCGGCGCCCTCCTTGTCCAGGCCGTAGGCCAGGGCAGCAGCGGTGGGCTCGTTGATGATGCGCAGCACCTCGAGGCCGGCGATCTGGCCCGCCTCCTTGGTGGCGGTGCGCTCGGCGTCGTTGAAGTAGGCGGGAACCGTCACCACCGCCTGGTTGACGCTGTCGCCCAGGTAGGCCTCGGCGTCGCGCTTGAGCTTCTGGAGGATGCGGGCGGAGATCTCCTGGGCGGTGTAGCGCTTGCCGTCGATGTCGCTGGTCCGCCACCCCGTGCCCATCTGGCGTTTGACCGAGCGGATGGTGCGGTCCGGGTTGGTGATGGCCTGGCGCTTGGCCACCTCACCAACCAGCACCTCGCCCCCCTTGACGGCGAAGGCGACCACCGACGGAGTGGTTCGCCCGCCTTCGGCGTTGGGTATGACCGTGGGCTCACCCCCCTCCAGGACGCTCACGACGGAGTTGGTGGTTCCGAGATCGATGCCAACGGCTCGGGGCATGGTGGTGGTCCTCCTGAAGCGAGAGATCGGGTTCAGTGGCCAAGATAGCAGACCTTATGGCAGATCGCACAGCCAACTTGAGTCTGCCCTGCTCAACTTTGCTCAGAGCCGTCGCCGATCGTGCCGCCTACCCTGACCGGCGTCGACGCCTACCCTGACCGGCATGCCTCTGCTGGTGCTCCTCCGTCACGGCCAGAGCACCTGGAACGCCGAGAACCGCTTCACCGGTTGGCATGACGTCCCCCTCACTGACGTGGGCCGGGCCGAGGCTCGACGGGCGGGCCGGCTCATGGCCGAAGCCCAGCTCGCCGTCGACGTCGCCCACACCTCCCTCCAGCAACGGGCCGTCACGACCGCCAACCTGGCCTTGGAGGCGCTCGACCGCCTGTGGATCCCCCAGCACCGGCATTGGAGGCTGAACGAGCGCCACTACGGCGACCTCGAGGGCCGGGACAAGGCCGAGACCGCCGCCCGCTACGGCGCTGAGCAGGTGCACCTTTGGCGCCGCAGCTACAGGGTGGCGCCGCCACCGCTCGCCCCCGAGGACCCCCGCCACCCGAGCCACGACCTCCGCTATTCGACCCTGGCCCCTGACCTGCTTCCCGGAGGGGAGTGCCTGGCCGACGTGGTGGCCCGCATGGTCCCCTACTGGCACGACGCCATCGCCGTCGACCTGCTGGCCGGTCGGCGGGTGGTGGTGGCCGCCCACGGCAACAGCCTGCGGGCACTGGTCAAGCACCTGCGGAGGATCCCCGACGACGAGATCACCGGTCTGGAGATCCCCACGGGCATCCCCCTGGTCTTCGAGCTCGACGACAGGTTACAGCCCCTCGGGTGGAACTACCTGGGGGAGCCGACGGGCCCGTCGCCCCCGACGGGAGCAGGAGACGAGGCCGAGCCCGACGACACCGCCGATATCTGAGCCACGCCGGTCTCATGCAGGTGGCTCGGCCGGGTCCGGCGCACGGGCCAGGCGGACCAGCACGGCAGAGCCGACGGCGGCGGCGATGGCGGACGCTGTGAGGATGCCGACCTTGGCCGGGGCCTGGAGCTCAACTTCGTCAAAGGCCAGGCCAGCGATGAACAACGAGACGGTGAACCCTACGCCAGCCAGGGCGGCAATACCGATGAGCTGGCCCCATCGAACACCAGAGGGCAGTGTCCCGACGCCGAGCCGCACTGCCAACCAGGAGAAGGCGCTGATGCCCACCACCTTGCCCACCACCAGGCCGAGGACCACCCCGGCAGCGACGGCGGTGGCGTCGGGAGCGTCGAAGACCGCGGCCGAGATCACCACCCCGGCGTTGGCCAGGGCGAAGAGGGGGACGATGACGAAGCTGGTGACCGAGTGTAGTTGGTGCTCCAGCCGCTCGGCCACTGAAACGCTGGCCTTGGCCAACCTGGTCATGGCCGCCAGCTCCTCGGGCGACGGCTCGTCGGCCAGGTCGTCGGCCCACTCCCTGGCCACCGCCGCGGGCGCAAGTGGCCGGGCCGGTGTCATCAGGCCCAGCGCCACACCGGCGATGGTGGCGTGCACGCCCGAGAGCAACGTCGCCAACCACACACCAATGCCGAGCACCACGTAGCAGGGCACCCACACCACCTGAGCTCGACGCAGCACCACGATGACCAGGAGGAGGGCGACGGCGACGGCGAGGGCCACCAGGTTGAGGTTCGAGGAGTAGAACAAGGCGATCACGAGGATGGCGCCGATGTCGTCGACGATGGCGAGGGTCAGCAGGAACAGCTTCAGCGACGCCGGCACCCGGGAACCGAGAAGGGCCACCACGCCGAGGGCGAAGGCGATGTCAGTGGCCATGGGGATGCCCCACCCGTTGGCGCCAGCGCTCCCGGCGTTGATGGCCAGGTAGACCACTGCAGGCACGACCATCCCGCCCAGGGCGGCCACCGCGGGTAGCGCCGCCGCCCGGGGGCTGCGCAGGTCGCCGTGCACGACCTCGCCTTTTATCTCCAGTCCGATGACGAAGAAGAACAGCGCCATGAGCCCGTCGTTGATCCAGTGGCGCAGATCCTCGGCCAAGGTGAAGCGACCCAGCTCGATTGCGACCTCGGTGCCCCACAGACCGTCGTAGCTCGCGCTCCACGGGGAGTTGGCCCACACCAGGGCGACCACGGCCCCAGCCAGCAGGACGATGCCTCCGCTGGACTCGGTGTGGAGGAAGTGGCGCACCCCGCGAGGCAGGCGGCGACCAGGAAGGGCGGGGGGTGGCAGGGTCGACATGTCAGCCTCCAAGGCGCGGCGAACTTATGCCGACCAGACTTCCCGGCGCTCCCTGTCGCCAGGGTACCCCGCCGCTCTCTCTTGATATTGGCTACGCCTCAGGCGGCCCCGATCTGGCTGGGGTGGCGAGTGCCGGTGGCCGCTTGGGACGGCGGCGTCGATGCGCCGGCCCCCGGCGGTTGCCGGCGGCACATCCGGGCCAGCAGGGCCGAGCCGGCCACAGCGGCGATGGCCGAGGCGGCGAGGATCCCGACTTTGGCCGCTCCCTCCAAGGCTGGATCGTCGAAGGCCAGGCCGGCCACGAACAGCGACACGGTGAAGCCGATCCCCGCCACTGCGGCGATGCCCACCATCTGTGGCCATCCCACGCCCCTGGGCAGGGTGCCGAGGCCGAGGCGAACCGCCAGCCAGGAGGCAAGGGTGATGCCCACCACCTTGCCCACGACCAGGCCGAGCACCACACCGGCAGCGACGGCGGCGGCGCCAGGAGCGTCGAAGACCCCGGCCGCCAGCACCACCCCGGCGTTGGCCAGGGCGAAGAGGGGGATGATGACGAAGCTGGTGAGGGGGTGGAGGTGGTGCTCGAGGCGCTCGGCCACCGACACGCTGTCCTTGGCCATGCGGGTCATGTCGATGAGCTGCCCCGGCGTGGGCTCGTCCGCCAGGTCATCGGCCCACTCCTTGGCCACCACGCCCGGAGCCAGTGGCCGGGCTGGGGTGAGCAGGGCCACCACCACCCCGGCGATGGTGGCGTGTACCCCCGACGCCAGTGTGGCCAGCCACACGCCGGCGCCAAGCACCACGAAGATCGGCATCCACGTGACCTTGGCCTGACGCAGTCCGACTATGGCCGCCACCAGCAGGCCGGCGACGGCCAGGGCCAGGCTGTCGATTCCCGAGGAGTAGAAGAAGGCGATCACCACGATCGCTCCCAGGTCGTCGGCCACTGCCAAGGTGAGCAGGAACAACTTCAACGACGCCGGTACCCGGTGCCCGAGCAGGCTGACCACCCCCACGGCAAAGGCGATGTCGGTGGCCATGGGCACGCCCCAGCCGTGCACCCCGGGACGACCGGCGTTGACGGCCAGGTAGAGGAGGGCGGGGACCACCATGCCGCCCAGGGCAGCCAGGGCGGGCAGGGCGGCGGTGCGGGGGCTGCGCAGCTCGCCGTGGACCAGCTCCCGCTTTATCTCCAGGCCCACCACGAAGAAGAACAGCGCCATGAGACCGTCGTTGACCCACTGGCGAAGGTCCTCGACCAGGGCAAAGCGCCCCAGTTGCACCACCACCTCGGTCTCCCACAGCCCGGCGTAGGAATCGCTCCACGGGGAGTTTGCCCAGACGAGAGCGGCCAGGGCGCCAGCCAGGAGGACGACCCCTCCGGCCGA
>JBPCJK010000136.1:0-6063 GCA_051005375.1 Acidimicrobiales bacterium
GGGCTCGGTCGGCTGGGGCTCGGTCGGCTGGGGCTCGGTCGGCTGGGGCTCGGTCGGCTGGGGCTCGGTCGGCTGGGGCTCGGTCGGCTGGGGCTCGGTCGGCTGGTGCCCGGCCGCTTGAGACCCGGCGGGCTGGTGCCCGGCCATGCCGTCCTCGACCACCCGGCCGCCGGCCAGGGCCACCGAGCGGCTGGCCAGGCAGGCGGCCCGGTCGAGCTCGTGGCTGGCCAGCACCACCGTCGCCCCTTCGGCTACGGCATCCCCCACCAGGTCGTCGACCAGGTCACGCCCGGCGGCATCGAGACCGGCGTGAGGCTCGTCGAGCAGCCATAGCCTCGGCGCCCGGACCACCAGGGCGGCCAGGGAGGCTCGTCGCCGCTGACCGGTGGACAGCCGCCCGGCGGACAGCTCGCCCAACCGATGGTCGAGGCCGAGTCGAGACAGGGCGGCATCGGCGGTGTCAGTAGGCCGTCCGCAGGCTCGGGCCCAGAAGTGAAGGTTGTCGGCCACCGATAGGTCGTCGTACAGGCCGGCCCCGTGGCCGAGGAGGCCGACCCGGCGCCGGACCTTCCGCCGGTCCCGGCACAGATCGTGGCCGAGGACCATGGCTTCCCCTCCGACGACGGGCACCAGCCCGGCCAGGGCTCGCAGCAACGTTGTCTTGCCCGCCCCGTTGCCTCCCTTGACCAGCACCACCTCGCCCTCGGCCACCAGGAGGTCGACTCCGGCCAGGGCAGGAAAACGACCGAGGAGGCAGACGGCGGAGCGGAGGTGGACCGCAGTGCCCATGACGACGACCAACGGTACCGGGGAGGCTCTCCGACCGCCCACTTCCAGGGTGGCACGGTACCTTCGAGCGGTGGGGCTCTATCGGTTGGTCGGCGCGCTGGGGCGGGTGTTGATCGCCGCCGGCGCCGTGGTCCTGCTGTTCGTGGCCTACCAGCTCTGGGGCACCGGGCTTCAGGAGCGCCAATCCCAGGACGACCTCACCCAGCAGTTCTCCCAATCCCTGCAGGCGGCTCCTGCCGCTCCCGGTGCGCCAGCCCAACCCGAACCTGGCCTCCCGCCCCCGGCCGGGGAGGCGGTGGCCATGATCCGCATTCCCAAGATCGGGGTGGAGAAGGCGGTGGTCGAGGGTGTGGGGGTGCCCGACCTGAAGAAGGCCCCTGGCCACTACCCGGGTACGCCGTTGCCAGGCCAGCCCGGCAACGCCGCCATCGCCGGGCACCGCACCACCTACGGCGCCCCCTTCTTCGAGCTCCAGCAGCTCGAGACGGGGGATGAGATCATGGTGCGGACGCTGCAAGGGGAGTTCCGCTACCTGGTGGACCGCACCATGGTGGTCCGTCCCGACCAGGTCGAGGTCCTGGACCCGACCGAAGACACCAGGTTGACCCTCACCACCTGCAACCCTCGCTTCAGCGCCCGCCAACGCCTGATCGTCTCGGCCGTGTTGGCGGGCGCACCGGCTCCAGCGCCACCGCCGGCCGTGGCTGCGCCGCCGTCGAACCAACCCCCTCCCGCCGTGGCCTCGGACCAAGAGCCCGGGCTGTCCGGAGAACGAGCACCCCGAGGGCCAGCCCTGGTGTGGGGTGCGTTGGCTGCGGCGGTGTGGTTGGCCATCGTCCTCCTGGCCCGGCTGTGGCGGCGGTGGCCTGCCTACCTACTGGGAGCCCCCGTGCTCCTGGTGGTGCTGTACGCCTTTTTTGAGAACGTCGCCCGACTCCTGCCAGCCAACATCTGACGTTGGCCACCATGGCGCCCGAGCCTGGTCTGACACGACCCGGCGTAAGCCGGCGACCCGCTCCGGGGCCGCCGCGACCTCATGCACGGGGCGGGTCTTGACCCTGGGCGGGACAGACCAAGGTAGCTCGGTCCTCACCCTTCAGCGCCGACACTCTGGCGACCGCTTCGTCCAGTCGGGCCTCGGGCAGTCGGCCGGCTTCGACGGCGGCCACGATGGCATCTCGCAGGGCTGCCGCCTTCTGGCCAGGGGTGGCGACAACCAGGTCGGCACCGGCGACGAGGGCCATTACTGCGGCCTCGGCCAGCGGCCACTGCTGGCTGATGGCTGACATGTTCAAGTCGTCGGTGACGGCCACACCGTCGAAGCCGAACGATCGCAGGAGCCGGTAGGCGGCGGGCTCGACGCTGGCCGGAAGCGGGCCGAGGGCGGGGAAGGTCACGTGGGACAGCATCACCGCCGGAGCGCCGGCGACGATGGCAGGCCGGAACCCGGCGTCCGCAGCCGTGACCAACTCATCGAAGGCCACCTCGGAGACCACGGGCCCTTCGTGGCTGTCGGGCAGATCCCCTTGGCCCGGAAAGTGTTTGACGGTGGCCGCCATCCCGGCCCGCCCGACCCCCTCGACGAAGGCACCGGCACGCTCCCCGGCCTCGCCCGGGGTCGAAGCGAAGGACCGGTCACCGATGGCGGCTCCAGCAGCTCCCTGCTCAGCGTCCGCGACTGGAGCGAGGACCAGATCGAAACCGAGGTCGCGCAGCGTGGCACCTCGCTCAGCGGCGACGTCGGCGATCTCGGCCAACGGTCGCTGCCCCAGCGTACGGGCGGACGGCGTGGGGCCGAGGATGGGGCGCAGCCGGGAAACACGTCCCCCCTCCTCGTCGACGCTGACGAGGAGGGGACGAGGCGCCCGCTGGCGAAGGCCGTCGATGAGGTCCCGGACCTGGGTGGCGTCCACCACGTTGGATCCGAACATGATCACGCCGCCCACCCCGAGGGCGGACACCTCGGCCGCCCTCGCCTCCTCGGCTGTGGAGGAGTCACCAATGCCAACCATGAGCACGGTCGCAGCCCGTGCCTCGAGCGGCGCCGGTCGGCAGGACCCGGGTTCGGAGGCTGAGGCCGAGGAAGAGGGGGCCGAGCCTTGGGCGGTCGAGGGCGACGTGGCACCTGGCCCGGGATCGACGGACGGGCCACAGGCGACCACCGCCAGGGCGACCACCGCCAAGGCGCCCACCGTCAAGGCGCCCAGCGGCGTCACGAGCTCCCGAAAGTGCCTGTAGCTTGCTGGCCGCTCCTGCCAACATCTGATGCTTTCAATGCTAGCATCAAGTGCATGCCACGGACCACCTTGGACATCGACGCTTCGGTGCTGCGGGAGCTGAAGGGCCGGCAGCGGCGTGAGAAGAAGCCACTCGGCCAGCTTGTCTCGGAGCTGCTGGCCCAGGCTTTGGCCGAACCGGACGCCGGTGATCCCCGGCCGCTGCGCTGGACAGCGAAGCCGCTGGGGCTCAAGATCGACCTTGAGGACCGGGAAGCCGTCTGGAAGGTCCTGGACGGACGTTGACATCCACCGTCGACGTCAACGTGTTCGTCTACGCCGCCGACACCTCCTCCGAGCGCCATCGACGAGCCCGTCGGCTCCTCGATTGGATCGCCACCAGCCCGTCGATCGTCTACCTCTTCTGGCCGGTCCTCATCGGCTACGTGCGCATCGTGACCCATCCCGGGATCATCGAATCACCACTGGCCCTCGGCGAGGCGCTCGCTGACATCCACGACTTGAGCAGCCGGCCACAGCTCATCACCGCTGGCGAGGACTTTGGCTTCTGGCCGAACTTCTGCGACGCAGCCCTGTCGGTGTCGGCGCGGGGCAAGCTCGTGCCGGACGCCCACCTCGTCGGGCTCATGCGCACGCATGGGGTGAGGAGCATCTGGACGGCCGACCGGGACTTCCGGAAGTTCGACGGGATCGCCGCCCGGGACCCGTTCGACGACCGGTATTCGTCAACCTTCGAAGAACCATCGTCTCCTGGCTGAGGAGACGAGCGACCCGGCTCGATCAGGCACACGGTCGGCCGACCGGCAACCGGCCAACGTAGGCTGCCCGGCGTGGACCCGTTTCGCCTCGACGGCAGGGCGGCGCTGGTCACCGGCGCCTCCAGGGGGATCGGTGCCGCCATCGCCCGTTCCCTCGACTGGGCGGGCGCCCGGGTGGCGCTCGCCGCCCGCAACCGGTCGGGGCTGGAGGCGGTTGCCGCCGACCTGGTGCACGACCCGGTGGTGCTCGAGGTGGATCTGGCCGACGCCGGCGCTCCTGGTGCCCTGGCCTCAGGGGCGCTCGCCACCCTCGGCCATGTCGACGTGCTGGTGAACAACGCCGCTGTCGCCAACCGGTCGCCCACCGTCGAGCTCGACGCCGCCGTCATCGACCAGCTCTACGCCGTCAACGTTCGAGCACCACTGTTGCTCGTCGCCGCCTTGATCCCGAGCATGATCGAACGGGGACGGGGCGCGATCGTCAACCTTTCGTCGGTGTCCGGGGTGGTGGGCACGCCCAGGCGAGCGGCCTACGCAGCTACCAAGGGCGCCATCGACGCCGCCACCCGATCCTTGGCCATGGAGCTGGGACCGGCGGGAATCAGGGTGAACGCCGTCGCTCCCGGAGTGGTCGACACCGACCTCTGGGCCAAGAACAAGGTCGTCCCCGGTGTGATCGAGCGGATTGAGGGCCAGACACCCCTGCGCCGCTGGGCCCAGCCCGACGATGTCGCCGAAGTGGTCGTGTTCCTGGCCTCGGATGCCGCTCGCTTCGTCACCGGCGAGACCGTTTGCGCCGACGGCGGCATGGCCCGGTCCCTTGATCTCTACGGCGGGCCGGTGTGAGCTCGCTCGGCTCGAGAGCTGGTTTCTCCCGGTGTCTCATGCCGTTCAGCGACGCCCAGGAACCGGAGCAGGCGCGGCCTGGCGCAACGCCCGGAGTAGGCCCACCCTCCGTTCTTGCGTAACTGACTCGCGGTGAGCGCGATCCAGTTACGCCAGAACGGTGGTGGGGGCCGGAGGTGGGCATACTCCTGCCGTGAACGACGGAAACCTGCTCGGCTACCTCTTCGGCTTGGCGGTGGTGGGCCTGATCGTGGGAGCGATCGCCCGCCTCCTGGTACCCGGTCGCAACCCCCTCGGTTGCCTGGGAACCATCCTCGCCGGAGTGGCCGGTTCCTTCCTGGCCGGACTGGTGGGCCGGCTGGTCCTCGGGCGCGGGTACACCCCAGGGTGGATCGCCTCCGTGCTGGGGGCCGTGGTGGTGGTCTACCTGGTGAGCCGGTACGGCCGACGGCGTCCACCCCGGCCGTACTACTGACCCATCTGACCCATCCCGGCCCGCCTTCGGGCAGGATGTGTGCATGGGAATCCTCGCCTACCTCCTCTTACTCGTCTTCCAGGGCCTGATCGTGGGGGCACTGGGTCGCCTGGCCATTCCCGGTCCCAACCCCATGAGCATCGGCACCACCATCCTGGTGGGCATCGGAGGGTCGTTCCTCGGCGGGCTGGTCGGCCTCCTCATCGGAGGTCGGGGGTTCGGGTTCATCCTGGGCGTGCTCGGCGCCGCCCTCATCGTCTACCTCCTCCAGCGGAACAGGGGAGGCAGGCCCATCCGCTAGGACCTCGAGAGCGGCGTCTTTGTTCACGACCCCGGACATGGGGGGCCGGTAACCTCTCCCTCTGGTGCGTCTGAGCCTCCTCGCCGTGCTCGCCGGTGCGGCGCTTGCCATCGCCCTCGGAGGACGGCCCCGGTACCTGCCGAGCCGACGTCTGCGCCTGGCGTCGCTTCCCTTCCTCGCCGTGGTCCTGTACTGGGTCCCCCAGTTGGTCGGGGCTTTCCGGACGGCCGGCGTCGCCCTGGTGCTGTGCTCCTACGCCGCCCTCCTCGCCTTCGCCGTCGCCAACCTCCGGCTGGTGGGCATGGCCGTGGTCCTCGCCGGCCTCGGCTGCAACGCTACCGTCATCCTCGCCAACCAGGGCATGCCCGTCGACGCCGCCGCCGTGGTCGCCAGCGGCCTGGCTCGGCCTGACGACATCTCCACCCTCGACCTCGGGTCGGCCCGGAAGTGGCGGGAACCGACCGACGACCTCAGCGTGCTGGGCGACATCATCCCGGTGCCGGCCTTGAGCGAGGTGGTCTCCTTCGGGGACCTCATCCTGGCCTTCGGCTTGGCCGACGTGGCCTTCCGCCTGCTGGGGCCAGCCAGGAGCAGAGGCGAAAAACAACACCAGGAGGACCGGGCTCACCGGGGTCGCAGCGGGTCACGCGAACGCAG
>JBPCJK010000137.1:0-31194 GCA_051005375.1 Acidimicrobiales bacterium
TGATCATCGGCCAGAACAACCGCTCCGCCGTCGGCACCCTGGTCGAGCGGACGACCCGCTACCTGCTGCTCCTGCACCTCCCCGACGGGCGAGAGGCAAAGAAGGTCAACGAGGCGATGAAGACAGCGATCGCCGGGCTACCCGACGAGCTGATCCGCACGCTCACCTGGATCAGGGCAACGAGATGGCCAGCCACGTCCAGTTCAGCGTCGACACCGGCGTCGCCGTCTACTTCTGCGATCCGCACAGCCCATGGCAGCGGGGCTCGAACGAGCAAACACCAACGGCCTTCTCCGCCAGTACTTGCCGAAGGGAACCGACCTGAGCGTCCACAACGCTGAAGACCTCGCTCGGATCGCCGCCAGCCCCAACAACCGCCCTCACAAGACGCTCGGATTTATGAAACCATCGGAGAGGCTCGCCGAGCTTCTTGCGCCGACCGGTTGAATCCGCCCAGCCGATCCAGGGGCCGGAAGGCTGTGAGTTCGCAGTGCAGAGGCTGCCCACCCTCCATCATCGGCGGTGGCACCAGAACACGTCGGTGACGTGAGGCAGGACGAAGCGCTCGCCGAGCTCGCCTACCAGATCACGGACCTGGTCGTCGAGGGCGTCCTGGTCGACGACCGACCAGGTGGCGATGTAGCTGGTGGAGCGCACCCTGGCCACCAGGTCCTCCACGGAAAGCTCCTGGGGGTTGGCGAAGCGCCGGCGCTGCAACGGCGTGAACGCCCCGGCCTCCGCCACCGCTTCAGCCCAGTCGACCCCGTCGCCGTACTGGGGGGTGGGCTGCTCCCGCCAGCGCATGAGCTGGTTCAGCTCCGCCACCCATGGCGTCGACTCGTCCCGCTCGTTCCACACCAGGGCCAAGCCCCCACCCGGGCGCAGGGCCCGGGCCATCTCCACCAGCGCATCGCCGGCACGGAACCAGTGGAAGGCCTGGGCCACGGTGATGGCGTCGGCCGAACCGGGCGCCAGGGGCAGGGCCTCGGCGGTGGCGGCCACCACCTCCACCCCGGCTACCGCCGCCACCAGCGCCGATCGCATGGCCGCC
Source organism: Acidimicrobiales bacterium (assembly GCA_051005375.1). Taxonomy (GTDB): domain Bacteria; phylum Actinomycetota; class Acidimicrobiia; order Acidimicrobiales; family CADCSY01; genus JADDRA01. The sequence continues at coordinate 1,052 of JBPCJK010000137.1, forward strand.
ACCGGTTCGATGGCGACGATGCGAGCGCCGGAAGGTAGGAGGAGCCGGGTCAGCTTGCCGGTGCCGGCGGCCACGTCGACCACGGTGGACGCCGGGCCGAGCGCCAGCTCCCTCACCAAGGTGGCCACCGCCTCGGCCGGATATGACGGTCGGCCCTGCTCGTAGACGTCGCTGACGGACGCGTAGGCCCGGGCGGCCACGTCGTGGATGCTCATCCGGTGGTCGCACTGGCAGGGCCGGGGCCGGCGCGGGCGGGGCCGGCGCGGGCGGGGCCGACGACGGGACGGGCGACGTCCAGGACGGCGTCGGCCCAGCGTCGGTAGCCCTCGTCGGAGGGGTGGAAGTCGTCTCCGGCGAAGAAGCGCCGGGGCTGGGCGCGGAAGGCCGGCCCCGTCTCACCTCCGATGTCTACGTAGGCGCTGGCGCTGGCCTGGGCCACACTTCGCACCACCCGGTCGAGGGCCTGGCCCCGCCACCCGGCGAGGGCCCGCAAGGGCTGGGCCAGGCGGGGGATCGCCCCCATGTCGGGAACGCCCAGCACGACCACCCGGGCACCGTCGGGCAGCCCCTGCACGAGGCGACTGTAGCTCTCCTCGAAGTCGGCCCTGGAGGTCAGGTCGGTCACGTCGTTGGCCCCCACCGACACGAAGATCACCTCTGGACTGAGCCCGGAACGGGCCAAGGGGAGCTGATCGTCGACCACGTCGGCCACGGTTGCGCCGCTGCGGGCGACCACGCTGAGCTCGACCGGCCGCCCCAAGCCCTCGGCCACCAGCGTGGGCAGCGCTGCCATCGCACCCGACGCCCCCACCCCCGCCGCCGTGGAGTCCCCCAACCACAGCGCCCTCAGGACAGGGGCGGCGCCCTCCCCAACCCGTCCGCCCAGCTCCAGGGGCAGGTCGTCGAGCATCGGCGCTCGCCTGGCCAGCGCCACCTCAACGGCCACGACGGCGAGCAGTGCCGCCGGTACGACCACGGCCACGAGGAGGACCCTGCGCCGATGCACCTGGTGCTAGGCCTCGGTGATGGCGCCCCGTTCCGCCCCCGACGCCAGCCGGGCGTATTTGGCCAGGACGCCGGAGGTGTAGCGGGGCGGGGGGACCTTCCAGTCGGCCCGCCGACGCTCGAGCTCGGCGCCGTCGACGACCAGGTCGATGGTGTGGGCAACGGTGTCGACCACGATGCGATCACCGTCGGCCACCAGGGAGATGGGGCCGCCGTCGACCGCTTCGGGAGCGACGTGGCCGATGCAAAATCCGTGGGTCCCGCCCGAGAAGCGCCCGTCGGTGACCAGGGCGCAGTCTCCACCCCGCCCCGCGCCCTTCATGGCCCCCGTCACCGCCAACATCTCCCGCATCCCGGGACCTCCCTTGGGCCCCTCGTAGCGGATCACCACCACGTCGCCGGGGAGGATGCGCCCGGCCAGGATGGCCTCCATCGCCGCACCTTCGCCCTCGAACACCCGGGCGGGGCCGTCGAAGCGGGCGAAGTCGATCCCCGCCACCTTGACCACCGCCCCCTTGGGGGCCAACGACCCCCGGAGCACGGCGATGCCCCCGCGGGCGTGGATGGGATCGGTCAACGGGTGTATGACCGAGCCGTCGGGGGCGGGGGGGGCCAGGGCGGCCAGGTTCTCGGCCATGCTGCGCCCGGTCACGGTCAGGCAGTCGCCGTGGAGGAGGCCGGCGTCGAGGAGCTCGGCCAGCACCACCGGCAATCCCCCGATGCGGTCGACGTCGACCATGTGGTAGCGGCCGTGGGGCTTGGTATCGGCGATGTGGGGGACCCGGGCGGCGACGGCGTTGAAGTCCTCCAGGGCCAGCTCCACCCGGGCCTCGGTGGCGATGGCCAGCAGGTGCAGTACGGCGTTGGTCGACCCCCCGAGGGCCATGACCACGGCGATGGCGTTCTCGAAGGCCTGCTTGGTCAGGATCTGGCGAGGGCGGATCCCGGATGCTAGGAGCCCCACCACGGCCTCCCCGCTGGCATAGGCGATGGCGTCCCGTCGGGCGTCGGGGGCGGGCGGGGTGGCGCTTCCCGGAAGGGACATGCCGAGGGCCTCGCCCACCGCCGCCATGGTGTTGGCGGTGAACATGCCGGCGCAGCTGCCCTCGCTCGGACAGGCGGCCCGCTCGATCTCGCCCAGCTCGTCCTCGGTGATGGTGCCGGCGGCGCAGGCCCCGACCCCCTCGAACACGCTGACCAGGTCGATGGCGGCGCCGTTGCGCCGGCCCGGAAGGATCGAGCCCCCGTAGACGAAGACCGAGGGCAGGTTGAGCCGGGCTGCGGCCATCAGCATCCCTGGCAGGCTCTTGTCGCAGCCGGCGAAGGTGACCAGGGCGTCGAGACGCTCGGCGTGCATGACGGTTTCCACCGAGTCGGCGATTACCTCCCGGCTCACCAGCGAGGCGTGCATCCCCTCGTGGCCCATGGAGATCCCATCGGACACGGCGATGGTGGTGAACTCCAGGGGGAAGCCTCCCGCCGCTCGCACCCCCTCCTTGGCCCGCTTGGCCAGGCGCGACAAGGGCAGGTTGCAGGGGGTCAGCTCGTTCCAAGAGGAGCACACCCCCACCTGGGGCTTGCCCCAGTCGTCGTCGCCCATGCCCACGGCTCGGAGCATGGCCCGGGCCGGCGCCCTCTCGGGACCGTCGGTGACCTGGTGACTGCGGGGCTTCATGTCCTTGGCCATGGTCCCGAGGGTAGCCACGGCGCCAGCCCCACCCGCTCCCAATTGTCTTCTGGCCTGCGTACTGCTGTGCTTTTCACGCCATTCTGCAGGCCAGAACGGTTCTCTCCGGTAGCGTCGGCGTCCGTGGCGACCGTGGCTCCCGTCGTGCGCACCTCGGGACTGGTCAAGCGATGGGGCGGCACCACGGCGCTGAACGGCGCCACCCTTGAGGTGGGACGGGGGGTCACCGGCCTGCTCGGGGCCAACGGGGCGGGCAAGACCACCCTCCTCGGCCTGGTCCTCGGGCTCCACCCCCCCGACGAGGGGGCCATCGAGGTCCTCGGCCTCGATCCCGCCACCGCCGGGCCCCACGTCCGCGAGCGCATCGGCTACTCCCCCGAGCACGAGGCCCTGGCTCCTGACGTGCGAGCACATGACCTGGTCCGCCACCTGGCCGAGGTGCACGGCCTCCCCCATCGGGAGGCCACCGCCCGGGCCAGCGACGCCCTGTGGCAGGTGGGCCTGGGCGAGGAGCGCCACCGGCCGGTGGGGACCATGTCGACGGGGCAGCGCCAGCGGGTCAAGCTGGCTGCCGCCCTGGCCCACGATCCTGCCCTCCTCCTGCTGGACGAGCCGACCAACGGCCTCGATCCCATCCAGCGCGAGGAGATGCTGGCGCTCATCCGTCGCATCGGCACCGAGTTCGGGATCGACGTGCTGCTGTCGTCGCACCTGCTGGAGGAGGTGGAGCGGGTCTGTGATGCCACCGTCATCCTGGCCGAGGGCCAGGTCGTGGCCAGTGGCAGCCTGGAGAGCCTGCGGGTGGGAGGCGGTGGACTGGTGGTCGACGTCGACGGCCGGGCCGAGCTGCTGGCGGCCAGCCTGCGCTCCCGGGGGCTGACCGTCGAGGTCGACGGCCTTCGTCTGGCGGTGGCCGGACCGGCCGAGGCCAGCGCCGACGCCGTGCGCGACGCTGCCGCCGCCCACGACGTGGGACTTCGCCGCCTGCAGCCGTCGGGCACCACTCTGGAGGATGTCTTCCTCGCCGCCGGAGACGGTCACCAGGTGCGGTCGTGACCGCGCCGCGTTCTTCCGTCCCCCACCGGTACCGGTTGCCATCCCCAGACGAAAGAACTGAGGGGGAATGAGCGACGCCCGCATCCTCGACCGGGGCTACCGGGCCTATGGCGGCCCCCGCCTGGGCGTGACCGGGGCGGTGCGCAGCCTGGCCTGGCACAGCGCCCTGCGAGCCCTGGGCCTGCGCCGACCGTTCTGGGCCAAGCTGCTTCCCCTGTCCTCGGTGGGCATCGCCTACGTGCCGGCGCTGGTGTTCGTGGGCATCGCCGCCCTCATCCCCCGCCAGCTGACCGACCAGGTCGGCCTGATCCCTCGCTACGCCGACTACTACGGCTTCATCAGCGCCGCCATCGTGATCTTCGTCGCCCTGGTGGGCCCCGAGGTGCTCTGCCCCGACCGGCGCAACCGGATGCTGGGGCTGTACCTGGCGTCACCGCTGACCCGCGGCACCTACCTGGCGGCCAAGGTCCTGGCCGTGGTTCCGGTGCTGGCCCTGGTGACCCTCGGTCCCCCGCTGCTGTTGCTGGTCGGCCTGACCGTGGCTGAGGCCGGTCCCGCCGACCCCATCGCCTTCGTCGTGGTCCTGGGCCGCATCGTCGCCGGCGGCCTGGCCATCTCCGCCGCCTACACCGCCGTGTCGCTGGCCGCCGCCAGCCTCACCGAGCGCCGGGCCATCGCCTCGGCCGGGGTGATCCTGGTGCTGCTGGTGTCGGCCGCTGCCACCGCCACCGCCGTCGGCCTCGGTGGGAGCGAGCGGTTCCTGCTCCTCAACCTGTCGTTCGTGCCCTACGAGCTGGTGCAGCGCATCTACGGCCAGGTGGGGGGAGCGCCGGTCCTTTCCACCCTGGAGGTGGTGGGCGCCAATCTGGGGTGGACCGTCGCCGCCTCCGCCCTGGTGTGGGAGCGCTACCACCACCTGCGCATAACCCGATGAGGCCTCGCCGCCGAACCGGGTCATCGTGACCGCCGTCATCGAGCTCGCTGGGGTATCGAAGTGGTTTGGGGACGTGGTGGCGGTGTCGGACGTCTCCTTCTCGGTCGCACCTGGGGTGACCGCGTTGCTGGGGCCCAACGGGGCCGGCAAGTCGACCGTGCTGCGGCTGCTGTGCGGGCTGACGCCTCCTTCACAAGGCCGCCTGCGGGTCCTCGGCCACGACCCCCGGGCTGATCCCGGCCTCTACCGGCGACTGGGCCTGGTCCCCCAGCAGGAGGCACTGCTGGAGGGAATGACGGCGCTGGCCTTCGTGCGCCTGGCCGCCGAGCTCCACGGTCTGGACCAGCCGGGCGCGGCCGGGGCCGCAGCCCTGGAGGTGGTCGACCTCGACCCCGACGACCGGCGCCGGTTGGCGACCTACTCCAAGGGTATGCGCCAGCGGGTCAAGGTGGCCCAGGCCCTCGTCCACGACCCCGAGCTGCTCGTGCTCGACGAACCCCTGGACGGGCTCGACCCCCGCCAGCGCCTGCACCTCATCGACCTCTTCCGCCGCCTCGGCACAGAGGGTCGGTGCGTGGTGGTGTCGAGCCACGTCCTGGACGAGGTCGAGCGCTTCGGCTCCCGGGTGCTGGTCATGGCCCAGGGGCGCCTGGCCGCTGAAGGCGACTTCCACGCCATCCGCGAGCTCATGGACAACCGGCCCCACCGGTTGCGGGTGCGCACCGACGATGCCCATGCCCTGGGGGCAGCCCTGCTGCGCTCCCGCACAGTGGTCGGCATCTTCGTCACCGGTCCCGACCAGCTGGTGGTCGACACCCTCGACGCCGTCGGATTCCGACGTGCCGTGGCGCCTGCGGCGAAGGAGGCCGGGGCCCGGCTGCTGGAGCTGGTACCCGTCGACGACGACCTCGAGAGCGTCTTCCGCTACCTGGTGGGACCAGCCGCACGGTGACGGCGCTGTACCGGATGTTCCTCTCGGCCCAGGTAACCAAGGGCCGGCTGGCCGCCCTCGGCGCCCTCGGGGTGCTGGCCGTGCTGCTGGGCCTGGCCGTGGGAGCGGCCGAGGGCGCCAATCCCGCACACGACGGCATCACCCTGGTCAGCGTCTACGGGTTGTCGCTGTTCGTACCGGTGACGACCCTGGTTTTCGCCTCCGCCACGCTGGGCGAACCCAACGAGGACGGAACCCTGGTGTACCTGTGGCTGCGACCCCTGGCCCGGTGGCGGCTGGTGGCTGCAGCCCTAGCCGCATCCCTCACCGTCGCCGTGCCCATCGTGGTGGTACCCATGGCCCTGGCGGCGGCGGCCACCGGCGCCGGCGCCGGTCTGGTGTTGGCCACCATCGCCTCCTGCGCCTTGGCCGTCCTGGCCTATGCGTGCGTGTTCACCTGGCTGGGGTTGCGGGTCAAGCGAGCCCTGGTCTGGGGCCTGGGCTACATCCTGGTCTGGGAGGGCTTCGTCGCCCGGGTGGGAGGAACGGCGTCGCTGCTGGCCGTGCGCACCCACGCCCGTTCCCTGCTGGCCCGCCTGGCCGGGGGCGCCAGCGAGCTCGTCGAGGTGTCCCTGCTGACCTCGGTGGTCCTCCCCCTCGTGGCCGCCGCCGTGGCCGTCGTCCTCGCCATCCGCCGCCTGGCGCGTCAAGACGTGGCGTAGATCCTCGGCGAACCGGAGGTTCGCCGCCGCCCCGTCAGCGGCACTGAACGGCCGTACGTTGCTCGCCAGGTGCCGTCCGATGGTGGCCTGAGACTGTCTCGTGTGCCAAAGTCCGAGAAATCCGCACTGACGCACACGAGAGTGCGTCAGTACGGTAGCGGCGGGAGTGCCCACCGGCCACATAAGGGCCGAAGGCCCCGCCCTGTGGTGGCCCTGCGGGCGAAGCCCGCCAGGTAGTTGTTCAGCGCGGAGGTCGGCCGCGCCTCGCCGGATAATCGGCGAGCATGGGTTGAGTGCCGGTCGGCCGGAGCTCGGTCAATCCGTCGAGGAACCGCTGGTTCCTCGACGATGGGGCTCGACTTGGTCTTCGGAGGGCAGGAAGGCGCCGGCCAGTCCGATGGCCAGGGCGGCGGCGAAGGCCACTCCGGCATTGACCAGGCGCTGGCCGCCGGTCTGGGCACAAGCCTCGTCGGGGTTGCCGACGACGGCTCCGGCCGGGGTGGCCGGGTCGAGATCAGCGCCGAACAGCGCCGGGCCGCACTCAACGGTGCCGGCGAAGGTGAACGGCACCAGGACGTAGACCAGCGCGGCGACGATGACCGCAAGGGCCAGGAGCGGCACCAGCCGTTGACGGGTGTTTGCCCCTGGCTCCCACGGCTTCCTCAGGCGTTGCACCCCGTTACCCTGCCCGAAAACGCCGCTCGGTGGCACTTCTGGGGCCGTAGCCTGCGCCATCGCCGTCGTCAGGCCGCTGGCCCACCCCCACGACCGCCAGATCCTGCGCCTGGCTCTCCCCGCCCTGGGAGCCCTCGCCGCCGAACCGCTCTACGTCCTGGCCGACACCGCGGTGGTCGGCCGCCTGGGCACCCCCCAGTTGGGCGGCCTGGCCGTCGCCAGCACCCTGCTGCTCACCGGCTATGCCGTGTTCAACTTCCTGGCCTACGGGACCACGGCGTCGGTCGCCCGTCGGCTGGGGGCGGGCGACGACGCAGGGGCTGCTCACGAGGGAGTACAGGGGATGTGGCTGGCACTGGGCATCGGCCTCATCATCGCAGTGGCGGGGTTGGCCCTGGCCCCGTACGCGGTGTCGGTGATGGGGGCCACGGGGGCGGTGCGGGCCAACGCCTTGGTGTACCTGCGCATCAGCCTGGTCGGCGTGCCGGCCCTGCTGGTGACCCTGGCCGGCACCGGCTACCTCCGGGGCCGTCAGAACACCGTCACCCCGCTGGCCGTCACCACTGCTGCCGTCCTCGCCAACCTGGCCATCGAGCTGGTGCTGATCTATGGCGTTGGCTTCGGGATCGGCGCCTCGGCCCTGTCCACGGTGGTGGTCCAGTTGGCCTCAGCCGGCGCCTACGGGTGGTGGGTGAGCCGTGACGTGCGGGCCCTCGGGGTGCGCATCCGGCCCGAGCTGGCCGCCATCCGCCGGCTGGCCGTCGTCGGACGCGACCTGTTCGTCCGGACCGCCGCCCTGCGCCTCACCCTCACCCTGGCCACCGCGGTGGCCGCCCGCCTGGGGCCCGTCGACCTTGGCGCCCACCAGATCGCCTTCGAGCTGTGGTCGTTCCTGGCCTTGGTCCTCGACTCCCTCGCCATCGCCGGCCAGGCCATGATCGGACGGTTGCTCGGCTCCGGGGACGCCGTCGCTGCCCGCGTCGCCGGAAGGCGCATGATCGAGTGGGGGGTGGGCGCTGGTGTGGTCTTCGCCGTCCTCGTCGGCCTGGGCCGGACGCTGTTGCCCCGGCTGTTCACCGGCGACCCCGACGTGGTGGCCCTGGCTGGCTTCGTGCTGGTCTTCGTCGCCGCCCTCCAGCCGGTGAACGCCGTCGTCTTCGTGCTCGACGGCGTACTCATCGGCGCCGGCGACATGCGCTACCTGGCCTGGGCGATGGCCGGGGCCGCCGTGGTGTTCGTCCCCGCCGCTGGCGCCGTGCTGGCCCTCGGGTGGGGCATCGGGTGGTTGTGGGCGTGCCTGGGGTTGCTCATGGTCACCAGGGCCGCGGCCCTCGGGTGGCGCTTCGCCGGCGGCGCCTGGGCAGTGGAGGGCGCACGGTAGGGCGTCGACCGCGCCGGTCTAGTTAGCTCTAGCTAAGCTAGCTAGCTACTCGGCGAACAGATCGCTCACGACCACGGTCACGCCGCAGGCGTCGAGGAGAGCCTCCTCGCCGTAGATGGCTACCTCGGCGTAGCCCTCCGGCGACGGCTGGACGTGGCGGTGTACCACGCCGCGAGCCACGTCGATCACCCAGTACTCGGGGACTCCAGCCCTGGCATAGAGGTCGGCCTTGACGCCGAGGTCCTTGTGGAGGCTGCTGTGGGACACCTCGATGAGGAGGACCGCCAGCGCCGGGTGGTCGCGGCGGTAGTCGTCGACAGGGACCACCGCCAGGTCGGGCTCGGGCTCTGACCACGCACTGGCGGCAAAGGGGTGGCCGACCCGCAGGCGCAGGTGGTCGGGCAGGCCCCGGACCAGCAGACGGTTGAGCTCCTGGATGATCCAGGAGTGGGGCGTTCCCTCTGGGCTCATGCGGACCAGCACCCCCCCCAGGAGCTCGATGGGCTCGTCGTCGAAGACGCCCAGCTCGACGAGCTGGTCGTACTCGCTCCGCCGCAGCGGGCGGATCAGGTCCGGCAGCTCCCGCTGAACCTCGATGGCGGTCATCGCTCGATGCTACGTCCCCTTCGGGGCCAGGACGCCGGCGAGGACGGCGTCGACGATGCCTTCGGCCAGCCCCTCCTCCAAGGGACGGCCGGTGAGCAGGACCCGGGTGAAGATTGGCCCCGACATCAGGTCGACGATCAGCTCGTGGTCGATGCCCTCAGCAAGCTCCCCGCGCGTCGCGGCCTGAGCCAGGACCTGGCGCACCGGCGCCCGGCGGTCATCGATGAAGGCGTCGAGGCGGGTGCGCAGCTCTGGGTTTCGAGCCACCTCGGCGACCGTCGCCGGCAGCAGCCTGCCCACCGGGGTAGTGGTCAGCATGGCCATCAAGCCCCGGGCCAGCACGATCAGATCCTGGCGCAAGCTGCCGGTGTCAGGCCGGGACGGGCACACGATGGTGGAGCCACCGGCGGCGAGGAGGAGGTCCTCTCGGGTGGGCCAACGCCGGTAGATGGTGGCCTTGCCCACGCCCGCCCGTTCGGCCACGGCCTCCACCGTGGTCCCCGCGAACCCCTCCTGGCACAGCAGCTCGATGGCCGCCTTGAGGATCACGGCGTCGAGCTCACTGTCGCGGGGGCGCCCTGGCCGGCGTTCCACCTTGGCGTTGACGCCGGGGCGGGCAGGCGTCACGCCTGCGGCTCTGCTGGCGCCCCGGAGGGCACCTCTGCTGGCGCCCCGGAGGGCACCTCTGCCGTCGCTTCGGCGGGCACCTCTGCTGGCGGCCCGGAGGGCGCCTCTGCCGTCGCCTCGGCGGGAACGTCCGCCTGGGGCTTCGCGGTGTCCGGCACCTCCGGTGACGCCGGCTCGTCACCGTCACCTCCATCGGCACCATCAACCGGCTCCACCGCCTCCGCCACCCGGCTGGGAAGGAAGGCGGCGCTGATCACCGCTCCCACCAGGGCGACGCCCGCGGCCACCTCCAAGCCCAGGCCCATGGCATCGACGAAGGCGGTGCGGGCCGCCAGGGCCAGGGCCTGCCCGGCTGCGCCACCGACCCCGCCGGCAACCTGAAGGGCGGCGCCCACGGAGCCCTGGACGATGCCGACGACGTCAGGAGGGACGGGGAAGCCACGTAGGGCGTCACCCAACGACGAGGCGTAGCCCGAGGCCAGCAGGCTGCCGAGGACGGCGACCCCGAGGGCCCCGCCGAGCTCCCTGGTGGTGTCGTTGACGGCGGAGCCCACCCCGGCCTTGGCCGGCGGCAGCGAGCCCATGATCGACTCAGTAGCGGGGGCCATGGTCAGGCCCATTCCGGCGGCGAGGACGAGCATGCTGGCGAGGAGCTCGGGATAGCTGGAGCCGATGGCGAAGGTCGAGGTCATGGCCAGGCCGATGGCGACGATCACCAGGCCGCCGGCGACGACCACCTTGGTGCCAAGCCTTTCTGCCAGTCGAGCGCTCAACGGCGCCACCACACCGAGTACCAGGGAGACCGGCAACATGCGGACGCCGGCCTGCAGGGCGGTGTAGCCCATCACGAACTGCAGGAGCTGGGTGATGAGGAAGAAGGAGCCGAACAGGGCGAAGAACACCAGGGCGATGGAGGCGCTGGCGGCGCTGAAGCGGGGGTCGCGAAAGAAAGCGACGTCGAGCATGGGCTCGTCGACACGGCGCTCCCACGCCAGGAAGGTGAACAACAGCACGCCGGCCAGGGCGAAGCCGCCCAAGGTGGTGGTGTCGGTCCAGCCCTGCTGGGGCGCCTCGATGATGGTCCACAGCAACGCCCCCATGGCGGCGATCGACAGCCCGGCGCCGACGACGTCGAGGCGGGCTGCGGCCGGATCGCGCGACTCCGGCAGGAGGATCCGACCGGCGACCAGGGCGACGGCGACGAGGGGGATGTTGATCAGGAACGCAGACCCCCACCAGAAGTGGCCTAGTAGCCAACCGCCGACAACCGGGCCCAGCGCTACCCCCACACCCGCCATCCCCGCCCATACGCCGATGGCCCTGGCCCGCTCCTTGGCGTCGGTGAATATGTTGGTGATGATCGACAACGTCGCCGGCATGACGAAGGCGGCGCCGAAGCCCATGACCGCTCGGGAGGCGATGAGGCGGCCCGACGACCCCGAGAACGCGGCCAATCCCGATGCCAGGGCGAAGATGGCCAGCCCGAGCTGGAGCGATCGGCGACGTCCAAACCGGTCGCCAAGGGCACCGGCGGTGAGCAGGAGCCCGGCGAAGACGATCACGTAGGCGTCCACCATCCACTGCAGCTCGGTGGTCGACGCTCCCAGCTCGCGCACCAGCGTGGGCAGAGCCACGTTGAGCACGGTGTTGTCGAGGACGATCAGCACCAGGCTGAGGCACAGGACGGCCAGCGCCAGCCACCGGCGATCGTCCGCCCCAGTTTCGATACGAGTCGGCTGCGTTTCCATATATGGAGACCATAGCGATGCCACTCCGGTGACGCAAACGACCTTGTGGCGGCCGACAGCAAGGGCGGTGATTGCCGGACCAGGGCCGGCGCTAGTGTCGCACCCGTCGGCCATCGCCTTGAAGGCACAGGGATCCGACACCCCCTGGTGCAGCTGTGCAGTGCCGAGCGGTTGGTCTCGGTCCTGTGCCCTGGAGAGGACCGGCATGCCTGATCTCGAACATCACTCGTCGGGATCACTGGAGGCGTGGCCGCTGCTTCACTCCCAGGACCTGGGCTCGACGCTGCGTCAGATCGCTGGTCTGGTCAAGGTTCGGGTGCCGACCTGTGACCGCATCAGCGTCTCGCTGATGAGCGGTGACCGGATCGAGACGCGATGGTGGACCGACGAGGTGGTGTGCCGGCTCGACAATGCCCAGTACGCAGCTGGCACCGGCCCCTGCGTCGATGCCATCCACGACGCCCTGGTTCACCAGTCCGACGACCTCGCCCAAGAGCGTCGCTGGCGCAGCTTCACCTCGGCCGCTTTGGGCGAGGGGATCCACGCCGTGCTGTCGCTTCCCCTCATGGTCGATGGTGCCGCCCTGGGCGCCCTGAACCTCTACGCCGACCAGGCCGGGGCCTTCAGCAACTCGTCCCGGCCCAGCGGCCTGTTCCTGGCCGAGAGCGCGGCTATCGCCGTGGCCAACGCCCTGGCCTTCTCCGCCGCCATCGACATCGCCATGACCCTCCAGCGAAGCCTGCTGCCCGAGCGGCTTCCCGAGGTGGCCGGTTTCGAGCTTGCCGTCCGCTACCTGCCCGCAACTGCCGGGACCAACGTCGGCGGCGACTGGTACGACGCGGTGCCCCGTCCCGGTGGTGGCCTGACCGTCACCATCGGCGACGTGGCCGGGCACGGGGTCCGTGCCGCCTCGGTCATGGGCCAGGTGCGTACCGCGCTGCGGGCCTACGCCGTGGAGCGCCATCCGCCGTCGGTGGCCGTCGGCCTGCTCCACCGCCTCTTCGGTCAGATCGACCCCGACGGCCTGGCCACGCTGTGCTACCTCACCCTCGACGGCGGCGACGGCACGTGCAGTGTGAGTGGTCACTGGACCAGTGCCGGGCACTGCATCCCCCTGGTGCTGGACCGCGCTGGCGCCCCCAGCTACCTGGATGGGAGCCCCAGGCCCCCGCTCGGCGCTCCCTTCGACGAGCCGACGACCGACCAGCCGCTCACCCTGGATAAGGGAAGCATGCTGTTGCTCTACACCGACGGGCTGGTGGAGCGTCGGGGCGAGTCCCTCGACGCCGGGCTGGCCCGCCTGCTGGACGCCGCCAGCGACGCGCCCGTGGGTCTCGAGGGCTTCTGTGACCACATCCTCGAGCGAATGGGTGTCGCCGGCGAGTTGCGGGACGACGTCGCCCTGATGGCCGTCCGGGTGCTTGCACTGTCGTGCGTGGCTGAGGCGTGACGACGGTCGGCGACGCACCGAGCAGCAGTGCCGGCTTGGTCCTGCTGGCCGTCGGCTACCCGGTAGCCATCGTGGTGTTGACCCGGCTTGTCCCGGTGCTGCGCCAACGGCGCCTGGCCTGGTTCGTGGCCCTGGAGGCAGGCACCGCCAGCATCGCTGCCGGCTGGGCGTTGCGGGCGAAGCCGGCGCCCGCCGTCATCAACGCTGCCTTCCTGGGCGCCTTCGCCGCCATCTGGTGGCGAAGCGGTAACCACCGGCGTTAGGCGCCTCCACTTCGCCGGCGAAGCAGCGCTGTCACCGCCCCGCCGTCGGCCTGGCCCCGGGTGGCCTTCATCACCTGGCCCACCAGGAAGCCGGTGACCTTGGCGTCGCCCTGGAGGTAGCGGGCCCACGCTTCGGGGTTTGCGGCGAGGACCTGGTCGACGACGCCGGCCATGGCGTCGCCGGCCATGGCTTCGTAACCCAGACGGGCGGCGACGGCGACCGGGTCGCCACCGTGGGCGACGAGCTCGGTCAACACGGTTTTCGCCTGGGTGGCGGTGAGGGCGCCGTCGGCCTCCAGCCGGGTCAGGCCGGCGAGGGCACCGGTGTCGAGGGCGCCGGTGCCGCCCGAAAGATCGTGCTCAGCGTGGACGACCAGGCGGGCGGGGTCGCCCCCGGCCTCGAGGGCGGCCAGCACCAGGTCGTCGAGGCCTCGCTCCACCACGACCGACGCCGGCCCCCTGGCGGCACCCGTCGCTTCCGTCAGGCGGTGCCGGCGGGGAGCGGGCAAGAGGGGGAGACCCTCCGCCACCGCCTCCTGCCAGGCGTCGGCGGGGGCCAGGGGGACGAGGTCGGGCTCGGGGAAGTAGCGGTAGTCGAAGGCCTCCTCCTTGGACCTCATGGGGTGCGTCCGCCCGTCCGCTTCGTCCCAGTGCCGGGTCTGTTGGGCCACCTGCTCGCCGGCGGTCAGCAGCACGATCTGGCGGCGGGCCTCGTAGTCGATGGCCCTGGCCAGGGACCGGGTGGAGTTGAGGTTCTTCACCTCGCAGCGGGTGCCGAGGGTGGAGAACCCCACCGGGCGCACCGACACGTTGGCGTCGACGCGCATGCTGCCCTCCTCCATCCGGGCGTCAGAGGCCTCGGTGGCCAACAGCACCGCCCGCAGCTCGTTGACGTAGGCCTTGGCCTGCTCGGCCGAGCGCAGGTCGGGCCAGCTCACGATCTCCACCAGGGGGACGCCCGCCCGGTTGTAGTCGACCAGGGAGTGGTCGGCCTGGTGGATGCGCCCACCTCCCCCGACGTGTGTGGACTTTCCCGTGTCCTCCTCCAGGTGGGCTCGCTCCACCCCGACGCGAAACCCGTCGGCCAGCTCCAGGAAGCCATCCACGTTGATGGGCTCGTCGTACTGCGACACCTGGTAGTCCTTGGGCATGTCGGGATAGAAGTAGTTCTTGCGGTGGAAGAGGCTGGGCTTGACCGTGCAGCCGAGGGCCAAGCCCAGGCGCATGGCCAGCTCCACCGCCGCCCGGTTGAGGACCGGGAGCGAGCCGGGCAGGCCCAGGCACACCGGGCACACGTTGGTGTTGGGCTCGTCGCCGAAGGCGTTGGGGCAGCCGCAGAACAGCTTGGTGGCGGTGGCCAGCTCGCAGTGGACCTCCAGGCCGATCACCGTCTCCCAGTCAGCCACCGCTGGCCCGCCCCCTTCCCGCCCTCCTGGCCACCGCCTCGCCGGCCATGGCGTCCTCAAGCACAGCAGCGGCCCGCAACATGGTCGCCTCGGCCAGGCCCGGTGCCAGGACCTGCACGCCGACCGGGAGACCGTCATCGCCCACGCCGAAGGGCACTGACACCGCCGGATCACCGGACAGGTTGGAGGGGATGGTGCACACGTCGGAGAGGTACATAGTCAGCGGGTCGGCGGCCTTGGCCCCGAGCGGGAAGGCGGTGGTGGGCGCCGTCGGCGCCACCAGCAGGTCAAAGGACTCGTAGGCGGAGGCGAAGTCCCTGATGATGAGGGAGCGCACCTTCTGGGCCTTGCCGTAGTACGCTTCGTAGTAGCCGGCAGACAGGGCGTAGGTGCCGAGCATGATGCGGCGCTTGACCTCGGCGCCGAAGCCGGCGGTGCGGGTGGCGGTGTTCATGTCGGCGGTGGTGGCAGCGTCGACCCGCAGGCCGTAGCGCACGCCGTCGTAGCGGGCCAGGTTGCTCGAGGCTTCGGCCGGGGCGATGAGGTAGTAGGCCGACAGCCCGTAGGCGACGGCCGGCACGCTGGCCTCCTCCACCTTGGCTCCTGCGCCGGCCAGTGCCTCGGCCGCAGCCTGTACCCGTCGGCGCACGTCGGGGGCGATGCCCTCGCCGAGGAGCTCGGCGACCACGCCCACCCGGAGGCCCTCCACCCCTTCTCCGAGCCGGGCGACGAGCTCGGGAGAGGGCTGGTCTATCGAGGTGGAGTCCATCGGGTCGTGGCCGGCGATGACCTCCAGCAGGGCGGCGGCGTCAGTCACCGTCGGAGCCAGGGGTCCCACCTGGTCCAGGCTGCTGGCGAAGGCGATGAGGCCGTAGCGGCTGACCAGCCCGTAGGTCGGCTTGACCCCCACCACCCCGCACAGGGCGGCGGGTTGGCGGATCGAGCCGCCGGTGTCAGAACCGAGGGCCAGAGGGGCGAAGCCGGCAGCCACCGCCGCAGCGCTGCCACCGCTGGAGCCGCCCGGCACCCGGTCGAGGTTATGGGGGTTGCGGGTGGGACCGAAGGCCGAGTTCTCGGTGGAGCTGCCCATGGCGAACTCGTCGAGGTTGGTCTTGCCGATGGGTACGGCCCCGGCCAGGCTGAGACGGGCGACCACGGTGGCGTCGTAGGGCGGCAGCCAACCGTCGAGGATCAACGAGGAGCAGGTGGTGGGCACTCCTTGGGTGCAGAGGTTGTCCTTGAGCGCCACCGGCACCCCGGCCAGCGGTCCGGGGTCCTCCCCCGCCGCCACCCGGCGGTCGATGAGCTCCGCAGCCATGCGAGCCTCGGTATCCATGAGGGAGTTGAAGGCGTGGACCTCGTGCTCGCGTTCGGCGATGACGGCCAGGTGCTCCGCTACCACCTCGGCGGCGCGAAGATCGCCCCGGCGCACGGCAGCGGCGATCTCGACGGCGGGGAGATAGGTGGTCTCGTGCATCAGCGTTCCCCGAGGACTGGCGGGACCCGGAAGCGGTCGTCTTCCACGGACGGGGCGGCGGCCAGGACCTGCTGGCGATCAAGGCACGCCCGGACGTTGTCGTCGCGCAACACGTTGACCAAACCCTGGGGGTGCCCGGTGGGGACCACGTCAGAGGCATCAAGGGCCTCGACGTCGGCGGCGTGGTCGAGCACCGCTGCCAACTGAGCCGTGAACAGCTCCAGCTCGGCTTCGGTCAGCTCCAGGCGGGCCAGGCCGGCCACGTGGGCCACGTCGTCACGAGTGATGCGGGGAGCCATCACGTGCCATCGTAGGACCGGACGCCACCTTCGCTCGATTCTCGCCTCGACGAGGTGGTGAGCCATGCCGCCGCCGCCAGGGCGCCCACCAGGTCGGCGACCAGGTCCCAACCGGTGTTGTCGTAGCCGCCCACGTTGGTGTCCTCCAGCACCAGGGTGGCGAAGAACTCAAAGACCTCGTTGAGGGCGCCCACCCCCATGCCCGCCAGGACGACCATGGCTGCCGGTCCGGCTCCGACCCGCCCGTCGGGGAGCCACCGGCGCAGCACCTTGCCGCAGGCCAGGGTGGCGTAGCCGAAGCCGAAGGCGTGAACTGCCTGGTCGTAGCGCAGCAGGTGACCGGGCAGGAGCCAGGCGTTGTAGAGCGTGCGACCGCCGCCGATGGGTATCACCCCTCCGGCCATGTGGAAGGATCCCCATGCCGCCAGCGCCCACAGCACCCCTGGGCCGAGATCGACCCGACGCTCCAAGGCGGCGACCAGGACAACCAGCGTCCCGATGACCAAGGCGTAGGGGATGGCGAGATCGCTGCCCACCAAGATGCCCGCAGTGAGGAACCCAAAGAGGTAGACCAGAGTGCAGGCCGCCAACCGGGGATGGGCTCGGGACACCTCGAGCATCGACGTCCAGCCTATGTCCCGGCCTTCTCGGCCGAGGCAAGCGTGCGGCCGTGCCAGCTCGCCTCCCTCCCGGGTGGTCGGCGCGCTGTATACGCTGGCACCGGTGGCCGCCTCTCGATCCGTGCGCACTCAGATCTACCTCACCGTCGAGCAGCGTCGCCGCCTGGCCGAGCTCGGCCGTAGGCAGGGCACCACCATGGCGGCGTTGATCCGTCAGGCCGTTGACCAGCTCCTCACCGAGGAGGGGCCCGACCCGGCCACCGCCCTCAAGTCCACCTTCGCCACCATTCCCGAGTTGGAGGTCCCTGACCGAGACGAGTGGGACCGTGGCTGACCTGCTGGTCGACACCGATGTCTTCGTCGACCACGTGCGGGGCGCCCGGGCCCTGACCCCTGGGCAGAACCGCCTCTCCTACTCGGTCATCACCCGCTTCGAACTGTTCGCTGGGAACCGGGCCGACGAGGAGGTCCTGCGCACCTTGTTGGGGCCGTTCCGGGAGCTGGCCGTCGACCATGCCGTGGCCGAACGGGCCGGACGTTTCCGCCGGGCGGCCGGCCTGCTCGCTCCTGACGCCCTGATCGCCGCCACCGCGCTGCACCACGGCCTCACGCTCATGACCCGGAACCGCCACCACTTCGACGGCCTTCCCGGCCTGCGCCTGCGAACGCCTTGAGAGAGAGTCGCGGTCGAACCAGAGGTTCGGCGGCAAGCGTGGCCGGCAGCGAGGGATCACGCGGTGACCCGGCACAAGAACTCGAACGTGGCGCTCGCCACCTTGTCTCGGTCTCGGTCAAGGGTCGCCATGTGGTAGCTGTGGTGGAGGGTGATGCGCTCCACCGGGCCGGAGACCAGGGTGGCCAGGTGGTCGCTGTTGTCGGGGTGGCGGTGAAGCCGTGGAGCACGAGGCCGGGCACCGGTGTTCCGGCGGGTAGCTTGCCGCCATGGCCACCCACCCCTTCTTGAGCGACGACTGGATCACGGCGGTGCGCGAGCTCCGTAAGGAGTACCGGGGGCGCACCACCGAGCCGGTTGGCGAGAAGGTGCGCATGAACCAGGTGGTGACCGACGTCCCTTTCGGCGACGGGGTCATCCACTCCCACCTGGATACCTCATCGGGAGAGCTGGAGATCGAGGTCGGCCACCTCGACTCTCCCGATGTCACCCTCACCCTCGACTACGACAGCGCCCGGTCCATCTTCGTCAACCAGGACCGCGACGCCGCCATGCAGGCGTTCATGGCCGGCAAGATCAAGGTCCAGGGCGACATGGCCAAGCTCCTGGCCATGCTCCAGACCCCAAGCGACCCCCTCGCCGTCGAGGTGGCTGAGCGCATCAAGGCCCTCACCGAGTAGCCCTGCTCGTAGCTCTAGGCGCAGCCGATGGAGCTCAGCGCTTGAGGAAGACGTCGACCACGCTGTTGCGGTCGACCTGGCTACCCGGCTCCGGATCGGAGGCGAAGGGGCTGCCCCCGAGCTGACCGTTGATGTTGCCGGGCTTGAGGCCGGCGTCACGCAGGGCCTTGTTGACCTCGTCGAGGGTCTTGCCGATGATGTCGGGGACGCTGACCAGGTCGCGGCCTTTGGACACGATCACGGTGATGCTGCTGCCCCGCTCGACGCTGGCCCCGGCGCCCGGCTCGGTGGCGATGACCAAGCCCGCCCCAACGCTGGTGCTGTACTGCTCGACCACCTTGGCCGCCAGGCCCACCTTCTTGAGCTCAGCCACGGCCTGGTCGGCGGACTTGCCCGCCAGTTCGGGGACGGTGCGGGCGGCGGGCCCGGCGGAGACGACCAGGTCGACGTCGCTGCCCTTGCGCAGCTCCTCGGGGCGCTCCTGACCCGACGCCGTCCAGTTCAGCACCTGGCCCGCCTCCACCGACTCGTCGTTGACGGTGCTGACATCGCCCCTGGCCAACTCGGCCTCGACCAGCTTGGCCTCGGCCTGGTCCACGGTGAGGTTGGCCAGGTCGGGAACAGCCTTGAAGGGCAGACCCGTCGACACCAACAGGGTGACCCTTCGCCCTTCCTCGAGCACCGCGCCCGGCGGCGGGTCCTGGCTGATGACGTTGCCCTCAGGGACCCCGTCGTTGGGTTCTCGCTTGACCTCGATGGTCCACGGAGACTCGAACTGGGCATCGGCCTGGGCCTGGGCGAGCGCAACCTGGGCGTCGCCCTCGGAACGGTTCTCCACCGGAGGCAGGAGCGCGGTGGCCGGCTGGGCCTGGACAAAGGCGAACACTCCCCCGGCGGCGGCAGCCACCAGCAGGGCGACGAGTAGCAGCCAGGGCCAGCGACGTCGCCGACGTCGTGGGTTGGGCATAGGTTGCGGTTCGTCGTCGAAGACGGCAACGGCGGTCTTTCTCGCCCCCTCTTGGTCGCCCTGGTCGAACATCTCCAGGTCGTCGAACACCGCCGTGGGCGGGCCAGAGCGCATGGTCGTGGTATCGCCACCGCCAGCCGAGCCGTCCAGGCCGTTGGTCGAGTGGGTGGCGTCGTCGAGGATGGGCGAGGGGACCGGGTGGGACGCGACCGGGTGCGACGGAGGCAAAAGGGTGGCATCCATGTCGGAGAGCTGGCGCACGGCATCGAGGTCGACAGCACCCACGAGGGGGAGTGGCTGGGGACGGTCAAGCTCGGGCTTGGCGCCCTCCAGGGCCTCGCCGAAGGCAGCGGCACTGGGACGTTCGGCGGGGTCGGGGCGACCGGCCCTCTCCAGCGCCGGCACCAGCGGGCCCAGGGCTGTGGGCACGGGGACAGCAACGTCGGCCCGACCGGCCACAGTCGCCAGGGTGCTCTCGGCCACGAGGGGTACGGAGCCGGTGACGGCCTCAATGAGCACGAGGCCGAGGGCGTAGACGTCGGCCTTGCCATCGACCCGGGCGGCGGTGGCCTGTTCGGGAGCGGCGTAGCGGGCGGTGCCCACCAGGCCGGCACCGGGCTCCGTCCATGCCGCCTCCGAGAGTGCCCGGGCCAGTCCGAAGTCGGCGATGCGCAGGCGCCCATCGTCGCCGAAGAGGAGGTTGGCGGGCTTGATGTCGCGGTGGACGAAGCCGCGGCTGTGGGCGAAGTTCAGGGCCTTGGCCGTGTCGAGGCCGACCAACAGGGCCTGGGCCGGAGTGAGAAGTCGGCCCTGGTCGAGCATGGCTCGCAGGCTCCCCCCACCCAGAAACTCGAGCACCAGGTAGGGGCCGTCGTCCTCTCCCCAGTCCCAGATGGACATGATGTTGGCGTGGTTCAGGGCGGCGGCGGCCTGCGCCTCAGCCCGGAACCGGCGCAGGAAGGCTTCGTCCTCGGCCAGAGCAGGATGCAGCACCTTGACCGCCACCCTTCGCCGCAGGGTGACGTCGTCGGCCAGGTAGACCTGGGCCGAGGCCCCTGTGCCGATGGGCGCGCTGAGCCGGTAGCGGCCGTTGAGCACGCGGCCGAGCTGCTCCGTCATCCGCGACGTGGCCACGCAACGAGGGTACCCCCGTACGGCGTCGGGATCGTGGCAAGCACCGGCAGCCGGTCGCCGCCGGCCTCGGGTCCGCTCCAGACCGAGCTGACGAGGCGAAGAAGCTGCGAGCCGACGAGCTGCCTGCTGGAGGCGATGGGCGCCATGGGGCATCGGTCGACCAAGATGCTGCGGTGCGGGCCGAGGTCGTCGAGGAGCTCGAGGGGTTCATCGCCAGGGGTGACTTGTGGCGCCCTGACAAGCTCGACGCCATGGTCGAGCATCTGGAGGTCGAGGACGATCCCGTCGCCCGACAACTCGGGGCCAACCTGGACAAGGTGCTGCGCCGGAGCCGGCGCCAAGCCCTTCCCCTCCGCCTGGCCGCCGACATCGAGGGTGTCGTCTATCCCCGGCTCTGGAAGTTGATGGAGGCAGTGTGGGACGGCCTTCCCGAGTGTGAGTTGCAGATCCGTGTCGAGGCGCTCGTCCACCGGCTGGCGCCGCTGTTGACTGAGCCGGCGTGATCACCCTGCGCCGGGTGGTCACCGGGGCATTGGTCCTGGCTGCGCTGTCGGCTTTCGTGTTCGCCTTCACCCTCGGCCCCGGCAACACCGACATCGCCCTTACCGGCGACGCCGTCGAGCGGCTGGTGCCGTCCCAAGGCTCCCAGGTGCTGCGCCAGACCGAGATCGGCATCGACCTCGCCCCCGAGTGGACGGCGGTGCTGCTAGTCGACGGCAAGGAGATCCCCGAGGACCAGCTGCGCAGGGTCGACGCCCAGAACCAGGTCTTCTTCACGCCCGGTCCCGGCAAGGAGATCGAGCAGCTCGAAGCAGGGACCGTTTCGGTTACCGCCATGGTGTGGCGCCCGGTCGCCGGTGAGACCCGGGCCGACGCCGACGTCGTGCGCTGGACATTCCAGGTGGCCTGATCGAGATGGTGGACCTCCCGGATTGGAGCGCGATCAGGCGGGCAGCTCGCCGGTCTCCAGCAGGTGCTCAAAGCCGGACTTGTCGAGGACGGGGATCCCGATCTCCGCTGCCCGGGTTAGCTTGGCCTGGCCCGGCTCGGCCCCCGCCACCACCGCGGTGGTCCGGCTCGACACGCTGCCCGGCGCTCGCCCTCCTCTGGCGAGGATCGCCTCCTCGGCCGCCTCCCGGCTGTAGCCGGGGAGGGTGCCGGTGACCACCACCGAGCGGCCGGCCAGCAACTGGGGCAACGTCGGTGCCTCCACCCGCCCGAAGTCGACACCGGCCACCCGCAGCTTCTCCACCACCTCCCGGTTGCGCTCTAGGGCGAAGAAACCAGCGACGCTGGCGGCGATCACCGGGCCCACCCCCTCGGTGACGGCCAGCTCGTCCTCGGGCGCAGCCATGACCCGATCGAGGGTGCCGAAGGCACGGGCCAGCACCTGGGCGCCGGCGGGGCCGAGGTGGCGGATGTTGAGGGCGAAGAGCAGGTTGGCCAGGGGCCTGGCCCTCGATGCCTCGATGGCGGACAGGAGGTTTCTGGCCGAGAGGTCGCCGAAGCCGTCGAGCCCGAGCAGGTCGGCGGGCGTGAGGCGGTAGAGGTCACCCGGGTCGGCCACCAGCCCCCCGTCGAGCAGGAGGATGGCGGTGCGCTCCCCCAGCCCCTCGATGTCCATCGCCCCCCGAGAGGCGAAGTGCTCGATGCGGGCCCGGCGCTGCGAGGGACAGTCGACGTTGCGACAGAAGGTGTCGCTCTCACCTTCCAGGCGCTGCAGGGCTTGGTGGCAACGGGGGCAGACGGTCGGGAAGTTCCAGGGGGCCAGGCCCGGCGGGCGCTCGCTGAGCAAGGGCTTGACCACCTCGGGGATGACGTCACCGGCCTTGCGCACCACCACGGTGTCCCCGGGGCGCACGTCCTTGGCCCGGACCTGGTCCTGGTTGTGGAGGGTGGCCTGGGCCACGGTGGATCCACCGACAAACACCGGCTCGAGCTGGGCGAAGGGGGTGGCCTTTCCCGTGCGCCCTATCGAGACCATGATGTCCACCAGCCTGGTGGTGCGCTCCTCGGGGGGAAACTTGTAGGCGATAGCCCACCGGGGCGCCTTGGACGTGGCCCCCAGCTCACCGCGCAGGGCCAGGTCGTCGACCTTGACCACCACCCCGTCGATCTCGTAGTCGAGGTCGTGGCGGTGCTCGAGCCAGTGGCGGCACCGCTCGTAGACCTCCTCGAGAGTGGCGACGGTGCGGATCTCGGGGTTGACGGGCAGGCCCAGGGTGGTGATGTAGCCAAGGGTCTGGCTGTGGGTGGCCAGCGGTGGGCCCCCCTCCATCGCGCCCAGCTGGTAGGCAAAGAGCGAGAGCTCCCGGGTGGCGGTGATGGTGGCGTCCTTCTGGCGCAGGGAGCCGGCAGCCGAGTTGCGGGGGTTGGCGAACAGGCGCCCGCCCACCTCGGCCTGGCGCCGGTTGAGGGCCTCGAAGGCGGAGATGGGCATGTACACCTCGCCCCTGACCTCGAGCAGCTCAGGGGCGTCGCCGGTCAGGCGATCGGGCACGGCGGCGAGGGTGCGGACGTTGTCGGTGACGTCCTCGCCCACCAGGCCGTTGCCCCGGGTGGCGGCCCGGGTGAGGCGGCCGTCGTCGTAGCGAAGCGACATGGCCACCCCGTCGATCTTCAGTTCGCACACGAACGAGGAGGCCTCGGCCACCCGACGGGTGAGCCGGTCGCCCCAGGCCTGGAGCTCCTCGAAGCTGAAGGCGTTCTCCAGCGACATCATGGGCACTAGGTGCTCGACCGGACTGAACTGCGTGGACGGCGTCGCCCCTACCTGTCGGGTGGGTGAGTCGGCCGTGGCCAGATCGGGGTACGTCTCCTCCAGGCCCCGCAGGCGCCGGACCAGGGCGTCGTACTCGGCGTCGGCGACCTCGGGGTCGTCGAGGTTGTGGTAGCGCTGGTTGTGGTGGTCGACCTCGGCCCGCAGGCGCTGGAGCAGCGTCGCCGGGTCGTCCACACCCGCCGGGTCGTCCACGCCCGCTGAGCTTACCGGCGCCGCACACACCCCTTCCACGTAGGGCAGGCTTCCCCGGTGACCTGGCCCGCCGCCCTGCCCTGGCTCCTGCGAGTGTCATGGCTGGTACTGCCCTTCAGCGCTGGGCCGGCCTTGTCCGCCGCCCTCGACCTTCGCTCCCCCGCCGTGAGCACTACGGCGGCCGCTGGTCTGTGGCTGGGATGGGCAGCGGTGGTGGTGGCCCTGCTCGTCCCCCACCCCCTAGGGCTCACAGTCGTGCGGGTGTGCGCTCCCGCCGCCCTGGCTTTCAGCGCGCTGACCGCCGTTGGCGCCTCTGACGACAGCGGTCCGCTACCGGCGGGGTTGGCCATCGCCACCACCCTCGTGGTCACCGCCCTGGCCTTCCTTCCCGAGACCGGCACCTGGCTGGTCAACGGAGCCGCCTACGGCGACGAGCGCCGCCACCTGCTGCGCTCTCCTCGGGCCCTGCTGGTCGGGCCCATCCCCCTGGCCTGGGCCGCCCTCGTGGTGGCCGTGGTCGGCGGACCCCTGCTGCTGGCGGCGGGGCGGTTTGCGGCTGGAGGCCTGGCCTTGCTGGCGGGGGTTCCCCTGGCCGTGGTGTTGGCCCGGGCCCTGCACGCCCTCACCCAACGGTGGGCGGTGCTGGTGCCCGCCGGCCTGGTCCTCAAGGACCACCTGGTTGTGGCTGACCCGGTGCTGCTGCGCAGGGGCGACATTGAAGTGCTGCGGGCCTCACCCCCCGCCAGCGACGCCCTCGACCTGACGGCCGGCGCTGCCGGCCTGGCCCTGGAGGTGCGCCTGGTGGAGGCGGTGCCGCTGGTGCGGATGGTGCGGCGACAGGGCCAGCCGGGCCGCTCCGCCGCCATGAGCTTCACCCCCTCCCGGCCGGGGACGCTCCTGGCCGAGGCGCGCTCCCGGCGGATCCCGGTAGAGGTGAACCCGTAGGCTGAGCGACGTGTCAACGCCCCCCACGTCCGCCGTCGACCTGGAGACCTGGGTGCGGGAAGAGCTGTCGTTGGAGGCGGAGGCGGCGGTGGGCATCAGCGAGCAGCCGGGAAGAGATCCCCGCTGCTCACCCGTGGTGACCGAGGTGGCCGTCGATGCCGAGGACGGTCATCCCTACTCCTTCCACATCGAGCACCCCCTGGCCGAGGTCACCCGCATGGACCTCATCGCCGCCCTGGCCTTCGGGGGCGGCCACTGACATCTGTGGCGGTAGACTGGCCTCGGGTGAGCCCTCACCACCCTGTGCGGGAGCACCTTACTGCGTAGGATCAGATGGTGGCGCAACGCAAGCAGCGGCTGACAGTCACTGTCGACCCCGAGCTCGTCGATGCGGGGAACCGCGCCGTTGGTGCCGGGCAGGCGGACTCCGTCAGCGCGGGGGTCAACCAGGCGTTGGCCGAGAGAGCCGCAAGGGATCGCAGGTTGCAGTCCCTCTCGGAGGCGTCGCGGACTACGAGGCTGAGTTCGGGGTGATCAGCGCGGAGGAGATCGCCGAGCAAGCGACGCTTCGACCGCGAGCTGATCCGCCCCTGAGCCGCTACCTGCCACGTCGTCGTCGTCGCCCAGGACCGTGTCGCCCCGCCTCGCCTTGGAGGTTCGTGCTCAGCCGGGTGGGTCCCGGCGGAACTCCAAGTCGGCCACGCTGAACGCCAGCGGCAAGGGCTCGTCGAGGGTGAGGATCTCCTGGCCACGAACCGAGACCACGACCTGGTAGCGGTCGTCGTCCTGCCGGGCCTGGACATAGAGCTCCCGCCGCTCAGGATCGAGGACCCAGTAGCAGGCAACGCCCATTCGGGCGTACGCCGTCGACTTGCGCCCGAGGTCGTCGGCCCGGTTCGACGCCGAGAGCACCTCGACCACCATCATCGGCACGGTGCCGATGCGAAGGCGCCCGTCCTGCAGGTCGCGCTCGTCGACCACCACCACGTCGGGTTGGAGGCCGGTTCCCTCGACGGGGCGCACGTCGAAAGGAGCGCAGAACGCCCGCAGGTGCGGCGTTCGACGGCAGGCGTCACGCAACAGGGCGATAATTCCAGCGACGTAGTCCTGGTGTTCTGCGCCCGGGGCTGGGGTCACGACGAGCTGCCCCTCGACGAGCTCGTAGCGGTTGCCGTCCGCCGGCATGGCGTCGAGATCGGCCCACGTCCGTGGTCGGGCCAACAGCGACGGGTGAGCGACCACCGCCCCAGTCTGCCAGCGCAACGCCAGAGCTGGCCGCCTCAATCTAGGCGGCCACGCCTCCGCCAAGGACCTCGTCACCCCGGTAGAGCACCACGCTCTGGCCCGGCGCCACCCGGGGGGCGGCCCGGTCGAAGTGCACGGCCCCGGTAGGGGTGTCAAAGGTGGCGGAACGGGGTTCGCCGTGAGCACTGGTCTGGACCTCCACGGCGCCCTCGACCGGTCCGTCTACCCACGACATCGCGGTGAGCGCCGCCTCATCGGCCAGCAGCTCCCTGGCATCGCCCACGGTGACGGTGGCGGTTGAAACGTCGACATCGACGGCGTAACGGGGCCCGGTCCCCCCAGCCAGACCCAGCCCTCGGCGCTGGCCCACGGTGACCAGCTCAACCGCCGCCACCCGTCCCACCTCGACGCCACCGGCGTCGACCATCCGGCCGGGCGTGAGGGCCACGCGCTCCCCCACGAACGACGAGCGGCCGCCGATGGCGGTGATGAAGCACACGTCCTGGCTGTCGGGCTTGGCGGCCGTGCGCAGGCCCAACGCCGCCGCCCGTCGGCGAACCTCAGCCTTGTCCAGGTCACCGACGGGAAGCAGGGTGCGAGCGAGCTGACCCTGGCCGAGCATGTGCAGCACGTAGCTCTGGTCCTTGGCGGCGTCGGCTCCCCGGCGCAACCTCCACGCCCCACCCCGGTGCTCCACCCGGGCGTGGTGACCGGTGACGAGGGCGTCGAAACCGAGGGCGTGGGCTCGTCTCAGCAGTCGGTCGAACTTGAGGTAGCGGTTGCACTCCACGCACGGGTTGGGCGTGCGGCCCGCCCCGTGGGCAGCCACGTAGGGCGTCACCACCTTGGCCTCGAAGTCGTCGCCAAAGTTGAACACGAAGTGGTCGACGCCGAGTTGCTGGGCCACCCGGCGGGCGTCATCGACATCGGCCACCGAGCAGCACCCGGAATCGGAGGCGCCGCCCCAAAGCTTCATGGTGCAACCAGTCACGTCGTTTCCGGCCTCGAGCATCAGGGCGGCGGCCACCGAGGAGTCGACGCCCCCGCTCATGGCCACCAGGACCTTCATCCGACGACCCTCATGCGGGGAAGGCGGGGATGGCGGAGCGCTCCCGGAGCTGGGTCACGGCGGCGGGGAGCACCTCCAAGGCGTGAGCGACCTCGGCGCCGCTGGTGGTCCAGCCCAGCGACAGCCGCAACGAGCCGAAAGCGAGGGCTCGGGGGACGCCCATGGCCGCCAGCACGTGCGACGGCTCCATGGCGCCGCTGGCGCAGGAGGAGGCGGCGGTGGCGCAGATGCCCTCGCGGTCGAGCAGGACCAGCAGGGCCTCGCTCTCGATGCCGTCGACGAGGATCGAGCAGGTGCCGGCCACCTTGGTGGCCCTGGTCCCCGACTCGGTGCAGCCGGGGATGGTGGCGAGAAGGCCATCGACCAGCCGGTCGCGCAACTGTCCCACCCGCTCGACGGTGGCCGCCCGCTGCTCGATGGTGGCGGCCATGGCCGCGGCCATGCCAAGGATACCGGCCACGTTGTGGGTGCCGCTACGACGCTCCCGCTCCTGTCCGCCACCAAGCAGGAGGGGCTCGACGGTGACCGGCTCCCGCACCAGCAGGGCACCCACTCCCTGGGGACCGCCGAACTTGTGGGCGCTCACCGCCACCAGGTCGGCGGGGGCGGCCAGGGTGGCGACGTCGAGCCAGGGGAACGCCTGCACGGCGTCGGTGTGCACGGCAGCTCCCGGCACCCGCTCGCGCACCAGGGCGGCAGCCTCGGCCACCGGCTGGACCGTTCCCACCTCGTTGTTGACAAGCATGAGCGATGCCACACCCACCTGGCCGTCGAGGACGGCGTCGAGGGCGGCGAGGTCGAGGCGACCGTCGCCGTGGACCCCCACCACCCGGCCACCCAGAGCCTCCACCGGTCGGAGCACGGCGTGGTGCTCCACGGCGCTGCACACAGGGATGCCCCCCTGGCGGGCGAGGAGGCCCGTCACCGCAAGGTTGTCGGCTTCGGTCCCGCTCCCGGTGAAGACCACCTCGCCCGGCTCCCCCCCGAGGCACTCGGCGACGACCTCGCGGGCCTCCTCGATGGCCTGACGGGCGGCCCGGGCCAGGGAGTGGCCACCGGAGGGGTTGCCCACCCGAGGACCGAGGAAGGGGAGCATGGCCTCGGTGCACTCCGGGCGCATCGGCGTGGTGGCGGCGTGGTCTAGGTAGGTGACCATCGACCCGAGGCTACCCGCGTGCCCCA
Organism: Acidimicrobiales bacterium; assembly: GCA_051005375.1. Classification (GTDB taxonomy): domain Bacteria; phylum Actinomycetota; class Acidimicrobiia; order Acidimicrobiales; family CADCSY01; genus JADDRA01. The sequence goes on from JBPCJK010000137.1 coordinate 28,808, forward strand.
GGCGGCCGGCCCGGCCGAAGTCGTCCGGGTAGCTGCTCTGTGGGAAAACCTTGAGCCCGGCGGGCAGGTAGGCGACGCCACACCGGAAATGGTGGCGATCGCTGGCCCGGGAGCCGCAGCGGTGGTCGGGACCTGTCTTGGGCAGCAGCGCAGCCCTATCCCTCGCCGAGCCGACCCTTCACGACGGTGGGGCGAAGCCGCCAGGGTCGGGCGCGGCGGTTGGCGAGGGCGCCGGATCGGGAGTCGGCCGTGGCCCTTCGGGTTCGCCACCCGCCCCGGTGCCTGGGTCTCCAGCCGGGCGACTGGCCCGCGACTGGGCGACGGCGGCCACGCACGCCATCAACGCCTCGGGATCTATGCCCGGGGGCGGGGCCTGGCCGGTGCGCCCGGCCACGGCGGTGGCCAGTTGCACCGCCAGGGGTCTCCTGGTCTCCGACGGCAGGCTGGCGGCCCGCAACAGGAACGAGCGCAGTGCGCCGTAGTCGTCGGCCGTGAGCCGGGACAGGTCGAGGCTGGCGGCGTAGGCCTCGTACCCGGCGGGGATGTGAAAGGCCACGGGAGCCGGCGGCGGTGCTCCGGTGCGCTGGCGCAGCACCAACGTCCCCGCCGCCAGGTCGCCGAGGCGCTGGTTCTCCCGGGTGAACAACACGACCAGCACCGCTGCCGCCCCACTCGTCAGGTAGAAGTCGACCAGGGTGAGGAAGCCCCGTACGGCGGCGTGGCGAAAGCGGATGGGGGCACCGTCGGTGGTGACCACCCGCAGTCCCAGGGCGGCCTTGCCCGGTGTTCGCCCCCGCCACAGGCTCTCAAAGACGATTGGATAGCCGAGGAGGATGGCGCTGGTGGCCATGACCAGCACCACCACTCCAGCGGTGGCCGAGCCGTCGCCCACGCCGGCCAAGCCGAACAGCGCCAGGGTGATCATGATCAACGAGGCGCCCTGGATGGCCAGGTCGATCATGGCGGCGAGGATGCGCGAGCCGAGGCCGGCGGTCTCGAACTGGAGCACCACCGCCTCGGGCGTGACCAGCCGGGGTGGGTCCGGTCGCATCCCTTCACGGTAGAGGTCGGCGCCGGTAGCTACCGTCGGGTGTCGTGGACCTCGATCGCTTCCTGACGACGAACGGTGCGGCGTGGGAGCGCCTCGCCGCCCTCACCACCAGGGCCAACCGGGGGGTCGGCCGGCTCCAGGGCAACGAGCTGAGCGAGCTGGTTCAGCTCTACCAGCGAGCCTCGACGCATCTGTCCTACGCCCGCACCTACTACCGAGACCCCGGTCTGGTCGCCCGTCTGACGAGCCTGGTGGCGGCGGCCGGGGCAGTGGTCTACGGCACCCGCCCCCGAACCTGGCGCACCCTCGGGCGCTTCTTCAGCGCCACCTTCCCCGCCGCCGTGTGGCACCTCCGTCGCTTCGTTGGGGCAAGCGCTCTCCTGCTCCTCGTCCCCGCCCTGGCCATGGGCATCTGGCTGTCGAGCTCCCCCCGAGCCGTCGACGCCGCCGCTCCGGCACCCGTTCGCCAGGCCCTCCTGGAGAACGACTTCGAGGCCTACTACTCCTCGGCGCCGGCGGCCGAGTTCGCCAGCCAGGTGTTCACCAACAACGTCAGGGTGGCGGTGCTGGCCTTCGCCGCCGGGATCTTGGTCTGTGTCCCCACCGCCTGGGTCATGGTCTCCAACGGGGCCAACGTAGGCGTTGCCGGTGGGCTCTTCGCCGCCGCCGGAGAGGCGCCCAAGTTCTTCGGCCTCATCCTCCCCCACGGCCTGCTCGAGCTGACGGCGGTGGCCGTGGCCGGCGGCGCCGGCCTGGCCCTCGGGTGGTCGGTGATCGATCCCGGCGACCGCCTGCGCCAGGACGCCCTGGCCGAGGAGGGCCGCAGGGCGGTGGTGGTGGTCCTCGGCCTGGTGGCGGCCTTCGCCGTGGCCGGGCTCATCGAAGGCTTCGTCACCGGCCGTCCCTGGCCCACATCCCTGCGGGTGGGGATCGGGGCGGCGGCGTGGTCAGCCTTTGTGCTCTACGTGGTGGCCCAGGGCCGACAGGCCGCAGCTGCTGGCCTCACCGGGACCTTTGGAGAGGAGGAGCACCGGGCGACACGATGTGGCGCCGGCTGTTGATCGATCGACGCCGGACCGTCTAAGCGAACAGCTCGTCGAAGGGCAGCTCGAAGCTGTCGAGCAGCGGGGTGGCGAGCACCTCGCCGGGGCCGACTTCGAGGGCGACGTCGAACTCCACCACCTCCGGGCTGGTGCGCCGGTAGACGACCACGGTGCGGGCGGGGGTGTCGACCAGCCACAGCTCGCCCACCCCGGTGCGCTCGTAGACGGCCCGCTTGGGGCCGATGTCCAGGCGCCAGGTGCCCGGGGAGCGGACCTCGACCACCAGGTCGGGT
>JBPCJK010000138.1:0-22162 GCA_051005375.1 Acidimicrobiales bacterium
CTGGTACCCCAAGGGCGTCAACATCACCGATGCCCAACTGGCTGCGGTTCCGCTCGAACCCCACGACTTCCATGGCGAGTGGAACTACACCCTCGCCGCTCAACCAATCTCGGCGTGAGCCCTAACGGCGAGTCCTACCGCACTGCTGGCATCGGATTCGCCTGGGTGACGACGGCCGTGGCAAGCGCCAACCACCTCCCAGCCTCGTCCTCGGTCGGTGTGTACGCGCTGCGATGCACGACCTTATTGCGAAGACCGACGGCATCTGTGTTGAGGGCCAATGGCAGCGTCACAATCTTACCCACGTTCGTGACGAGAGTCCCGAGCGTCCACCGTTCAGCCAGATCAATCAGCTGACCGGCGAGCTTCGACTGGTCTGCACGGAACTCCGCATGCAGCAGTTCGTAAAGGGCGATTTCCATGGCAGTGGCGGCGTCGACGACTGAGCGCCGGTAAAGGTGTCGATTCAGCGCGCCACGGACATCTCGAAGGAGAAGGTGCTCGGTGCTTGGCCGGGACCCGGAGCTTGCGAGAACGCAGATCCTCTCCCATGGCGCGAGCTCGAGCGGCTCCCCGTAGTCGAAGTCGAACGCCATGTGGCCAAGGGTTCCAACACCGGTCTGGTCGAACCAGGCCCCCCAGTGTGCACCTTCGATTGCAAACCGGCGCCGCGGCGCCACGTAGTCAAGATCCTGGAGGGTCAGCGCCTCGCACCAGTCCTTCATCGAGTCGAACCACGCCCCAAAGTGCTTCGTTAGGGTTCGTACGACGGCCTTGGCTTCGCCGTCGTCGACGGCGGCAGCGGTCAGCACAACCTGCGAGACCCCGAGGACCGGGCCGTCACCTTCCGCGATCGTGAAACCCCAGGGGCTCTCTGGCCGGTCGTCGGCGTCAGAGTAGCTGGTGTACTCAGTCTCCGGATCCAGCCAGTCGAGGACTGCCGGCCGGAACAAGTGGTGCTCGTCCGGGCGGGCGACCGGAAGGTGGACACTGACCGGCACATCACGCACCCGCGTCGGGGTGACCGACCCCAGCACCGCCGGGCGCATCCCCACAGTCGCCGGCAGCGGGACTGCCACCGTCACCGTCCCGCTGGTCAAAGCAGCCCTCGCGTTCGCAGACCCGTCGAACCTCCTCGAAGGCGTCCGAGATGTTCCCCGCTTGGAACCGGATCTGGCCGATGCCATGGATGTTGGAGAACTCCTCACAGCCGCGCTCGAGCAGGACGATCGCCTTGGTGAAACCGAGGCGACCCTGGAACAGGCCGATCTCGTGCACCACGTTTAGTTAGCCGCGCTGTCTTCGTCCCATCGGCGTGCTCATCCTCGGCGGTGGCTACCAGCAGGGCGAGGCCGGCGCCGGTGGCCATCTCGGCGAGGCGGGCCGCAGTGGTGACCCCAGCGGTAGGCACCTGGTTGAACTCGTCGACCTCAAGACCAAGGCGATCGGTGACGAAGTCCTTCAGCTCGCGCCACAACGGCGAGCGGCCGTGCCCGATGACGACGTGACCAGTCCACCCCGTCGTGTCCGTGTCGCCTCCGTTCAGCACCCGGCTGAGGTGGCGGCCGGCACGGTCGCAAAGCTTGGCAAGGTCGGAGGCGGCCTGGAACGGACCCTTGATATGGATGATGTTGGCGATGACGTGCTGGTGCGGCGCTGCCCGCATCCCCTGGCCCAGCGCAGTCGTGTCCCTGCTCATCACCCGCCCTGGGAGGAACGCCTGGACGGCGTCGTCATAGGTCACAACGGACAGGGTGGCCACGGCCTCGATCAGGTCGGTCAGGTGTGGATCGGGATCGCGGACCGACCGCAGCATCGAGAGCACATCGTCCTGCGCGTCTGCGACCAGTTCGCGGGCTTCGGCGGACTCCTTGCGGATCTCGGACAGGTCGGGGTTGTCGGCGAGACGTTCGACCTCGGCGATGACGTCGTCGTGCGGATACTGCGGCCAGGGCCCGGTCGTGCCCTGGAACTGACCGAGGAAGCCCCACTCCTGGCTGAAGTGGTGCCCCGGTGCCGGCGGCCGCAGGCCCAGGTAGTACACATCGGCGTGGAATCCGATGCTCGACCCGGACCACGATCGCCCGACGTTCTGTGCCGCGTCGAGCAGGCGAGCCAATGGTTCCTGAATGGTGGCGTCGTCGCCGGCGGCGGCGACGGTCCGCATCCCCTCGCCAGTACGTCGCAGTTCCTCGACCGGTGTCATGGCCCACCATGGTGCCAGGGGAGTGCGACGGCTCCCCGAGTCGGTTTGGCGCCGGGGTCGTGACGAACATCCCCAGCGGTCGGCGTGCCTCGACGGTCCAACTACAGGGTCGCCAGATGCCCGGCTCCGCTGGGGGAGTCCACGCCTAGCCTGCGGTGATGGTTGGTGACTCGGGCAACGGTGAGGAGGAGTTCCGCGTCTTCGTGCGCTTCATGGAGAGGCTCGATGTCGAGCGTCGCCCCTGGTTCTGCCCTGATGGTTCTGAGCCCGACACAAGCCCGTCGGCGCTTGGGCTACACGCCGTCGGCTCTTCAGGGGTCGAGCCGTGACGCTTCCTCAAGCCTGGCGTCCCTTCATGAGAGAGGCCGAGCTCACGAGGCAGCTACTCGCAGCCGGACTGGGCGCACTGGTCGAGGCGAATCACATGGACAAGGGTCGCTTCAGCCAAGCGTTCTTCGACCTGTCGATCGGCCTGGAACGACTATTGAAGCTCATCTACCTGATCGATCATGCCCTTCGGTCTGGCGGCGCGTTCCCATCAGACGGGGATCTACGGAAACGCTTCGGACATGACCTGACCGCGTTGCACGCGGAGGCGCTCGCGATCCGACTACGGATCGAGGACGAGGGCGAGCAGTTCGTGTTTGCCGTCCCAGACCCGACGCTGTCTGCGAGGATCGTTGGTGTCCTAGCCGAGTTCGCAAGGGCGACTCGCTACTACAACCTCGACTACCTCCTCGGCTCGAAGAAACCCGGTCGCGATCCGATCGTGGCTTGGAACGATGACGTTGGGCAGTACCTCATGAGCGACTACCCAGCGCGCCTGCGCCGGAAGGACGAGGAGTTGGCTGCCGAGGCAGAGGTGCTTCTCGCGGACAAGGTCATCCTTCGTCAGGAGACGGAGGGTCGGGACTCTCTCCAGTCGGTCACCAGTTCGGTGCTGCACGGCCGGCGTGGGGAGTGGATCCAGCGGCAAGCGACCTTTCACTGCGCGGTCCTCATTCGGGACCTCGTAGAGGTTCTTCTCGCGCTGTCGGATCGAACCGGCCCGGGGAAGCAACCGGAGCTGCCGGCGCTTCACGAGTACTTCGGCTTCTACTACAACGACGACCGGTTCCTGAGGCGCAGGCGGACGTTCCTCGATTAGGGCGACGGACCAGCTCCATGTGTCGCCGGTTGCATGTGTCGCTTGTCCGCGATTTGTCAGCACCCTGTCCGCGAACGACCCCGGATTCAGCTCGACGGCGAACTACAGGCCATCACGAAGCGGCCGTGAAAACAGGCTCTGAGCAGCACGAACGCAAACTACACAGCACGAGCCAACACGCCGCCAGCACGAGTTCAAGTCCCCCCTCCGACACGGCGAGATCTCCACCGAAGTCCGCCGGTATGTTCACCGAAGTGGCGGACCCGCGGCTCTTGGGGTCGATCTCATCTAACCACGAGGGTGTGACAGCTTCGTTCGGGCGCCTGGCTCGGGTCGAAGAGGCGCCAGGGCTTGGGCGCCTCGAGTGAGGGCGCCGTTCGACCCGTAGGGGCGGATCGATCAGCCCGGTGGTGACCGCCTCAGCCGGACGGAGGTGCCTCGGCGCGGCGTCGCCGGCGGGAGAGCGGCGGCCGCCGTGAGGAAATCGCCGAGTTCGGGACGACGACCTCGCAGCTGCTGGCCCTGGCGGACTGGCTGGCCCAGCGGCAGGTGACGTTGGTGGGCATGGAAGCGACCGGGGTGTACTGGAAGCCCGTGCACTGGGTGCTGGAGGCGTCGGTCCCAGAGGTGTGGGTCATCAACGCTCGCCACATGCGCAACCTGCCTGGGCGTAAGACCGATGTGGCTGACGCCGTATGGGGGGCGTCGCTGCTCGAGCACGGCCTGGTGCGACCGAGCTTCATCCCGCCCGCGCCCTTCCGGGCGCTGCGCGACCTCAGCCGCTACCGTAAGTCGGTCATCGAGGAACGTGCCCGGGAGTCCCAGCGGCTCCACAAGGTCCTCGAAGACGCCGGCGTCAAGCTCTCCAGCGTGGCATCGAGCGTGCTGACCAAGTCCGGGCGGGAGATGATCGACGCCCTCATCGGCCAGCGTGACGCCGAGGTGCTGGCCGAGAAGGCCAAGGGGCGGATGCGCTCGAAGATCTCCCAGCTGGAAGACGCCATGGCCGGCCGCTTCAACTGTGCCGAGCGATGCTGGCCGCATCGACCAGGCCGACGCCACGGTGGACGCGCTCAGCCTCCGGATCGACGAGCTGTTGGACCCTTACGAGGCGGCGGTGACGTTGCTGGTGACGATCCCCGGCGTGGCCCGACGGACCGCCCAGGTGATCCTCGCTGAGATCGGCACCGACATGTCCCGCTTCCGGACCGCTGGTCACCTCGCCTCGTGGGCTGGCATGTGCCCGGGCAACAACGAGTCCGCTGGCAAGCACCGTTCCTGACGGACCCGCCACGGGTCCAGGTGGCTCCGCAAGGCACTTGTCGAGTCGGGTCAGGCTGCCGGTCGCACCAAGGACACCTACCTCGCCGCCCAGTACGCCCAGATCCGCGGACGCCGGGGACCGCAGCGCGCCGCCGTTGCCGTCGGGCACTCGATCCTCGTGATCGCCTGGCACCTGCTCAGCACTGGCGAGATCTACAACGACTTTGGCGGCGACTACTTCGACAAGCGCCGCAACAGCGCCGCCCGCCGCCGCCGCCTCGTCGCCCAGCTCGAAGCCATGGGCAACAAGGTCACCCTCGAACCCGCCGCTGCCTGACACTCGCACCACTTCGGGGCTTCGCCCCGACGTGGGCTACGCCCCGGAGCCCCCACGCGGCCTCAGTCACGTCGGGCAGAGTGATTCACATCTCAGCTGAGGGTGTGGGATCCATGGCGGCCCTCGACGGCGACGCCGAGGCGGGTCTGGTCGTCAGGCGGTAGCGACACCAGCGCCTGGTGGACCCGGCTGAGGTGCGCCGGGCGGTCGTCGCCTAGGTCCAGGAGCACGCCCAGCACCAGGCTGCGCACGGGTAGCTGGCGGGGGCGCCCGCCGGTGGGCATGGCCTCTTCGAGGGGGCCCACCACCCCCGAGGCGTCCACCAGGGCCTCCAGGGCGACCAGTACGGGGCCGGGGGTCACGACGATGCCCCCAAGATCTCGACCATGGTCGCCTCGTCGGGAGGATCGACACAGGCGGCCAGGTCCCCCAGGCGCTGCGAGCACACGATGCCAGCGGCGCGCAACAACGCCACCAGCCCGAGGCGCTCAAGGTGGCCGGCCAACCAGGTGGCCCGCAGGCGCCCGACGTCGAGGCGATCGAGGTCGGCGCCGCCGGCGAGGTTGTCCAACAGGTTCGTGTCAGGTTCTTGCGGGTGGAAGAGGTCCCCCCGCAGATGAAGCCCTCGCCGGCGAAGGCTCCGGTCAGGGCGAAGTACGCGGCCACCTCGCTGGAGTTGTAGGGGGCCTTGGCCCTTGTGCGGGGCAAAGCGAGCGGGAGCGGCGGATGGACCAGCGCGAGGCCGCCCGGCTGTTGCGACGACAACCGTCAGCTATGCAGGCGCCGCCCGTACGGCGGAGGCGAAGCGTGGCGCGCCACCTCGGTCCACTCGTCGCTGGTACTCGCCGAGGGGTCCATCTCGGCCGCGTCTTCGTTTCCACGACTCGCATGACGGTCTCGATGAGGTGATCGGGCGCATTGTCGAGCCGACGGAGGAGGTAGCTCTCGGGGGTCTCCCCAATGACGCCGTGCTCGGCGAGAAAGCGGCCGTCGAAATGGCGGAGGTTGGCGGTGATGAGTGCAATGGCACCACCGGCGAGCGCGGCGGCACTGTGGATCCGGTCGTCGCGATCAGGACCGGGCACCGTCTCGACGACCGGCTGATAGTCGTCGGTGGGCACTCGACCAGACGGGAAGGCCCCATGGCCATGGGGTCTCTAGGAAATCAGCCGTAGTGGTAGCGGGCTTGGAGGATGACGATGTCGTCGCCATCGACGAGGTAGACGAGTCGGTGCTCTTGGTCGATGCGGCGGGACCAGGCGCCGGCGAGCGCGTGGCGGAGTTGCTCGGGCTTGCCGATCCCGTCGAAGGGATCGCGAGCGATGTCGTCGAGCAAGCGGTTGATGCGCTTGAGTGTCGCCCCGTCGGTGGCCTGCCAGTGGAGGTAGTCCTGCCACCCGTGGGGGGTGAAGACGAACCTCACCGGTCGAGCTGGTGCTCCTCGACGGAGTCGGCGCGGGCTTGGTCGAGGCTCTGGAGGAGCCGCCGGGCGTTGGTGGGCGAGCGCAAGAGGTAGGCCGTCTCTTCGAGGGCGCGGTAGTCGTCGATGGAGATGAGCACGGCGTCACCGCGCTTGGAGGTGATCTCGACCGGTGTGCGGTCCTGGTTGACCTGTTCGATCAACGGGAACAGGTTCTTGCGGGCTTCGCTCGCGGTGATGGCCATCGGAGATCCCTCCTGGATAGGTACGGGATATGGTACCAGTGAGGTGGGGCTTGGCACTTGCCTCAAAGGCACGCCGACTTGGCGATCGAGCCGCCATCCACGGACTTGGGGCCTGGACCTTGAGGCGGGGGTTCCGGGGTCAACAGGACGGGTGGAGGTTGCTGGTGCGAGCAGGTAGGACGATTGCCAGCTCGGCGAGAAGTGGCCATACTTGTGGCTATGTCGTCCGCTGAGCACGTACCCCTCGCAGAGGTGAAGAACCGGTTGTCGGAGGTGGTGGAGCGTCTCGAGCGGGAGCACGCTCGGGTGGTGATCACCAAGCACGGCCGCCCTGCCGTGGTCATGATGAGCCTCGCCGATCTCGAGTCGTTGGAGGAGACCCTCGCCGTCCTCAGCGATCCGCAGCTCATGGCGGCGGTCCAGGAAGCGCACGACGACGTCAAGGCTGGTCGCACGGAGCGATTGGGTCGCCACGAGGTGCTGGGGCGGCTCGGCAGAGGGTGAGCGAGGAAGAGCCGTACTCCGTCGAGTGGGCGGCATCAGCGTTGCGGGCGCTGGAACAGCTTCCGGAGAAGGTGGCCCACGCTGCCGTCGAGCTGATCTACGGCGCCCTGGCCGAGAACCCCCACCGGCTCGGCGGGCAACTGCGCTTCGAGCTCGAGGGCAAACACAGCGCCCGACGAGGTGACTACCGGGTGATCTACGTCATTGACGATCAACGGCGGATCGTCGTGATCGAAGCGATCGCCCACCGAGGAGACGCCTACCGGCGACGCTGAATGGGCCGTCGGTGTCCGACCCCTCTCCTACAGTGGACCGGGAGGCGAGAGGAGGCGAGAGCCAACAGATGGCGCGGCTGGAAGACCTGACCAAGGGAGCTGGACGACTGGCTTCGGCACCATGCCAGAGGAGCGACCGGTCAGGGCACCCGTACCTACGTCCTCGTCGATGACGCCGACATCGTGGGGTACTTCGCCATCGCGCCCCACTACCTGCGACGAGCGGATGCACCACGGCAGGTAGGCCGGGGAGCGCCCAACCAGATACCGGCGATACTCCTGGCCAAGCTCGCCCTTCACCAGTCTGTCCGAGGCCAGGGACTGGCGCAGAGCTTCTTGTCATCGCCCTTCAGGTCATCATCGAGGCGGCGCGGCAAGCCGGCGGACGCCTCGTGGTAGCCGATGCCATCGATCAGGCAGCGTGCCGCTTTCTACGAGCACCACGGGTTCCAAGCGCTGCCGAGCAATGAGAAGCGGCTCGTGTTGAAGCGCAGCACCGCAGCCAAGGCCCTCCAGCTCGACTGGCCTTGGTCCGCCAGGCCCACCAGTCCGCCAGAAGGATGAGCAGTCCAGCTACCGTCGTGGTGCGTGGCTCACCACGACGCCCACTTCCTCCCAGAGCGGAACTCATGTTCTATTGTGGGAGGAATGGGAAGTGTCGCACAGGCAGCTCGTGCTTGAGCTCGACGTCGGGCAGGGAGCAACGACTTCCACCTCCGGTATCGGCGTGGAGCTCGGCGAGGTCTTCACCCGTCGCTGGGTCGTCGATCTGATCCTCGATCTGGCGGGCTATACCGCTGATCGGGATCTCGCCCGGTCCATCGCCGTGGAACCCTCCTGTGGGGAGGGGGCATTCCTGGGCCCGATGATCGAGCGCCTCCTGGCATCTGCGGCGACGCACGGTCTGGGGGCGACGGAGATCGCGGGTGCCATACGCGCCTTCGACCTCGTCCAAGCCAATGCGGACCGCGCCCACAAGTTGGCGGTCGGCTGCCTCGCGGACGCCGGCTTCGACGTCGAATCGGCGGATGCGCTGGCCGACACCTGGATCTCCCACAGGGACTTCCTGCTGGAAGGACCAGACGACGCCTCGGCAGACTTCGTCTTCGGCAACCCGCCCTACATCCGCCTCGAGAACGTTCCCTCACAACGGAGCCTCGCCTACCGGCAGGCGTGTCCCACCATGAGAGGGCGCAGCGACGTGTTCGTGGGGTTCATCGAGCGAGGTCTGCGGCTCCTGCGACCGGAGGGAGTGCTCGGCTTCATCGTGGCCGACCGGTGGATGCACAACCAGTACGGAACCGCGCTGAGGGCGATGATCACGGCGCGTTACTCCGTCGATGCCATCGTCGCCATGCACGACGTGAACGCCTTCGAAGACCCGGTCTCGGCCTACCCAGCCATCACCATCGTTCGCCGAGGTGCTCAGGGCCGGGCGATCATCGCCGACACCACCGCCGGTTTCGGCCCGAACGCCGCCGGCAAGCTGAAACGCTGGGCAGACCGAAGAAGGGTGTCAGCATCGGCTCCGGGATTGGAAGACCAAGGCATCAAGGCGGCACGGCTTCCCGGCTGGTTCGTCGGTGAGAAATCCTGGCCGAGCGGGACGCCGGAACAGCTGGCGGTTGTGGCCGAGCTGGAACAACGATTCCCGCCGCTCGAAGACGGCGGAACCGGCACCCGTATCGGGATCGGCGTGGCCAGCGGTGCGGACTCCGTCTATCTGACAGCGGACGCCGACGTCGTCGAACAGGATCGCCTCCTTCCGATGGTCATGGCCAAGGACATCACCCGGGGAGAGCTTTGCTGGACCGGGACCCACCTCGTGAACCCGTGGCGCGACGGTCGTCTCGTCCGCCTCGCCGACTACCCGAAACTCGGCGCCTACCTTCACGCCAACGAAGCCACCGTGCGAGCCCGTCATGTCGCGCAACGGAATCCCCGGAGCTGGTACCGGACCATCGACCGGGTCGAACCGGGCCTCCTCGAGCGCCCCAAGCTCCTCCTGCCAGACCTCAAGGCGGCCATTCATCCTGTGCTCGACCAGGGCCACCACTACCCCCACCACAACCTCTACTTCGTGACCACCGACGCGTGGGAGCTCGAGGTGCTCGGCGGGCTCCTACTCTCGGAGGTCGCCAACCTCTTTGTCGGCACCTACTGCGTGAAGATGCGAGGAGGCTGCTACCGCTTCCAGGCTCAGTACCTCCGGAGGATCCGGGTGCCGGAAGTCCGTTCGGTGAAGAAGGCCGACCGACGAGCCCTCGCCGGAGCGTTCCGCTCCCGAGACGTGGAGATGGCGACCTCGGTTGCCCTTCGGCTGTACGGGATCGACAGCTTGCCTGCGAGTGCAAGGCAACGCAGGGAAAGATCTGTCGACTGATGAGAAGAGCTCGTGGCCAGTAGCGACGACGTCTTCGACTCGTTCGAAGATGCGATTCGCGGCCGTCCCTCCTCCGAGCCGTGGTCCTTCGACCCGGGAGGGGGCCGGGTGTACACGCCTGACCACGACCTCCTCGGCCAGCTCGTGGCCATTCCTGTCGGCGCCGGGAGCGGCTCGGCTTCGGGCCGGCTGGCCAAGGCCATCGACGCATGGGTCTCCTCCGAGCTCCGGCGTGCCGGCTTCGGAGATGACGAAGTGTGGCCCAGGCTGGCCCGGCCCAGGGTGCTCCCTCGTGACCTCGCCCTCTACATCGAAGGCCTACCAGCGCGTGAGCGGGACGTCGCTCGGTCGCGCCTCCTCAACAACAAGCGCGTCGCTCCGTCGGATGCAAGGGTACTCGGCCGGGCGTACGTGAAGCAGGTCGACGTCCTCATCGCCCAGTGGTCCCGCGGGCCCGAACTCCTGGTCTCCACCAAGAGCATGGTGTCGTCGTTCCGGAACAACTTGCCGAACCGTTTCGAGGAGTCCTACGGCGACGCCAAGAACCTGCGGGGCAGGTTCCCGCTGGTGTCCATGGGCTTTCTGTTCCTGCTTCGCTCAACGGTGACCGAAGAGCCCGGGACCCTGGACCGAGCCGTCGACATGCTGCGAAAGCTCCAAGACGATGTCGATGTCTACGATGCGACCTGTCTCCTCCTCGCTGAGTGGAGCGACCCCCCCGACTTCGCCGGCGTCACCCTCCGCAACGATCTGGTCCCTCCCGACATCAAGACTGATCGTTTCTTGTCGACGCTGATCAACCGGGTCCTCGAGCGCACGCCGATCGACATGCACGTCCAGGTTCGCGAAGCGCGAGAGCACCGCCTGCTGCCGCTGACGGAATTGGAAGAAGCTGGCCCGGATGATGCGTCCAGCCCGTGAGAGTCAAGTTGGCTCACGGGGGTGGAGGGCTGATCTCGTAGCTGATACTGCGGGCTTGTGCCGCCCGGCGGAGGTTGGGGGTGTCCCGGCCGACGACGATGGAGGCCGAGAGCGTTTCGGCCACGACGAGCGCTTCCGCCCCGACCTGGTTGAGGCCGTGGGCCGCCGAAGCCAGCGCCATGGCGGGGACCAGATCTCGGAAGTCGAGGATGACGAGGTGATGAGGCAACTGCTCGACCGTACGGCGCAGGCCTTCCTGCTGGATCGGTGACAGGCTCAGGTAGCGCGAAAGCGCTCCGCCACGGCCTCCGGTCAGCGCCGACGACAGCCTCCACCACCACGAACAGGTCGTTGCCACCGCTTGCTGCGTGGGCCCAGGGGCGGTGGTGAGCTGGTCGAGCACGTAATGGTCGTCGACGAGGATCAATTGGCCGAGGTTGCGTCTTCCCGGTCGATGACCTCGGCGGCAGCCACGTAGGAGCCGTCGTCGATCGCCTCCCGGAGTGCTCGCCTGGTTTCTGTGGTGAGCTCGGCGGCGATCCCTACGAACGGGTCAGCGGATTCGGCCACCGCTCTGGTCAGATGCAATCGCACGAACTGCTGCACGGTGACCCCCGCCCGGTCGGCCGCTGCACACACTGCGGAGCGGAGCGCCTGAGGCAGACGGACCGAGAGTTGCACCTCGGGGCCCGACGTCAGATCGGCATCCTCCAGCTTCGGTACTTTGGTCCCGGCCTTGAGTCGGGTGATGAGCTCGTCGTACTCCGACATCGCCCGCATGCTAGCAGGAGGCCAATGCGGCTAGCGGCGCCCAACTGCCACTGGAGACGGTCAGGCCCCCTCCGACCGCGCACTGGTCTCCTCGGGGAGGCCGTTGGTCCAGGTGACCCAGTGCCCCCGCACGGCGGCACGGCGCGGGCCGGGTGTGAGGATGCCCACGAGGTTTAGGGGATCGACGGCGGCGACGCGCACGGCGACGTCGTCAGGGGCGGCCCGCCGCACCCGGCGAATCTGCTCGACTGCCTCCGGCAGCGCGTACTGCTCGCCCGAGAACCCGGTGACGAACCGTCCGCCCAGGATGGTGCCCCGCGCCTCCATGCGCCGCAGCGCCCACTGCACCTCCCGCCAGGCCACGTCGAGGGTCTCCCGCACGAGGAGGTCACGGAACACCACCCCCCAGCGGGCCAGGAGCTGTTCGGCCACCGCCTCGGCCAGCGCGTCGCGGTCGTCGACCTCGACCGCCGGCGGCAGCAACGCCCACCGACCTTCGGTGCCGGGCGCCCGGGCACCCTGGCGCAGTCCCCGCCGCGACGGGACGCGCTGGCGAGCCGCCCACCTTGTCCGGGCCGTGAACAGCGCCCGTACCGACGAGAACGAGTCGGCGGTCACCAACCCCCGGGCCACGCCGTCCCACAGCCCGCCCTCAACCTCGGTGGGCAACCGTCCGGCGGCGGCGGCCAGCTCCGAACGGAACAGCGCGCCCCGGTCCCGCAGCGCCTCGAGGACGTCGAGGGCGGCGCCTCGGTCGGGCTCCACCGGGGCGGCGCCTCCCCGGGCGGCCTGGAGCAGCCAGGGCAGGTCCCCCCGCACGGCGAAGGTGACGGGCGTGGCCCGCGACGGCGTCATGGCCGGCCGCCGGTGAGGGCCCTCACCCCCGGCATCACCTGTCTCCACCGGCCGGATGCCGAGCCGGCCCCACACGACCTCGCCTGAGAGGCAGAGGCGGTCGAGCCATTCGGGCTGGTAGCCGTCGACCCGGGCGGCGAGCACCGACTCCTCCCACGCCCCGGCCGCCACCTCGAACCCCTGGAGCTGCTCGATCACGGCCAGGACGCCGGCACGTCCTTCCCGCCGGGAGCCGGGCACGACGTGGTGCCAACGCAGCAGGAAGCGCATGAAGTCGGCGGCGGTGACCGGCTCGATCTCCCGTCGACGGCGCTGCTGGGTGTAGCCGTGAATGCGGGCCAGCAGCCGCCGAGCGCAGAACTGCTCGCCGCCGCCCAAGCGGGGGTCGAAGGCTCCCCGGATGGCGAAGCCCTCCGACTCCAGGGCGGCCAGGGCCGAACGGATCGTCGCGTCCCCGAGCCCGGTCGCACGTGCAAGCGCGGCTTCAGTCACCGGGCCGACCACGTCGAGGTGTCCCCGTACCGCCGCAGCGGCGGCGTCCTCGGGGTCAGCCAGGTTGGTTGCCACCCCGGCGGGAGGGCCGATGTCGGGGGAGAAGGACGAACCGGGGAACAGGGCCTCCACCGCCGGTCGTCGCTCAACTGTGCACCACCGCGGTTGGTCGAGCCGGTCCCCGGTGGTGGCGACGGTGGCTCGCCCCGCCGCCACCAACTCGACGAACAGCGGGTCCCACCCCTCGTTGACAGGCACGACCACCAGCGACGACAACGTGTCGTGCAGCTCATCGGCGTGGCGAGGCTCGGGGGCCACCTCGGCCCGGACCCGGTCGATGGCCTCGAGGTCGAGCCGCCCGAGATCACGGGGATGGACCGGCAACCCCCTGGGGAGCGGCACCGCCCGCGTCCGGCGCTCCTCCAGCGGGGCGTCGTCGAGGAAGGTGAACGGGCGGCCGTTGAGGATCTCATGGGCCAGCGGCGACGGCTCGGCCGAGTCCTGGAACACGACGTCGATCCGTCCGGACCCCATTCCCTCGAGCAGCGTCACCAGGCCGGGGAGGTCCATGGCCTCGTGCAGGCAGTCGTGCAGGGTCTGGCGCACCAGCGGGTGGTCGGGGATCTCCCGGGGGCCGGTGACGTTCTCCTGGCAGGCGGCCAGGGCGGGGAAGACGGCGGCCATGAGGTCGTCGGACTCCATGCGCTGGATGGGCAGGGGGTTCTTGCGGCCGCCCCGGAAACGCAGCACGGCCAGGGACCGGTTGAGGTTCCAGCGCCAACGGGCTGTGAACATAGGCGAGTCGAGCACCGCCTGGGACAGGACCTGCTCCACCGTCCCGGGCTGGAGGAACCGGGCCACGTCGGCCAGGGGGAAGCTGTGCTGGGGGCCGAGGGAGAGCACGACGGCGTCGTCGTTGGCCGCCGCCTGCAGCTCGAAGTCGAAGCGCACGCAGAACCGCTTTCGCAGGGCCAGGCCAAAGCCCCGGTTCACCCGTCCACCGAAGGGCGAGTGGACGACGAGCTGCATCCCGCCGGCGTCGTCGAAGAAGCGCTCGAACACCAGCGTGGTGCTGGTGGGCAGCACGCCTCCGAGGGCCTGGTGCCCGGAGGACAGGTAGCGCACCACCATCTCGGCGGCGACCTCGTCGACGCCGGCCCACTCCTGGAGCCAGCCCGATGCACCCGGCGCATCACCGCCGTCCAGGTGCTCACCCACCCGCTCCCGCAGGGTGGAGACCTGTTCGGACAGCTCGTCGGTCCGGGCTGGCGCCTCCCCGAGCCAGAACGGAACCGTGGGCCGGGACGCCCCAGCGTCGACGACCCGCACGGTTCCGGGCTCGACCCGACGGATGCGCCACGAGTGGGTGCCCAGGCAGAACACGTCGCCAGCCATGCTCTCGATGGCCCAGTCCTCGTTGACCGAGCCCACCAGGGTGTCGTCGGGGTCGGCCAGGACCCGGTAGTCGCCGACATCGGGAATGGCGCCCCCCGAGGTCAGCGCCGCCAGCCGGGCCCCTCGTCGCCCCGACAGCTCACCGTTGACCCGGTCGCGGTGCACGTAGGCGCCCCGCCGGCCACGACCGGTCTGGATGCCCTCGGCGACGAGGTCGACGACCTCGTCGAAGTCGTCCCGGGTGAGGGTGGCGAACGGGGCCGCCCGGCGCACCAGGTCGAACAGCTCGTCCTCCCGCCAGCGCTGCGCCCCGCACTCGGCCACCACCTGCTGGGCCACGATGTCGAGCGGTGCGACCGGCGGGTGGATGGCATCGAGCATCCCGGCTCGGACACCGGCCAACAGCGCCGTGCACTCGACCAGCTCGTCGCGCGTGGTGGGATACAGGCGCCCCACGGGAACGGCGCCCAAGCGGTGCCCGGAGCGGCCCACCCGTTGCAGGAAGGTGGCCAGGCTGCGGGGTGAGCCGATCTGGCAGACCAGCTCCACCGGGCCGATGTCGATGCCGAGCTCCAGGGAGGCGGTGGCCACCAGGGCCCGGAGATCGCCGGCCCGCAGGCGGGTCTCCACCCGCAGCCGGCGCTCCTTGGACAAGCTGCCGTGGTGGGCGGCCACCTGGTCGTCGCCCAACCGCTCGGCCAGCTGGTGGGCCACCCGCTCGGCCATGCGCCGGGTGTTGACGAACACCAGCGTGGTGCGATGGTCAGCCACGTGGGCGGCGATACGGTCGTAGACGTCGGCCAGCTGCTCGGCGGAGACGACCGCCTCCAAGTCGCCGTCGGGAAGCTCCAGGCCCAGGTCCAGACGCCGGCGGTGGCCGGAGTCGGCTATCTGGCAGCGGGGTGAGCCGTCCGCCTCCGAGCGCCCGGGGCCGGCGCCCACCAGCAGTCGGGCCACGGTGCTGAGCGGGCGCTGGGTGGCGGACAGCCCCACCCGCACCGGCCGGCGGCCGCACAGGTGCTCCAGACGCTCGAGGGTGATGGCCAGGTGGGAGCCTCGCTTGTCCCGGGCCACGGCGTGGATCTCGTCAACGATCACCGTGTCGACGCTGACGAGGGCCTGGCGGCTGCGCTCGGCCGTGACCAGCAGGTAGAGCGACTCCGGCGTGGTGATCAGGAACGTCGGGGGCCGGCGCACCATTGCCGCCCGGGCCGACGACGGGGTGTCACCGCTGCGGACGGCCACGGTGAGGCGAGGAGGCTCGTACCCCAGCTCCCGGGCCACGGCGGCGATCTCCCGCAGCGGTGTCTCCAGGTTCTGGTGGATGTCGGTGGCCAGGGCCTTGAGGGGCGACACGTAGACCACCCTGGTGACGTCCTCCAGCTCCTCACCGGCGACGACGGCTCGGTACATCCGGTCGATGCACACCAGGAAGGCGGCCAGCGTCTTGCCCGACCCGGTGGGAGCGGCGATGAGGGTGTCCAGCCCGGCCTCGATCGAGGGCCAGCCAGACTGCTGTGGCTCGGTGGGCCCCTCGGGGAAGCGGCGGCGGAACCAGGTGCGGACCGCGGGGTGGAAGCTGTCCATCCCGTCTTCGATGGCGTTGGCGGGGATCACGTTGAGTTCCCCGGTGATCGCCTCCACGCCTTGACGGTACCGCTCGGACATCAGCGCCCGGGCCACCTACCGGGATCGAGGCTCAGACGTGGCGGAGTCGGCGAAGCGGCGGATCTCAGAGGCGAGGAGCTCAGGTGCGGAGAACATGGCGCCGTGCCCCTGCCCGGGGAGGGTGACGACCTTGGAGCTGGGCACGGCATCAGCGATCCGCTGGACGGTGGCGACCAGCTCCGGGCCGCTGAACCCGCCGACGAGCAGCAGGACGGGAATCGATAGCCCGGCGTGCTCCGACGGGTCGAAGCGGTACTCGCGGCCGGCGCGCAGCTCGTCCGGGAGGGTGAGGGCGTTGTCCAGCATGAGCGACCAGATCGGACGCTGCTGGAGCGAGGCGAAGTCGTCCTCGCCGTTGCCCACCACCTCGACGAAGAACAGCCGAAGAAGCCCGAGGCGATCGGCCGACGCCTCGAGTCGGGCCAGGGGCTCGATCATCCGGTCGGGGAGGACCCGAGGTTCGGGCGGTTCGTAGAGCATCAGGCTGGCCAGGTTGGGGATGTGCCCAGCAGCGTGCAGGGCGTACTGGGCGCCGGACGAGTGGCCGAAGAGGTGCACCGGCCCACCGATCGAAGTGGCCACGGCGGCGATGTCGCCGTATTCGACATCGAGTGAGTGGGAGGGCTGGAATGGACCGCTCAGGCCCCGACCCCGCCGGTCCATGGCGATGACGGTGAAGCTGGGGGCGAGGAGCGGAGCCAATCTGGCCCACTGGCGAGCGTCGGCCGCAGTGCTGTGGACCAAGAGCAGGGCCGGCCCCTTCCCGTTCACCCTGCAGCCGATGACCGTCCCGTCACCGGCGATCGTCCGCTTCGTCACCGCGTCCATCCCCTGACCGTACGGCAGTTGCTTGGCGGCTGCTCAAGTGGCTGGGCGGCATCGCCGCTCTCGGCGCACCATCACATTCGTCGACGAAGCTCAATGGTTCGGTGACGATCATCGCAGCGGTGGAGCGCCGACGGCGCAGTGATGCTGAGCCAGCGCCTCGACGGACGGCTCTGGTCGGCGCGGGCGCTCGCTGCCGATGGTCAGCCATGCCTGTCCCGCACCGAACAGGGCGAGGCCGGCGGCGATGCCCATGGCGGTGTGAAACCCGACGGAGAGCTCCGCCGGACTGATCTGGTGGTTGTTGCCGTCCACCAGCGCCACCCAGGTGCGTCCGTGGTCAGGGTCACGCCGCTCGGCTTCTTCGAAGAGCGCGGCAACGACGGTGGCGGCGTCCTCGACCAGGCTGGCGGTCAGCCACTTCCCCTTCGCCCTCGGCGCCGACGGCGCCTCGACGTCGGCGGAGAAGATCTCCTCGGGGCTGCGAGGCGATGGCGTGGTGTCGTAGACCGCACCCACCTCGGCCATCCGTTTTCGGTTGCGCTTCTCTCCCTTGGAGAGCCGGGCGCCGAGCTTGGGGCAGGCCCTCTTGGCCGCGGCCGCCGTGTGGGGTCGCAGGGCGTCGGGGCGCATGACGACGCCCTTGCCGTCGGCAGAGATGACCACCACGTCTCCGGGCTCGGCTGCCGGGCGAGGCGAGGACCCATAGAAGCCCTCGAAGTCGACCGCAGCACGACGAACCAGCTCCTCTACCTGGCGCTTGCCCACGTTGACGCCGCTGGTGGCTCGGATCACCCCGGTGGCCTCGTCGAAGGAACCCTTGGAGGACTCCACGGCGGCCAGCCTGCGAAGCCCATGGGAGTGACGTTCGTCAGGCAGGTTGAGTGCGGCGTCGGCGGGGTGCAGGTTCGCCTGGCCTCGCTGGCGGTAGGCCAGGCGCGAGACGGACAGCTCACCGAAGATGGTGGTGAGCACCCGCGAGTGACCGGCTTCTACGTTCGGCCGTGACACGCCTTGGGCGTCGGCCACCTCCTCGAGTCGGGCCTCTCGCAGCGCACGCAGCGCCAGGTGGTCATCGTAGAGCTGGCGCAACAGCTCCCGACCGTGGCTGGCGATGTGGTCCTCCATCTCGGCGTGGGTGAGCAAGGCGGCCTCGTCGCCACCCAAGAAGGTGAGCATCTCCTCGAAACGCTCCCGGCTCTGGGCAAAGACGCCCTGATCTTGGCACTTGGTGTCCATCGGTTCTCCTCCCACCTTGGGCCACGCCGAGCTTCGGCGTGGCCTACAGCGTGTACGCTGTAGGGCAGCGATGGGTGGATGGTCCGCCAGTCTGGTTGGTAAGGAAGGAACCGATGGGAGACGCGGAGGCGCCCAAGGCATGGGCCTCGACGCGCCGGGCTCTCGCTGACGCCATGGCCGAGATCGACGGGGTGCTGCCGGGGAGCGTGGTCGTGCGCCACATGCGCTGCGGCAAGCAGCGTTGCGCCTGCAGGGCAGACCCACCAGCCCTGCACGGGCCCTACATCCAGTGGACCCGGACCGTGGCCGGCAGGACCGTGACACGGTTTCTGAGCGAAGAGCAGCTCGCCCGCCACCAAACCTGGTTCGACAACGCTCGACGTCTCAAGGAGCTAACCGCCAAGCTCCAGATCGCTTCAGTGCACGCCGTCGAGCAAGCCGAGGGCTGGGACGACACGACCCCGAGCGCGACGACGGCCGCCGCTGCCAAGCGTCGTTCAACCTCGAATTCGAGCCCATAACCGCTTCGCCGACTCGAACCTCCCCCACTCAGCGCACCTGGACGTGGTCGGTCTGAGCATCACGACCGCGAACTACCTGGTTGAAGCCTCTTCAGACCCTCTCAGCGATCCCTTCAGAAGAGCCGCACCCAATTGAGAATGCACGGCCATGGGAGTGAGGCTCGACGTTCCAATAGATGAGAACTCCCCGGCCCCCATATCGGGAGTGCCATTCGGCGCTGCGCTCGAGTCCGGGCCGGGGCGGTGCGCCAAGGGTACCCAGCGGGCCAGCCCGCGTCGGGGTGGCCCGCCGGTGGGGGTCGTGCATCACCCGGTGATCCCCGGCGCCGGCCACGTTCCCCACGTGTCCCACCCCGGCCAGTACGCTCCCGTGGTCCGCAGCTTCCTCCTCGGTTCGGATGGTTAGCACCACCGGAAGACACCGGGCAGCACCCTTCTCCTCGCCCTGCGCCGTCGGTACGGTGCGGTCGTGGCGGTGCTCCTCCTCCTCACCCGAGCCAGCCTGCGCCGGCGGCGAGGGGCGCTGGTCGGCCTGGCGCTCGCGCTCGCCTTGGGCCTCGGTGTGGCCGTCGCGTCGCTCGAGGCCTCAGTGCGGACCGACCGCGCCTACCCCGCCTACCTCGCCCGCTCGGAAGTCGCCGAGCTCGTGGTCAACCCCAGTTTGAGCACGGATCGGGCCGAGGAGATCATCGCCTCGACGCCCGGGGTGAAGCGGTACGTGAGCGACTCGCTGCTCACCGCGACTGCCGACCGGGGCGAGCCGAGGGCCCAGTCCGAGATCGACCTCGGGGCGACCCAGGTCCGGTTGTCGACCGACGGCCGCTACGTCACCCAGGACCGTCCCGTCGTGACCGAGGGCCGCATGGTCAACGGCGGTGCCGAAGCGTTCGTCAACGTCGAGATGGCCGAGGCCCTCGGCATCCACGTGGGCGACACCCTGCCGTTGGCCTTCTGGCCGAACGCCTATCCTCGTGCCGACGGGCCAGAGGAGGGGGCTCTCCTGGAGCCCTTCGGCCGGACCGAGGCTCGGGTCGTCGGGATCGGTGTGTTCTCCGACGAGGTCCTCGCCGACGGGCTCTATCCCCGCCACCGGGCCGTGATCACCCCCGACGTCGGGGCCCGCTTCGACTGCTCGTTCCACCGGCCTCCCGAGGACGACCGGCCGCTGGGCGAGCTCATCGCGGCCATCGTCCCCCCGGGCTGCTCGATGTCGTACCGGTACTACTCACTCCGTATCGAGGGTGGCGACCGGGGTGTCGGGCCCGTGACGGATGCCCTCTCGGCGCGCTTCGACGAGGAGAACGAGCACCTGCCCGCCGAGCTGCGGGCCAACGACGTCGGCTACCAGGTGATCCCGACGGTGACCGCCGAGGAGCGCCAGCGCGTGCAGCGCTCGCTCGACCCCGCGGTGAGGGCGCTGCAGCTCTTCGCGGTCGCCGCGATCGTCGCCACGCTGGTGGTCGCCCTGCTGGCCGCCGTGCGCATCGCCCGCCGGCAGGAGGAGCACGCCCGTAATTGGCGGGAGCTCGGCGTCGTCCGGGGCCAACGGACCGCGGCCATCGCCGTGCCGCTGGCCGCGGCGGCCGCACTCGGGCTCGCCGCCTCGCTCGTCGTCGGGTGGCTGGCGTCGGGCCTCGGACCGGTGGCGAGCGCCGGGGCCGTGGTCCCCGACGGGCGGCTGGGGCTCTCGGGCGTGGTGGTGCTCGCCGTCCTGGGGGGATCGGCCGCGACGCTGGCCGTCGGGCTCGTCCTCGTGGCCCGGGCGGCCGCCAAGGGCGACGGTCGGACGGAATCCAGGGGCGCGTCGCGGGCGCAGCGCTCGCTCGCCCCCGCCGGGAGCCCACCGCTGACGCTCGGGGTGCGGGCTGCGGTTGCCGGAGCGGGAGCGCGGGCGTTGCTCGGCGCCTCGGTCGCGGCGGTGACCGCGGTTCTGGCCACGTCGGTCTTCAGCGCCAGCCTCGACGCACTGGTGTCACGGCCCGAGCGCTTCGGGTGGCCATACGACGTGGCCGCCACGGTCAACTACGGCTACGGCGGCAGCACCGACCCGGCCGCGATCGCGGCGACGCTCGAGCGGCCCGAGGTGGCGCACTGGGGGCTCGCCATCTCCTATCTCCCGCTCACGATCGACGGTCGGACCGTGCCCTCCCTCGCCGCCCGCGCCGGTTTCGACGCCCTGCGCCTGCCGGTGGTCGAGGGATCGCTGCCCGTCGCCGGCGACGAGATCGCCGTCGGGACCAAGACGGCGCGCACCCTCGGGCTCCACGTCGGTCAGCGGGTGCTGGTCAAGAGCTTCTACGGCGTGCGGGAGGCGACCGTTCGCGGTTTGGTGGTACTGCCGCCGATCGGCGCCTTCGGGTCCGACCGGGCGTCACTCGGCAACGGGATGCTGGTTTCCGCTCCGTTCATCCAGGCGATCCTGGGTCAGGCCGAGACCGGGGCCGGTGCGCCGCCGGGAGCGCTGAGCGACGGGCTCGTCGGGTTCGTAGGGGTCGATCTGCGCCCAGGCGTCGACCCCGACCGCTTCCTCACCACCATCCGTGAACAGACCCGCACGTGGGACGGCACGGGCGCCCTCCCCTTCGTCTACCCCCGCCCCGTCCGTCCGCCCACGATCGCCAACGTGGCCGCCATGCGGGCACTTCCGACCGCGCTCGCGGGCATGCTCGCGGCGGCGATGGCCGCCGGCCTCTTCATCGCCCTGGCGGTGGCGGTGCGGGGCCGGCGTCGGGAGCTGGCCGTCCTGCGGGCCCTGGGCTGCGTCGGCCGCCAGCTCCGGGCCTCGGTGCGGTGGCAGGCCCTCGCCGTGGTGGGCGTCGGCCTGGTCGCCGGCATCCCGCTCGGCCTAGCGGCGGGAAGGATCACGTACAGGGGGTTCGCCACCGGCCTGGGCGTACGGCCGGAACCGCTGGTGTCGCTGGCCTGGATGCTCCTCCTCGTGGTCGCCACTCTCGCCATCGCCCTTCTCGCCGCGTTCGGCCCCGGTCGCCGCGCCTCCCGGGTCGCCGCCGCCGAGGTGTTGCGCAACGAGTAGCTCCTAGGGGATGCGGCCCTCGAGAGACGGCGGCCAGCCGGGGCTGAACATCTGCTCGCCGTTGATGCTGGCCATCTTCCAGCCGTCGGCGGTGCGGCGCAGGGCGAAGCGGCGGGCGAAGGCATGGCGCCCGCTCTCCGCGTCGTCGGGCTCCAGGAAGGTGACGATCTCGAGGTCGAGAGCCAGTACCTCGGGGTCCTCGTCGGGCCGCCAGGTGCGGGCGCTCAGGCCCTTCCAGATCTTCTGCCAGAGCTCGAGCTGCTCCTCGGCGAAGCGGTCCCACAGGGGGTGGTCGGGCTCGGGCGAGGAGAGGGCGCGGGCCAGGCCGTCCCAGTCGGAGTCGTGGCCCACCCACGGATGGTGGCGGTGGGCCCAGATCCAGTCCTGGGCCAGCACCAGGCGCAGGGTGCCGTCCGTGATGGGCCACGCCGTCCGGAGGTCACCCCGGTCCATGACCGCCTCGACCCATGCCGCGGCGACCTCGGGGCGCCGCTAAGAATCGTGTCACCAGCCGCAAACGCCGGGCCGCATCACAGCGCCTCGACGTAGCCTGCGGCGACCTCCTCGGGCGGGTTCGTGTAGCGGGCGATGTAGCGCTGGGAGCGATGTCCGAGGCGGCGCTCCAGTTCGTACGCGTCGTCGCCCGTCGCCTCCGACAGGG
>JBPCJK010000139.1:0-12504 GCA_051005375.1 Acidimicrobiales bacterium
CCTCCTTGGGTCCTGGCAAGCTCCACCACCTCCGCTCGAAGTCGAGGATCGCCTTCTCTCGATCAGACAGGCCCATCGACCGAAGCCTTACCTCGCGTCGCTTCACATGCAAGGACCCTCGACAACGGCGACGAGCCGAGTGTCGGATTCGAACCGACGACCTCTTCTTTACAAGAGAAGCGCTCTACCAGCTGAGCTAACCCGGCAGTGGCGGACGACCCGGCCGACCCTACAGGTATCCCGTCGTCGATGTCGGGGTAGCCGAGCACGAGCGGATCTACTCGTTCACAGCAGGTAGCAGATCTCGCCTTCCGAAGCTTGGACCACGGCCTCAACCGCGGCGACGAGCAGGGCGTGCAGCACCCGGAACCTGTCGACCTCGGAGTCAGCCTGGTCGGTGGCCTCGGGTGCAGGGTGTTCGGAGAGCCCTCCGGGCCCATCCAGGGACGCCAACTCGGCGTCCCAGTCAGCCGTCTGGGCAGCCAAGCGCAGCCGCATGGACGGGGCCTGGAACAGGGCCCGTTGCAGGTCCTGGACGATGGTGACCACCACGTCGGTGGTGGTGCGGACCCCTGGTGTCGCCAGCAGGTTGAGGGCCTGGAGCTTGCGCATGGCCATGGCGGCCACCAGCACGGGGTCGCCCAGCTCGGCCACCGCCGAGTCGACCTGAGCCAGATCCAGGGTCACCCGGTCGGGGACGTCGAACCACTGCCGCAGCATGGCGAACATCTCCGAGGTGACCGAGTGCAGGGCCAGCAACTCGTCGGGTTTGGGGACGGTCGCGATGCCGGAGGAGCCGCCTTCAGGATCGGAGTGCTCGGCCACGTCGGGCTCGACCTAGTGCTGTGACTCGGTGACCGCCTCCTCGAGGCTGTCATGGATCGAGAACACCTTGGTGAGACCGGTCACCTCGAACACCTTGCAGATGCGGGGCTGGGTGCAGATGAGCTGGAGCTGCCCGCCGCTCGAGCGCACCCGCTTGAGGGCGCCCACGAGCACGCCCAGGCCGGTGGAGTCGAGGAAGTCGACGGAGTCGAGGTCGACCACGATGCGGTTGTCGCCTCGGGCGACCAAGCTGTGCAACTGCTCACGCAATCGGGGGACGGTGGCGACATCGACCTCGCCAGAGACGGCGACAACTGTGTAACCGCCGTGCTCCGATAGATCGAGCCCAATGTCCATGCGCGCGTTGCTCCTCACTGTTTGCGGCCGACACCGGCAACGCTACCGCCTCGCGGCGACGGTCGGCACCGCCGATGCGGCCCGCCGGTAGCGTCCCTGGGGTGCAGGTGGAGCTCGACCCGCTCCTGAGCGTCATCGAGGGCGACCCCGCCCTGGTCCACCTCGAGCGGTTCGCCGCTCGTCCCGCCCGCTACGGGCGCCTTGCCCGCCCCCTAGACCCCGAGGTGGCCGACCGTCTGCCCGGCCCGCTGTGGACGCACCAGGCGCTCGCCGTCGATCTGGCCCGGGCAGGGCAGTCGCTGGTGGTGGCCACGGGGACGGGTTCGGGGAAGTCGTTGTGCTACCAGCTTCCCGTCGCCGAAGCCATCCTCGGGTCCCCCGAACCAACCCAGCCGCCGTCGACCTCCCTGTGGCTGTTCCCGACCAAGGCCCTGGCCCATGACCAGCTCCGGTCGCTGGGCGCGCTGGGGGTGCCGGGGATGGTGGCCACCTGCTACGACGGCGATACCGGGACCGCCGAGCGGGCGTGGGCTCACAGGCACGCCAACGTCGTGCTCACCAACCCCGACATGGTGCACGCCGGTCTCCTCCCCCACCACGCCCGCTGGGCCACCTTCCTCAGCCGGCTGCGCTACGTGGTGGTCGACGAGCTCCACACCCTGCGAGGGATCTTCGGCAGTCACGTGGCCCACGTGCTGCGTCGCCTCCGAAGGCTATGCCGTCACTATGGCGCCGACCCGGTGTTCCTGTTCGGCTCGGCCACCATCGGTGACCCGGCCCCCCTGGCCGAGGCCCTGTGCGGGAGGCCTGTCGTCGCCGTCACCGACGACGGTTCGCCACGGGGGGAGCGCTTCTTCGCCCTTTGGAACCCGCCCCTCGTCGATCGTGGCCGGGGCGTGCGGGCCTCGGCCCACGGGGAGACCGCCACCCTGGTAACCGGGCTGATCGCCGGCGGCTCCCAGGTGCTGGCCTTCTGCCGCAGCCGCAAGGCGGCCGAGCTGGTGGCGGCCGAGGCCCGGCGGGGCGCCGGTCCCGGGCTCAGCCACAGCATCCGTTCCTACCGCGGCGGTTACCTGCCCGCTGAGCGGCGGGAGATCGAGTCGCAGCTGGCGGGCGGGCACCTGCGAGGCGTGGTCGCCACCAGCGCCCTGGAGCTCGGGATCGACGTGGGTGGCCTCGATGTCTGCATCCTGGACGGCTTTCCCGGCACCATCGCCTCCATGTGGCAGCAGGCGGGTCGGGCGGGCCGCTGCCAGCAGCGATCGCTGGCCGTCCTGGTCGGGGGCAACGACCAGCTCGACCAGTGGCTGATGGCCCACCCCGAGCAGGTCTTCTCCCGACCACCGGAGCCTGCGGTGGTCAACCCCTCGAACCCATTCGTCCTGCACGCCCAGCTGGCCTGCGCCGCCTACGAGCTCCCCCTGGTCCCGGACGACGAACGCTGGTGGGACGACCTCGACGAGGGGGTTCGCCGGCTGGTGGCCGACGACCAGTTGCGGGTGCGTCTCGGAACGGGCTACTGGGCGGGAAGGAGGAGCCCCGCCCGCCGCGTGGGCCTGCGCAGCGGGTCGGCATCGGAGTACCGCATCGCCACCCACGACGGCGCCCTGGTGGGCACCGTCGACGAGAGCCGGGCGTTCACCACCGTGCACCCCGGCGCCATGTACCTCCACCAGGGCCGGACGTGGCTGGTCGACGCCCTCGACATCGAGGACCGGGTCGCCTGGGTCAGCGAAGCCAACGGGCGGGAGCTCACCGACGCTCGCGCCGAGACCACCATCCGAATCCTGGCCGACGAGCGCAGCCGTGCGGTGGGAAGGGTCGAGGCCCACCTAGGAGCGGTGGAGGTACGCCAGCAGGTCGTCGCCTACCAGCGCCGGGCGGTCGACACGGGCGAACGGCTCGGGACCGAGCCGCTGGACCTGCCTCCCACCCGCCTGGTCACCCGGGCCTTCTGGTACGTGATCGACGATCCGCTCCTGGGAGAGGCGGGCGTGGCGCCCGAGGCCCGGGCGGGGGCGCTCCACGCCCTTGAGCACGCCGCCATCGGCATCCTGCCGCTGTTCACCATCTGCGACCGTTGGGACGTCGGTGGCGTGTCCACCGCCCGCCAGGCCGATACCGCCAAGCCCACGGTGGTCGTCTACGACGGCTACCCGGGCGGGACCGGGATCGCTGAGCTCGGCTACGACACCGGGATGCGCCACTTGGCGGCCACGCTCGACGTGGTCGCCGCCTGTGGCTGTACCGCGGGTTGCCCGTCGTGTGTGCAGTCGCCCAAGTGCGGGAACTGGAACGAGCCCCTGGACAAGCCCGGCGCCGTCGCCCTCCTCCGGGTCATCCTCGGCTGACCCCCCACGTTCTTGCGTAACTGAGTCGCGCTGAGCGCGAGTGGATTACGCAAGAACGGTGTGGGGGGGCCAGCGACGGCGGCGGCCTACCGGTACCGGATCGGGATCTCCGGCTCCTCGGCCCGCTTGGACAACAGCCGTAGGTGGGCGGCGCCCATCAGCAGCACCAGCCCACCGGCGACGGGCACCACCGTGGCCCGGCGGGTGTCCTGGTCGCGGTTGTCGTCGATGGCCAGCACCGCCGCATCCTCGGGAGGTGGTGGCGCCGCCGTGGTGGACGAGGTGGGAGGGACCGTCGTGGTCTGGCTGGGGTCGAAGGGCAGGTTCTTGCTGAAGCCGGTGTCGGCGGTCGTGCGGGTCCTGGGCTTGGCCGGGGGGCCTGCGTTGTTGGTTCCCGGAGACGGGTCGAAGCCACCGCCCGGCTCGGCACTCGGTGGCTGACCCGGGGGCGGTTCAGGGCCAGCCTGCACATTGCCAGAGGCAGGGCCGAACACCTCGCTGTCGGGGCCGTTGGCGTCGGGGCCCTTGCGGACAGCTCGCACCCGGAAGTTGTGGGGGCCCTGGTCGCCATCGGCCACGGTGTAGACGAAGCTGGGCTCGTTGTCCGGATCCGGTGACAGGATCTTGGAGTTGGCGGTCCCCGGCGGGTCGATGGAAACCTCGTAGCGAAGGAAGTCGGGCGGTTCCGGGCCGAGCCGGTCCCAGGTGAGCCTGACCTGCTTGGTGGCCGGGTCGTAGGGGGTGGCGGCCAGACCCGTCACCCTGCCCGGCGGGATGGCCACGGCGAACTCGAACGCTTCCACGGGAACCTCACACTGCCGGAGGCCGCACAACCCGCCGATGCTCAGACCAGGCCTCGTGAGGGTGGCCGTCACCTTGTAACGACGGTTGCAGGGCACGCCCACCGGCACCTCGAAGTCGAACGGCGGGGCCTTCGGCGGGTCGAACTCGATGGTCTTGTCATCCTCGGGGATGGACGCTGGGCAGGGACCGACGTTCGGATCGACCGGGTCCAGCGTGAAGGTGATGCTCTTGATCGGATCGTCAGTGTCCCCGTTCACCGTGCCCGTAACGGGCTCAGGGCTTCTGAGATACACGTCGTCGGTCGTCGGTCGTGTCCACTCGATGGTGGGATCCTCGGCGGCCGGAGCCGGGGGGGCGACCAGGAGCAGGCTGACCAGGGCGACGCCGCCCGCGGTGAACAGACGGCGAGCGGAGGTCATGCGCCGGCGGCCGGTCCCTGCAGATCAGCCTGGACGATGAGGCGTTGGGCGGCGGAGTTCTTGGGATGGCAGGTGGTGAGGGTCAGCGTCCCTGACGAGGTGGGCTCGAGGACAGACAGGTCGGTCGGCTCCACCACGAAGGGCGCCTTCTTCACCGAGTACGTGCACGAACCCACGGGGGTCTCCAAGATGATGGTGTCACCGGTCTTCATCAGGTCGAGCTGGTTGAAGGGCTTGCCGTAGGTGGTGCGGTGGCCGGCGATGGCCACGTTGCCGGACTCGCAGGGGAGAGGGCTCTCCTGGTAGTGGCCGGCGCCCGCACGCAGGGCGCTGACGGTGGTGCCCTCGACGACCACGACATCGACGCCGAGGGAGGGGATCTTCAGGCGGGTGAGGCTGTCGCCTTCGGCCACGGTGCCGGCGCGGTAGGCCTGTTCCAGCTCGGGAGCCGCCAACTGGTCCTCGAGCCCACCCTGGACCTTGTTCTGGTAGAGGTTGGTGTAGAGGGGGTAGCCGAGCACCCCAACCGCCACCAGCAGCATGACCGCCGAGAGGCCCGAGACCAGCCGGCGGGCCCACTTGCGGTCCCTCAGGGCGCCAGCAGCCCGGCTGAGGGGGTCGCGGGGACCGCTGTCGCGCTGACCTAGCACGGGAGGGCCTCGGTGGCGAGGTGGAGGTGAGCGAGGTGCAGGATCATGGGTCTCTCCAGGCTAACGATGCGCAGGGGGAACCCGGGCGCGGCCGGGGGGACTCGAGCCAGGCAGGGCGACGACTGGCGAGCTCTCGCTCGCGTCGCCGACAACCTCGTGCCTGCCTCGGACTCCCCGGCCGGTCGGGCCGTCACCACTGCTCTTCGGCACATCTCGGCCCTCGCTTGAGCCGAGGACCGTTCCCTGGTTGGACGCGTCACCCCCCTGAATGTGACGCGAGCCCAGTGCAGGGAGCGAGACGGAGACTTCCTACTGCTCGACCCGCATGGATGCCGAGCCCGAGAGCTCGACGTCACCCACGAGCACACCGACCACCGGGACATCGGTGGGTGAGCTGTAGCTCACCCCCACCCGCACTCGGCTTCCCGGCCCGGCCCGCCCGGAGGTCCCCACCTCGAGGCGCCCAGGTTCGAGCGAGACACCGGCCAGCGCCGCCTGGCGAGCGGCTTCCGGCTCGGCGTTCACCGCTGCCTCCCGGGCCCCCTCTCTAGCGGCATGGATGACCAGCACCTGGTCTCGGACCACCACGGCCACCTGGAGCAGCAGCAGGGCGAGCACAGCCACCAGGGGCAGGACCAGGGCGAGCTCGACGGCGGCCTGGCCCCGTTCGCTGGGGCCCTGCCTGGTCAGCGGAGCCGGCCCCCTCACGTCACCATGCCAGTGACGTTGTCGAAGATGGTGTCGAGCAACTTGCCCAACTTGTCAGTCTGCTTGGCCCACAGGGCGATGAGCAGGGCGACGGTGGCAGCGCCCAACAGGACCAGGGCGTACTCGGCCGAGGTCTGGCCCCGCTCGTCGCGGAATCGGGCGAGGCGGGCATCCAGGAGTTGTGCGGCCAGGAGGGCCGAGACGTGGAGACGGATGATGAGGCTGAGCGGGAGCATGGAGCTCCTCCTTTTTGGGATGGGACTGCTGTGGCTAGAGGCGCAGCGCCCGGAGGGCGCCGGCGAGCAGAGGCGCCACGGTGAGCAGCGCGAAGGCAGGGAGGGTGCAGAACACCAAGGGGAAGAGGAGCTTGACGGGAACCCGGCGGGCGGCCTCCTCGGCTCGCCGCCGGCGGTCGGAGCGCAGTTCGCCGCTGAGGCGGACCAGGCCGTCGAGCAGGGGGGCGCCGTAGCGGTCAGAGGCGACCAGGGCGGCGATGAGCGGGCGTACCTCCTCGCCGGCCCTGGAGGGCACGTCGGCCAGCGCGTCCGAGAGGCGCCGCCCCAGGCCGACTTCGTCGATCACTCGGGCCAGCTCGTGCGCCAGGGGCCCTGGGGCCCTCCGGGAGACGGCGGCGACGGCGAGCGGCACCGTCAGCCCTGCTCCGACAGCGAGCACCAAAAGATCGGCCACCTCGGGAAGATCACGCAGCAGCAAGTCCCGACGACGCTTGCGGCGGCGGCGCTCACCGAGCGCCGGCAGGGCCCAGACCACTGCGCCCACGCCAGGCGCAGCCGGCGCCATGACGACCAGTGCGCCAGCAGCAGCCAGGATGGCCCAGCCCAGGCGGGCAGCCCCCGCTGGCGGTGCCGGTCGGCGAGCGACGCGCAGCACGCCGGCGCCGACCAACTCGGCCACCGCCCGGGCGGGACCGGGTGCCGGCTCCGGCTCGGCCACGGCCCGGCCGGGACCGGGTGCTGGATCCGGCCCAGCCGGGCCGGGCCTGGTGCCTCGTACCGGGCGCGGTGGCGGCCCGGGGGCCACCCGACGGGCGACGACCAGGACCAGCGCCGCCCACGCCGTGCCCACCAGGGCGGCGGTCATGTCCATCCTGGTCCAGCCAGGGCGCAGGCGCCGATGATCGGGCCGAAGCAAGGTGGGCGGCGCCGCCACATTCGCATGAAGATCACAGCTCGACCTTTGACAGCCGGTGCATCCACAGGGCGGCCACGCCGTCGAGGACGAGGCCGGCGGTCAGGCAGACGAGACCGAGCGGCGTCCGCAGCAGGAAGCCCGCGGTGCGGTCGTCGGTGGCGGCGGCGAGGGCCGAGAAACCGAGCGGGGCCAGGGTGATGACCACACCGGACAACCTGGCCTGGGAGGACAGGGCCCGGACCTCCCGGCCTACGGCCATCCGGCTTCGTATGGTGGCGGCCACGCCGTCGAGGGAACGGGCGTGGGCGCCTCCAGTCTCCGCTCCGAGCCCCAGGGCCGACACCGCCAAGCGGACCCCGGGGAGCGGACGGCGCCCACCCCAGGCATCCAGGGCGTTGGCCAGCGCCTCGCCGTTGGCCACCTCGACGGCCACGCCGCGCAGGTCGTCACCCAGCAGGCCTGGGGTGGTGCCCCCCGCCTCCTCGACTGCCTGGCGCAGGGAGGCACTGGTCCGCAGCGACCGGGCCATTCCCTCCAGGGCGTCAGGCAATCCCTGCTCCAACAACCGGTCCGCTCGTCCGGAGGTAACCAGCATCGCCCCCACGGGTGCGCCCACGGCGGCCGCCGCCACCACCACGGCCAACCCCGGGCCCCCGACGAGGACGGCGGTTGGCACCCCGGTCGCCAGCGCCACCAGCCAACCCGCCCACAGGCCGGTCCCGTCGATCACGCCGGAAGCAACCAGACGGCGGGCCACCCAGTCAGGAGGAGGTGGCGCCCACGCCACCAGTCTGCGCAACCCGATCGGTCCCGACTGGGCGAGCGCCAGACGGCGACCGACGACGGCCCGGCGACTGGTGGTGGCGGCGGCTCGCACGGCGGCGGTCGACGCCAGGCTGAGCAGTCCGACGAGAACAACGACGCCGGCGCTCATGGTAGATCTGGCGCCGCCGCCGTGACCCAGGAGGGGTCGGGAGGGCAGGCGCCGAGAGCACGGGGCGGGCGTTGGGGAAGGTGGTGGAGGCCGAGGCGGCCGGCCAAGCGTCTCGTGCGGCTGTCCGTGGCCGGCCGACCCGCATCCGAGCCGGACGTGACTTCGGCCACCTCGACGACCCCCCGCCTCCCGCCAGGCCAACGGGCCACCTGGACCACCAGGTCGATGGCGGAGTCGACCTGGTCGCGAACCGCCGTCAGCGGCAACGCCACCGACCCGGTGAGGACCATGGTCTCCAGGCGGCGAAGGGCGTCGGCCGGGCCGTTGGCATGGCAGGTCGACAGCGAGCCTTCGTGACCGGTGTTCATGGCTTGGAGCATGTCGAGGGCCTCTGGGCCGCGAACCTCCCCGACGATGATCCGGTCGGGCCGCATGCGCAGGGCGTTGCGGACCAGCTCCCGCAGGGACACCTCGCCCATGCCCTCGGCGTTGGCCGGTCGTGACTCCAAGCGGACCACATGCTCACCCGAGAGGCACAGCTCGGCTGCGTCCTCCACGGTGATGACCCGCTCCCCGGCTGGGATCTCGGCGGCCAGGGCGTTGAGCAGGGTGGTCTTGCCGGCGCCGGTACCACCCGACACCAGCACGTTGCAGCGGGCATGGACCGCCCAGGCCAGCAGCTCGGCCACGCCCGGTGGACAGGCCTCAGCCAGTGCTATCGGCCGGGCGCCGAACCGGCGGATGGTGAGGCAGGGGCCGTCGACGGCCAAGGGCGGCACCACCGCGTTCACCCGGGATCCGTCGGGCAGACGAGCGTCCACGAGAGGCGACGACCGGTCGATGCGCAGCCCGAGGGGGCCGACGACCCGCTCGATCAGCCGCTCGATGGTCTCGATGTCGAGGTCGAGATCGACCCGCTCGAGGCGGCCATGGCGCTCGATCCAGACCTGTCCTGGACCGTTGACCATCACCTCGGTGACCTCAGGGTCGGCCAAGAGGGGGTCGAGCGGGCCCAGGCCGCGAGCGCGGGCGGCGACGGAATCGACCAGAGAAGCGAGACCGGCTCCACCGAGCAGGGGCGACTCTGACCGGGCCAGGCGCTCGATCGAGGCCCGAAGACCGGCGGTGGGCAGCGCCTCTGACCCTGCCGCCTCCACCACCAAGCGGTGGAGGCGCTCCTCCAGCTCGATCCTGCCGGGGCCAGACGTGGCGTCCGGCTGCACCAGATCACGCGGCATGACGCAGCGCTCGTTCCAGGCCCCGGGGAAGGCGCGCCGGCAACAGCCCGGCATCGACGGCCCGAGCCACTGCAGGGTCGACGGCCACGACCGCTCGGACCGGCACTCCCAGCACGTCCTCGACGTCGCGCCGACCGAGCGATCGACCTGGTTCGCTGACCAAGATGACGCCCGACGGTCGCAACGGTGCCTGCAGCGCCCGGCGCAAGGAGAGGTAGCAGGGCCTGAGCACCAGCAGCGACGCCGAGGCTGCGGCAGCCACGGCCAGCGCCGAGCCGCTGGGGCTCGAGCCGCAGTCGGCCACGACGGGCCGGGGGTCGGCGGCGAGGACCGCAGCGAGGACCTCGGCGCGCCTCGGTGGGGACCCCCCGGTCACCCCCGCTGGCAGAACCCTCAGACCGGCAGGCCCGTCGATCTCGAGACGGGACAGGGCGTCGGCGGGGACCGTCTCGCCGGAGGTCAGCCACTCCCCCAAACCGGGACCAGAGGGGTCGGCCAGGCCGAGCACGGCAGGTACATCGCCGCCGAGATCGGCGAGCAGCGCTCCCGACGGCGACGACCGGGCGAGCAACACGGCCAAGGCAACCGACACAACCGTGGTGCCGCTGCCCCCCTTCGCAGACCAACAGGCAACCAGCACAACCACTCCCAGGGCGCGACGGAACGCTTCCAGGGGAAAGTGGAAACCGGACTCTAACGCCGGCGGATGCCCGGCGCAAGGGCCTAACGCCGATCGAGGCGTAGGTGCTCTGGGCGAGAACGAAGGCCAGGACCTGGCCTCCGTTCCGCTCCTAGGTGTCCTTGAGCTTCTTGGCGGCGACGGTGCCGAGGGCGATGAGCACGAGCAGGATCAGGAGCTTCTTCATCCCCACACCTTAGGGGCGCCGCCGGCACAACCGACCTCCGAGCAGGTAGCTTGCCGGGCGGAGGTGTCTGGGTACCTGGTGGGCTCCCCCGCCTTCAAAGCGGGTGGGACGGGCGATCCCCGTCCGGCGGGTTCGATTCCCGTCCACCTCCGCCACTGATGCCTTCGAGGCAGCCTCAGACGGCCAGGAGGTCGCGCGCCCCGGTGTCGCTGGAGGGGTGGCGGAGCTTCGACATGGCTCGAGCCTCGATCTGGCGGATGCGCTCCCGGGTCAGCTTGAACTGCTCGCCCACCTCCTCCAAGGTTCGTGGCTCGCCCCGATCGAGGCCGAAGCGCAGCGTGAGGATCTCCCGCTCACGGTCGTTCAGCGGAGCCAGCAGCCGGGAAATCTGATCTGGCAGCAGGGCGATGGCGGCCACCTCGAAGGGCGACTCCGCCGACCGGTCCTCGACCACGTCACCCAACTCGGCATCGCCGTCCTCTCGCAGCGGCTCCGACAGTGACAGCGGCTCGCCGGCGAACCGTAGGGCCTCGGTCACCTTGTCCTCAGGGAGCTCAACCTCAGCCGAGAGCTCCTTGAGCGTCGCCGACCGGCCCAGCTTCAGCTCCAGGCCCGACTTGGCCTTCTGGAGCCGGACCAGGGTGTCGCCGGCGTGCACCGGCAGACGGATGGTGCGCCCGGTGTTGGCGATGCCCCGGGTGATGGCCTGGCGGATCCACCAGGTGGCGTAGGTGGAGAACTTGAACCCCTTGCGCCAATCGAACTTCTCCACGGCGTGCATGAGGCCGAGGTTGCCTTCCTGGATCAAGTCGAGCAGTGGCAATCCGGAGGCCTGGTACTTCTTGGCGATGGAGACGACCAGGCGGAGGTTGGACTGCACGAAGGTGCGCTCGGCGTCGTGTCCCCGCTTGAGGGCCCGGCGCAGCTCCCTCCGACGGACCGGCGTGAGGCCGGCTCCCTCCTCCAGGGACAGGCGGGCCTGGTTCCCGAGCTCCATGGCCTGGGCCAGGCGCACCTCGTCGTCCTTGGTCAGCAGCGGGTAGCGCCCGATGTCGGTGAGGTAGAGACGGACCAGATCCTCTTCCTCGCGATCCACCCGCTCCTTGGCCACGTCTGCACCTTCTTGTCCGCTGGCTTGTCCTGCTGGCGACGTTCAGGTCGAGGCCGCCACCACCGGGCGACGAGGTGCTCTCACCATACCGAGCACGTCAAGCGCTGCCTCCCCCAGTGATCGAGCCGGCAGTCTCGCCCGTACCCTTCCGAGGACCTGCTTCGTTGACTCCGACGGTCAGTGCCACTTGGCGCGCTCCGAGCCACCACCGTGCCCAACACCGATCCCGCCTCCCCGGTCACCACCCGCCCAGCGCCGTTCGGTGCTGCCTTCCTCCCTGTCCTGGTCGCCGCCCAGGCCGACGCTCCCTGGGCCTACCAGCAGTTGTTCGAGTGGCTGGGCCGGCCGGTGGCCGGGTACCTGCGGGGCCAAGGCGCCGACGACGCCGAGGGGTTGGCAAACGACGTCTTCCTTCGCGTCTTCACCAAGCTCCGGGGCTTCGAGGGGGGCGAGGAGCGGTTCCGCTCGTGGGTCTTCACCATCGCCCACAACCTCCTGGTCGACCAGCGCCGAAGCCGGCGTCGCCAACCACTCATGACCGACCACCCGCTGGCCGAGGTTCCCTCCAACCGATCCACCGAGTCCGATGCCCTCGCTCGACTGGGGGCTGCGCGGGTTCGGACGCTCCTCGGCGAGCTGACGCCCGACCAACGCGACGTCCTGCTGCTACGGATCGTCGCCGACCTCACCGTCGAACAGGTGGCCGAGGCACTGGGAAAGCCGCCCGGAGCGGTGAAGCAGCTCCAGCGCCGGGCCCTGCATGCGCTACGGCGGAGCCTGGGTGACGACGAGGAGCGCGGCGAGCAAGCGCGTACCCATTCCGGCTCCTCCGACGTTCGCGCTCAGTGATGACCGTGTTCCGTGACTTCGACGATCCTGAACTGGCCGGTGACGAGGAGCTGGCAGCCCTGATCGAAGAGGTTCGCTGCTCGGCCATGGGTCCCGCTCCTGAGGCCAGACTCCAGCTCCTGGCGGTGTTGACCAAGGGCCTGGCCGGTTGCCCGGAGCTGGTCGCCGCCCCTCCTGCGGTGGCTCCTCCGCCGCTGTCCCGGCCCCGTCGGCGCCTGGCTGACCGCCTCCAGGGCACCA
>JBPCJK010000140.1:0-3061 GCA_051005375.1 Acidimicrobiales bacterium
GGGGGGGGGGGGGGGTGGTGTTGTGGGTGGGGGGGGCTCCCTCCTTCCCCTTCTCCTTTGTTTTTTTGTGTGCCCTTTTCCTCCCCCGGGCCGCCATCCAGGGGGGCGCCTTCGGCGCTCGGGTTGGCCGGCGGCCAAACCCCTCCAATCGGCTACGTCAGGGGTTTGTGGTGGCCGTCACCCTCGCCGTGGTCGTGGTTGCCCCACTGGTGCTCTCGGAGTTCCGGCTGGCCCTGCTGGCCAAGTACCTGCTCTTTGCCGTGGTCGCCGTCGGCCTCAACCTGGCATGGGGCTACGGGGGCATGCTGAGCTTGGGCCACGGGGTGTTCTTCGGCCTCGGCGCCTACTGCACCGCCATGTACCTCAAGCTGGCCGAATCCGGGTCGGGCCTCCCCGACTTCATGACCTGGAGCGGCGTGGAGTCGTTGCCCGCCATCTGGGCGCCTTTCCGCTTCGCCTGGTTCGCGCTGCCCGCCGCCGTCCTGTTGCCCATGGCGGTGGCGGCACTGCTTGGCGCATCGGTGTTCCGACGGCGGGTGCGGGGGGCATACTTCGCCCTGCTCACCCAGGCCCTGGCCGCTGCCTTCGCCATCCTGCTGGTCGGCCAACAGGGACTGACCGGGGGGACCAACGGCCTCACCAACTTCAGCGAGGTCTTCGGCCTGGAGCTCGGCACCCCTCGCGGCACCCAGGTCCTGTTCTTCGCCGCCGCCGCCGCCCTTGCCATCGCTTTTCTCGTCGCCCGCCAGGTCGTGCAGAGCCGCTTCGGCCGCCTGCTCGTGGCGGTGCGCGACAGTGAGGACCGGGTCCGGTTCCTCGGCTACGACGCCACCCGGGTCAAGGTGATCGCCTTTGCCATGTCGGCGGGCATGGCTGGTCTGGCCGGAGCGCTGTTCGTGCCCATCGTCGGCATCATCTCGCCGGCCAACGTGGGGGTGGTGCCCTCCATCGAGATGGTGATCTGGGTGGCCATCGGCGGCCGGGCCACGCTGAGCGGTCCCATCATCGGTGCGGTGGTCGCCAGCTACGCCCACACCTCGCTCAGCGAGTGGTATCCCAGCGGCTGGCTCTACCTCCAGGGCGCCCTGTTCGTGGTGGTGGTGGTGTGGGCGCCCAAGGGCCTGGCCGGCTTGGCCGACCTGGCTCGCCACCGCACCTGGCTCCGGCGGTCGTCTCACCCCGCCGAGGTGGCGGTGGGGGCAGCGCAGTAGTGGGAGCGCTGCTGCAGGTCAGTGGGGTGGCGGTCAGCTTCGACGGAGCGCCGGCTCTGGCTGGGGTGGAGCTGGCGGTCGACGAGGGCGAGGTTCGCTTCCTCATCGGGCCCAACGGCGCCGGCAAGACCACCCTGATCGACGTCATCACCGGCCTGACCCAGCCTTCGGCTGGCTCGGTGATCTTCGGCGGCCGAGCGCTCGTCGGCCTGCGCGAGCACGACATCGTGCGCCTCGGGGTGGGCCGGACCTTTCAGACGCCGAGTGTGTTCGAGCGCCTCAGTGTTCTCGAGAACCTCGACCTGGCCCACACCCACCGCCTGGGCCTGCGGTCGATGTTGCGGCGTCGGCGTGGGGTGGCAAGCGAGGTGGCCGAGGCCCTGGAGGCGGTGCAGCTGGCCGGGCGGGCGGGTGATCCGGCAGGGGAGCTGTCCCACGGCCAGAAGCAGTGGCTGGAGATCGGCATGCTGTTGGTGCAGCAGCCCCGGCTGCTGCTGTTCGACGAGCCGGTGGCGGGGATGAGCGCCGAAGAGCGGACTGCGACCGGTGCATTGATCGAGACGATCGCCGAGCGCTGCACGATCGTGATCGTCGAGCACGACATGGAGTTCCTGCGTCGCTTCGCCCGCCGGGTGACGGTGATGCACGAGGGCAGGGTGCTGAGCGAGGGGTCGGTGGAACAGGTGCGGGCCGATCCCATTGTCCAGGAGGTCTACCTCGGCCGCAGCCGTGACCGGCGGGGCCATCGTGAGGCCGAGGACGAGCCCCAGGTGCAGGCCGCTCCGTGAACCTACTCTCAGTGGAGGGGCTGAACGTCGCCTACGGGCGGGCGCCGGTGCTCTACGACATCGCCCTGGAGGTCTCCACCGGCGGGTTCTTGTGCCTGCTCGGCCGCAACGGGGTGGGCAAGACCACCCTGCTCAACACCCTCATGGGTGTCCTGAAGCCCACCTCTGGTCGGGTTCTGTTGGACGGGGTGGACATCACGGGGGTGGCTCCCCACGCCCGGGTCGCCGCCGGGATGGCCTACGTCCCCCAGGGCAGGGACGGCTTCCCCCAGCTCAGTGTGGCCGAGAACCTCGAAGTGGTGGTGGAGGCCAGCGGGCACCGTGACCGCGCTGCCGTCAACGATGCCCTCGATCTCTTCCCTCGTCTGGGGCCGCTGATGAAGCGCCGGGCCGGGAACCTCTCGGGAGGTCAGAAGCAGCAACTGGCCATGGCCCGGGCGCTCGTGACCCGGCCACGCCTGATGGTCCTCGACGAGCCCACCGAGGGCATCCAACCCTCCATCATCGACGAGATCGAAGACGCTCTGGTCAACCTCCGCAAGGTCGGGGGATTGACCTTCGTGCTGGTGGAGCAGTACGTGGAGTTCGCCCTGCGCCTGGCTGACACCTATGCCGTCATGGACGCCGGGCGCATCGTCGACACCGGCCCGGCCGCGTCCCTCCACGCCGACGCGCCAGTCGCCTGCTGGCGGTGTAGCTCGCGCTAGAGCAGTGACCGGGAGTGCCTCCCATGCGAGTCGGGGTCGGCATCGTAGGGCTGAGCCTCGAGCGCGGCGATCTCATGGGCCCTCTCGATCTCATCGATTGGCCGACCCGTTTGGCGACGCCGTGGCGCCGTCACTCGTGGCAAGCACCGCTGCTGCCGTGGTGCGGGCGATCCAGTGCCCCGGACCGGCGGCGGCGAGGAGACCGATGGCGAGGGTGGCCACCACGATCACGATCGTCCACGGGAGTGAGACGAACGGCTCGGGGAGGGCGCCCAGGCTGGTGGCGAAGGCCCGGTAGGAGGCGCGGCCCAGGGCGAGGCCGAGCGGCAGCCCGGCACCCAGGCCGATGCCCACC
>JBPCJK010000141.1:0-29024 GCA_051005375.1 Acidimicrobiales bacterium
CCCGCGGCCACGGCCTGCGGGCCGCGCTCCTGGGAGCGCTGGCCATCACCGCCATGCGCAACAGCCGCCGGTGTAGCGAGGGCCTCGTCGACCAGGCCAGAGCAGCCAACGCCGCCCTGCTCAGCCAGTTCAGCGAGGAGGACTTCGTGACCGCCGTCCTCTTGCGCATCGACCTCCCCAGCGGGTCCACCGCCGTCATCAACGCCGGGCACCCCCAACCACTGCTGCTGCGCCAGGGCCAGTGCCTGCCGGTGACGGTGGAATCCCAGCACCCACTGGGGATGTTCGACTCCCCGGCCCACGCCCCGGGCCGGATCACGCTGGACCCAGATGACCGGTTGGTGCTCTTCACCGACGGGATCAC
Source organism: Acidimicrobiales bacterium (assembly GCA_051005375.1). Taxonomy (GTDB): domain Bacteria; phylum Actinomycetota; class Acidimicrobiia; order Acidimicrobiales; family CADCSY01; genus JADDRA01. Next base: position 365 of record JBPCJK010000141.1, read on the forward strand.
CGAGGCCGCACCTGACGGCGGCAACGCCTTCGGCCTTCCCCAGCTGGTCGAGCTCCTGGCCCAGACCCGAGCGCAACCCCCGACCGAAGCCGTCCGCATCATCTCGGGCCAAGTCCTGGCCCACCGGGCCGGTCAGCTCAGCGACGACGCCACCATCGTCCTCCTCGACTGGCACGGAGATCGCCCCTACGGTGCCTTGAAGGTCCAGTCGCCGTAGCGGCCCTGGCCCAGGGTGTCAGCCGGCAGCTTGCCCGAGAAGTCCTCGTCGAAGGTCCAGTCGGGCTGTTTGTCCCGGAAGTGCTCGTCCAGCGTGGCCACGCCGTCGACGATGTCGACCAGCTCGGCCACCAGATAGGGCTCGGCCTCGGCCGCCTGTCCGCTGAGGTGGGCGGTGAGCTCCCCGGGGAAGCGCTCGAGGACGCTCTGCAACACCACCTGGTGCTGATGGGCCAGGTAACAGCGGGCCTGGTCGGAGACGGTGGAGGCCCCCTCCTCGATGGCGGCGAAGGTGCGGTCGTTGGCCTCCGACATGGCGAGCTGGCGCAGGTGATCGGAGATCTTGAGGCCTCCCCGCTTGCACGGCATGCACTGGCCGCATGACTCCACGCCCAAGAACCGGGACACCCCGGCAGCGACCGCGACCAGGTCGACGGTGTCGTCGAGAACGATGAAGCCGGCCGAGCCCAGCCCGCTGCCGATGGCAGCCAAGCCCTCGTAGCAGGTGGGGGCGTCGAGGAGCTCTTCGGGGATCAGGCCGTTGGCCACACCGGGCAGCACCGCCTTGATCCTCCGGCCCGGCCGGGCGCCCCCGCCGATGCCCTCGATGACGTCCCGCAGCGGTGTGCCCATGATGACCTCGTCCACGCCGTGACGGCGGGTGCTTCCGGTCACCGTGCAGGTGATGGTCCCCGGTGACTCCTCGGTGCCGACGGTGCGGAACCACGACGCCCCTCTGGCCATGATCCTGGGGACGTTGGCCAGGGTCTCCACGTTGTCGACCAGCGCCGGAGGCGCCAGCTTCTCCTCGCTGGGGCCGGCCAGCTCCACCTGGGCAGCGGACACCAGGCCAGGCAGGCCGCCGGCGTGGCGCTCGGCCGCCGGCCGCACGCCCCGGCGGAACGGGGGGGCGAGCCGGGGGAAAGGGTAGCGGCCGTCGATGGCTTCGAGCAGGGCCGTCTCCTCCCCGTAGAGGTACTCGTGGGGGCCCTCGTAGATCTCGAGCCCGACGTCGCCGGCCCACCCAGAGGCCTCTGCCTCGGCGATGGCGGCACGCATGCGGGTCACCTCGGGTATGAACGCACGCTTCAGCCCGAAGACCACCTGGTCGGCACCCACCGCCCGGGCGGCGATGAGGGCGCCCTCCATGACGTGGTAGGGGTTCTTGCGCAGGATGGAGCGGTCCTTGAACGTGCCGGGCTCGCCCTCGGCGCCGTTGACGACCACGGTGGTGGGCTCGGCGGTGGATCGGTTCTCCACCAAGGTCCGCCACTTGCGCCCCGTCGGGAAGCCGGCGCCGCCCCGTCCCCGGAGCCCGGACGCCTCCAGCGTCTCGATGAGCACCATGGGATCGACCTTTCGGGCCGCCTCCAGGCCTTCCCCGCCCCGCCGGGCCAGGTACTCGTCCAGGGTGTTGATGGTGTTGGCGAACAGAACCCGGCGCGCGCTCTTCATGGCCCTGAGTCTGGCCCATGAGGCTCGCCGGACCGCAATAGCACACCCAGCCGCCGGTCGCCGACGTCGCCGAAGCCCCTCGGTTGGCCCGCCTAGAGTCGCCCGCCGTGAAGGAGGGCGCCGAGCGGCAGGGGGACGATCCCGGTCCGAAGGCCGACCACGACGGGCACGCTGCCAGCCTCCAGGACCGGTTGTCGGCCGCACCCGGTGATGAGCCGACGGACGGGCACGGACGGGCCTCCACCGACGACCTTGTCGGGCTGTTCCGAGCGTTCGAGGCCAGCGGGCGCTTCCGGCGAGACACCGGACTCGGCCGGGTCTACCATCCCGGCAAGATCTCACTGCGAGAGAACCGGCGCAGCAACAGCCTCCACATCGCGATCGAGGGCAACCGCGTGTCCGCCCACGTCGACCAGGTCTCACCGCTGGCCCTCTCGAGCACCGAACCTGCAGCCCGCTACTCCTTGTTGCGTATCGGCGCCCACAACCTCTCGGGCATGGCCGCCGACCTCGGACGACTGCTCCGTGGGCGCCAGGGGGACCACCGCTGCGAGCTTGACTGCGCCTGGGACGTGGGGCCGGTCGCCGGCGACCCCGACGCCGACCGGGGCCGCCTGTTGGATCCGAGTGGCGCACCGTGGAGCGTCCAACTCGAAGCAGCGGTGACGGGGACCCTGGACGAGGGACGGATGAGGGCAGCCGTGGTCGAGGCCCTGGGGTTGGAGCCCTCTGATCCCGAGGTCCTCGACGTCGTCGAGTGCCCCGACGGCGCCGCCCTGTCCGCCACACGGAGCCAGTTCCAGCGCCTGGCCGTTCCCCCGGCCTGGCCACCGCTGCGAGTCCGGCTGGCTCGGCGCCGGGATGGCGACATCGTCATGCTCAACCTCAACCACGCGGCAACTGACGGATTCGGCGCCCTACGGGTGCTGGCTGCCATCGCCCGCACCTACGCCGGCCGTCCCGACCACTGCTGCCGGCCCGACTTCCTGGCCCTTCGAGACCTGCCGGTGAGGCCGGCCTCGGCTCCCGTGTCCGGGGTGCGGCAGCGCTACCGCAGCACCGTGGAGAGGATCCGTGACCTGCTCAGCCCACCCGCCCAGCTGGCCCCGGACCAGGGCGGCGACCAGGACGGCTTCGGCTTCCACCACGTCACCCTGACGTCTGACTCGACCGGCGCCCTCAGTCGGACGGCGGTGGACGGCGAGGACGTGCTCCTCGCCGCGCTGCACCTCGCCATCGCCGCCTGGAACGCCGAACACCAGGAACCGGCGCATCGGATCGGGGTGCTCTCGACGGCCAACCTGCGGCCCCGGGAGTGGCCCCTGCAGTCGGTCGCCAACCTCTCGGTGACGGCTCGGATCTCGACCAGCCGACGCCACCGGACCAGCGCAGCGACGACGGTCAAGGCGATCCAGACCCAGACCGAGCGCAACCAGCGAAGCCGCACCGGCACCGCCCTCATCACCGCCCTGCGCCGATCCGGCCTGCTGGTGCTGTGGGCCAAGCAGTCGATCGTCGTAGTCCAGCCGATCACCGGCAACTGGCGAGTCGACACCGCCATGCTGTGCACGCTGGGCCGCCTGCCGAGCCCGCCGTCGTTCGGGGGCGAAGCTGGCGTCACCACCGACGTCTGGTTCTCCGTGCCGCCCAGGATCCCGCTCGGCCTGTCCGTGGGGGCGGTGACGGTCTCAGGGCGGCTGCACCTGGTCGTGCGCTACCCCTACCACCTCTTCAGCGCAGATGCCGCTCGCCGGTTTGCCGACGGCTTCCTCGACCAGCTCCGGGAAGCTACGACCGACGCAATCGAGACCCACTGAACTTCGCCTCGGTGATTGACGAGGGGAATCGAATCCCGCTCAGCGATGCGCATGCGGCGGGGTGCGGGCGCCACCGCTCGGCTGACGCGTCGGCCTGGCGTGCTGACGCCTACGACGACGCTGAGATCCGGTCGTGCTCGTCTCGGATGTCGCCCACCAGCTCCTCGAGGACGTCTTCGATGGTGACCAACCCGGCGGTGGCGCCGTCGCCGTCGACGACCAGGGCAAAGTGGAGGTGGGCCCGGCGCATGGCCAGGAGGAGCAGGGGGAGGGTGCGGGCCTCGGGGACCACGAGCATCCGCCGGAGCTGGTCGGCGGGCAGCGGCCGGCGGCGGGCGGCGGGAGCGAGGTCGAGCAGGTCCTTGGCGTGGACGAAGCCGACCACGTCGTCAAGGTCTCGCCCGAACACGACCAGGCGGGAGTGCCCGCTTTCGACCACCACCTGCTCGACGTGTCCGGCGCTGGCGCCGGCGCTGACCGCCACCATCTCGGCCCGAGGCACCATCACTGCTCCCACCTGACGGCCGGCGAAGTCCAGGGCGCCGGTCATGAGCTGGTGCTCGACTTCTTCCAGCAGGCCCTCCTGGCGTGACGTGGCCAACATCCCCGCTATCTCGCTGGCGGTGTGGGCCGCCACCAGCTCGTCGCGGGGCTCGACCCGCAACAGTCGCAGGCCGCCGTTGGCCATGCGGTTGAGGGCCAGTATGAAGGGACGGAACACCACCGTGAAGGCTCGCAGGGGCAACGCCAACCAAAGGGCGCTCTGCTCCGGACGGGCGATGGCGACGTTCTTGGGGACCATCTCCCCCAGCACCATGTGCAGGAAGACCACCACGGCCAGGGCCACCACGAAGGACAGGGAGTGGGCCGCCGAGGTGGGGACGCCCGCCCAGTCCAGGGGGCCCTCCAACAGGGCGGACACTGCAGGCTCGCCCACCGAGCCCAGACCCAGTGAGGCGATGGTGATGCCCAGCTGGGCGGCCGAGAGCATGAACGAGAGCTCCCTGACCGACCGCTCGGCAGCCAGGGCCCGGGCGTCACCGGTGGCCGCCAGTTGCTTCAACCGGGTCCCCCGGGAGGCCATGAGGGCGAACTCGACAGCTACAAAAAAGGCGTTGACCCCGAGGAGCACCACCGACAGGACCAATGCGCCGATCACGGTCCTGCCCCCTCGGCCGGCTCTGCCTGGAGTTCGGGCTGTTCCGCCTGCTGTCCGGGCCGCGTCGCCTGCTGCCCCGGTCGCTCGTCCGGCTCGTCCTGCTCGGGATGCTCCTCCCGCTCGCCGGCGGGGGCGACCACCCGCACCGTGGCGATGCGGTGGCGGTCCATCTTCAGCACCTCCAGGCTCCAGCCCAGGTGCTCGACGTGCTCGCCGGCGTCGGGAAGGTGACCCAGGCGTTCGAGCAGGAACCCGGCCATCGTCTCGTAGTCACCTTCGGGCAGCTCCAGCCCGGTGATCTCGCCCACCTCGTCGGGGTGGAGGCGGCCGTCGAGGATGAAGGTGCCAGCCACCGGAGCCGCGGTGAGCCCCGGTGACACCGGGTCGTACTCGTCCTCGATGTCGCCGACGATCTCCTCCAGAAGGTCCTCCAGGGTCACGATGCCGGCCACCCCTCCGTACTCGTCGGCCACCATCGCCATCTGGGTCCCCTCGGCCCGCATCTCCGTCAGCAGCGATTCCAGGTCACGACCCTCGGGGATGAACTGGGCCGGTCCGGCCACGGCAGTCACCGGCGTGGTCACCCGCTCATCCACGGGACACGAGAGGGCGTCCTTCACGTGGGCCACGCCGACGACGTCGTCGGGGCCGTCGCCCACCACCGGGAAGCGGGAGTGACCGGTCCTCAGGGAGGCCTGGGCCAGATCGGCCACCGTGGCATCGGCGGGCAGGGCGATCATGTCGACCCTGGGGACCAGGGCGTCAGCGGCCGTCTTGTGCCCGAACCGGATGGTGCGTTCCAGCAGGTGGTAGGCCTCGGGATCGAGCGTTCCCTCCTGGCGCGAGGAGTGGATCAACAGCTCGAGCTCCTCCAGTGACCGCACCGCTCGCAGCTCGTCCCGCGGCTCGATGCCCAACATCCGTACGGCCCGGTCGGCGGCGCCGTTCAGCACGTGGATGAGGGGGCCGAAGGCCATGCCGTAGAAGCGGATCGGAGTGGCGACGGCCAGGACGGCGGGAAGGGGCAGGGCGATGGCCAAGCCCTTGGGTATGAGCTCGCCGACGACCATCTGGGTCACGGTGGCCAGGGTCAGGGCGATGGCGATGGCCACCCCGGGGCGGGCGCCCTCGGGCAAAAAGGCGAGGGCTGGCTCCAGTATCCGGGCGATGGTCGGCTCGGCCAGGTACCCCAGCACCAAGGAGGTGACGGTGATGCCGAGCTGGCAGGCCGACAGGTTGAACGACAGGGCGTGGAGGGCGCTCAGCGCGGCACGGGCGCGCCCGTTGCCGGCCTCGGCCTCGACCTGTACACGCTCGCGGTCGACCGCAACCAGGGCGAACTCGGCCACCACGAAAAAGGCGTTGGCCAGGATGAGCAGGACTACGGCTACGAGGCCGAGCGCAGTGTTGATGGGGCACTACCTCCTGAGCGCGAGGCCAGGGTACCGGCGAGAAACCCCTTGAGGTGACCAGGAGATGCTTCGCTACCCTAAACATGTGCGTCGAACCTCCCTCCCGTTCTTTCGTCCCTAGAGGGCAGGGGGTGCCCGCTACAGACCAAAGAACGCAGGTGGCCCCCGCCATCGACCCTGACCGGTCGTTGGGCTGGCTGCGCCGGGCCCGGCCCCTGGTGGCAGCCCAACGGGGACGGTTCGGCCTGGCCCTGGTGGCATCGGCCCTCGGCGTGCTGGCCCAACTCGGCATCCCACTGGTGCTGCGGGGTGCCATCGACCGGGCCCTGCCCACGCCGGTCCACCCCATCCCCACCGCCACCCTGGCGCCCTTCGTGTGGGGCCTCCTCGGCCTCGGCACCCTGCGGGCCGCCCTCGGCTACGTGTCCCGCGCCGGGCTGGCGACGGTCGCCTACCGGATCGAGTTCGAGCTCCGGTCGCTGCTCTACGAGCACCTCACCCGGCTCTCGTTCTCGTTCTACGACCGGGTGCAGACCGGCCAGTTGGTCTCCCGGGCCAACTCTGACGTTCGCTCGGTCCAGATGTACCTGACCTACGCCCCGGCCTTGTTGGTCAGCACGCTTAGCTTCGCCCTGGCCGTGGTGCTCATGCTGCGGGTGAACGTGGGGCTCACCCTGGTGGCGGTGGCCGCCCTTCCCGGGGTGTACGTCGTCGGTGTGCGCATGCGCAAGGAGCTGTTCCCGTTGAGTTGGGTGGTGCAGGCCCACCTGGCCGAGGTCGCCACCCTGGTCGACGAGAACGTCACCGGGACCCGGGTGGTCAAGTCCTTCGCCCGCGAGCGGGGCCAGATCGCCCTGCTCGATCAGGCCGCCCAACGCCTGCGCTGGGCCAGCGTGCGCCAGTTCGACACCCGGGCCCGGTGCGGCCCCGTCATGGAGAACCTGCCCCGGGTGGGCCTTGCACTGGTGCTGCTCTACGGCGGGATCCTGGCCATCGACGGCCGGGCGAGCATCGGTGACCTGGTCCTGTTCAGCAGCTACGTGGTCATGCTCCAGGCGCCGTTTCGGAGCCTCGGCTTCCTCTTCATGCTCAGCCAGAGGGCGTCGGCGTCGGCCCAGCGCATCTATGAGGTGCTCGACACCGAAGCGGAGATCGTCGACGCCCCCGATGCCGTCGAGCTCCGCCACCCACGAGGCGATGTCGAGCTTAGGGACGTCCATTTCGCCTACCGGGGTCGTGACCATCAGGTGCTGCGAGGACTGTCGCTGCATCTGGCGCCAGGCGAGAGCCTGGCCCTGGTGGGGCGTACCGGAGCCGGGAAGTCAAGTGTCGCCCGGCTCCTCACCCGCTTCTACGACGTAGACCAGGGCGCCGTGCTCGTCGACGGCCACGATGTCCGCCACCTCACCCTGACCAGCCTGCGCTCGGCCGTCGGCGTCGTCGTCGACGAGCCCTTCTTGTTCTCCGACACCTTGTTCGCCAACATCGCCTACGGGCGACCCGACGCCAACCTCGGTGACGTGGTCAGGGCGGCCACCGCTGCCGGCGCCGCCGACTTCATCGCCGCCCTGCCCGATGGCTACGACACGGTGGTGGGCGAACGGGGTTACACCCTGTCCGGCGGACAGCGCCAGCGCGTGGCCATCGCCCGCACCCTGCTGGTCGACCCCGCCGTCCTCGTGCTCGACGACGCCACCAGCGCCGTCGACGCCCAGCGCGAGGAGGAGATCCACGAAGCACTGCGGATCCTCATGGCCGGTCGGACGACGCTGGTCATCGCCCACCGCCTGTCGACCATCGCCCTGGCCGACCGGGTCGTGCTCTTGGAGGACGGACAGGCGGTGGCCCAGGGCAGCCATCAGGAGTTGGTCCAAGACAGCCGCTATGCGGCTGTCTTGACCTTACTGCCGAACCGGAACGACAGGCCAGAGCCATGATGGTTGGCGGGGGGCACCACCACGGTGGTGGCCACGGTGGGTTCCGAGGCGACAACAGCGGGTTGCCCTTCGCCGGGGTGCCCTCGGAGCTCCAGGAGCGCTTCGACCAGCTCCTGGCCGAGGAGCCGGAGCTCACCGTCGACGAAGCCGACATCGACTTCGCCGCCCTCGTCCCCGCCGACCAGCGGCGCCCGTTCACCCTGCGCCGCTTCGTTGCCCCCCACTGGAGGTCGCTCCTCGGGGTCCTGCTCCTGGTCATAGTCGAGACCGCCACCGGGCTGGTCGGGCCCATACTCACCCAGGTCGGGATAGACGACGGGATCGGCGACGGCAACATCGGGATCCTGGTCGTCGCCACCATCGGCTACCTGGTGGCGGTAGGGGCCAACGTCGGCATCGGCGCAGCCCGCATCGCCTGGACCGGTCGGGTCGGCGAACGGCTCATGCTCGCCCTGCGGGTGCGGGTCTTCACCCATCTGCAGCGGCTGTCGCTCGGATGGTTCACCAACGAGCGGGCGGGCCGGGTCATGACCCGCATGACCAGCGACATCGACGCCCTGTCGGCGCTGTTCCAGGACGGGCTGGTCAACCTGGTGGTGCAGGCCCTCACCGTGGTGGTGGTGACGGTGGTGCTGTTCAGCTACGACGCCACCCTTGCCCTGGTCACTCTGGGCGTGGTGGTGCCGGCCATGACGGTAGCCACGCTGTGGTTCCGGGGCCGCTCCGACAGGGGCTACCGGGCAGTGCGCCGGCGCCTGGCCGACGTGCTTGCCGACCTCCAGGAGAGCCTGGCCGGCATCCGTCTGGTGACCGCCCACAACCGTCAGGGCCACAACACCGAACGCCATCGCCGGGTACTGGTCGGCTACCGCGACGCCAACGTCTACACCGGGGTCCTCGGGGCGCTGTACGCCCCTGGCACCGAGCTGGTGGCCACCGTCGGCCAGGGCGCCCTGCTGGTGGTCGGTGGGCACCGGGTGCTGCGGGGCGAGCTCAGCGTGGGCGAGCTCACGGCCTTCATCCTGTTCCTCGCCACCTTCTTCGCCCCCATCCAGCAGCTGGTCAACCTCTACACCACCTACCAGTCGGGCCAAGCGGCGGCGGTCAAGCTCCGAGAGCTGCTGGGGACGCCTCCGGAGGTGGCTGAAGCCCCAGACGCCCACGAGCTCCCACCCATCGAGGGGGAGGTCCGCCTCGACGACGTGAGCTTCAGCTACGGGTCGTCCCCGGTGCTACACAGCATCGGGCTCACCATCCACCCCGGGGAGACCTTCGCCCTGGTGGGGCCCACTGGCTCAGGCAAGTCGACCATCGCCAAGCTGGTGACCCGCTTCTACGACCCCACGGCGGGACGGGTGCTGGTCGACGGCCACGACCTGCGCACCTTGACCATCGACTCACTGCGCCGCCAGATCGGGGTGGTGCCCCAGGAGCCGTTCCTCTTCGCGGGCTCCGTGCGCGACAACATCGCCTTCGCCCGGCCCGGCGCCAGCGAGGAGGAACTGACCCAGGCTGTCGAGGTACTGGGCATCGACGAGCTCATCCGCCAGCTGCCCCAGGGACTGGACACCCCGGTGCACCAGGGGGGCTCGTCGCTGTCGTCGGGTCAGCGCCAGCTCCTGGCCCTGGCCCGGGCGTTCGTGGGGCGACCCCGGGTGCTGGTCCTCGACGAGGCCACCTCCAGCCTCGATCTACGGTCCGAGGCGATCGTCGAGCGGGCCCTGGACGCACTGCTGGAGGGACGCACGGCCATCCTCATCGCCCACCGCCTGGCCACCGCCATGCGGGCCGATCGAATCGCCGTGGTCGACGACGGCCGCATCGCGGAGGTGGGGGCCCACGACGAACTGGTCCTTGCCGGTGGCCGGTACGCAGCCCTCTACGCGGCCTGGTCTCGCTCTGCCGATCCAGACTCAGCGGCAGTCGGCCGCTGAGCCCGCTCCCGGATCCCGACCTTCGGTCCGGCGCCGGCTCACTCCACCAACGCCAGGAGGCGGGGCCGGGAGCACCTGACCTCCTCTCGGAGGAGCCCTTCGACGACCGGGCCGAACAGCCCCCCGCCGTAGTGCAGGTGCATGGTCAAGCGGCTGGAGCGGTCGCCGAGGGCGTCCACCCGGGCCTCCAACGACCACGCCGAGTGCTCCCTGGCGTCATGCTCCCGGCGCTCGAAGCGAGCAACCGCCGGAGGATGAGCACCATCCTGGGGAGCTGCCGGCGGCTCGTGGACGGTGCGGACCATCCGCAGCCGCTTCGAGCGGGCCAGAGGGCCGAGCCGGGCCTGCAGGTCGACCGCCCAGGCCGGTCCCGGGTCGCCATCCACGGCGGAGGCCGCTTCGGCCCGTGGCACCAGGTCGAGCCACTGCGGGTACCGACCCAGGTCGTCGACCCACACGAAGAGCTCCTCGGCCGAGCACCGGGCTTCCAGGCTGACATCGACGTCCATGGCACTCTTTTACCGCATCACGGTGACGTCACCCGCACCGCAGGTACCTGGCCGACCGGGACGGCCCGGGAGCCACGCGTGCCGTTAGCCTCTCCGTGGTGCAAGCGGGCATCAGTGTGGAGAGGTGAACGCGCCCGACGAGCACCAGCTCCTGGTCTTTTGGACCCAGTTCGGGCTCCTGCTCCTGACGGCCAGGTTGCTGGGCCAGGCCATGCGGCGCATCGGCCAGCCTGCCGTGGTCGGCGAGCTCGCCGCCGGCCTCCTCCTCGGGCCCTCGGTGCTGGGCCGGCTGCTGCCCGGGGCCGGCGCCTGGCTCTTCCCGGCCGACGACGTGCAGTCAGCCATGCTGTTCACCGTCAGTTGGATCGGTGCCGTCTTCTTGCTGGTGGGGACCGGCTTCGAGACCGACCTGGCTCTCATCCGGCGCCTGGGGAGGGCGGCAGCGCTGGTGGCGACAGGCAGCCTGGTGCTGCCCCTGGTGCTGGGCACCGGGCTCGGGTTCGCCCTCCCGGCGGTCTTCCGGGAGGGAAACGACAACCGGGTCATCTTCGTGCTGTTCATGGCCACCGCCCTGAGCATCTCCTCGCTGCCCGTCATCGCCAAGATCCTCACCGAGATGGGCCTCATGCGCCGCAACTTCGGACAGATGATCCTGGCCGCGGGGATGGCCAACGACGTGGCCGGCTGGGTCCTTCTCGGGGTCATCGCCGGCCTGGCCAAGGCAGGCAGGATCGCTGTCGGGCCCCTGGTCGTGACCGTCTTGGGAATGACCGTGTTCGTGATCGGATCGCTGACGGTCGGCCAGCGCGCCGTCGACGCCCTGTTGCGCCAGCTTCGCCAGCGCGATGCAGGACGGGCAGGGACCTTCACCGCCGTCGTGGTGGTGGCGCTCTTCGCCGGCGCCGTGACCCAGGCCCTGGGGGTGGAAGCGGTGATCGGCGCCTTTGTCGCCGGTATCGTGCTCGGTCGCTCCAAGTTCAAGCAGGGCGACGTCGAGGAACAGCTCGAGGTGGTGACCGCCGGCGTGGTGGCGCCCATCTTCTTCGCCACCTCCGGGCTACGGGTCGACCTCAGCCTCCTGGGCGATCCCGAGGTGCTGTTCTGGGGGGTGGTGGTCATCGCCGTGGCCAGCCTGTCGAAGTTCACCGGTGCCTGGCTGGGTGCCCGCCTCGCCGGCCTGCCCAGCCGGGAGGGCCTGGCCCTGGGCGTGGGCCTCAACGCCCGAGGTGCGGTGGAGATCGTCATCGCCACCATCGGCTTGTCGCTCGGCGTCTTGAACCAGGCCGCCTACACCGTGGTGGTGCTCATGGCCATCGCCACCTCGATGATGGCCGGGCCCATGCTGCGGGCCGTGGCCCGCCGCTGGCAGGGAACCGACGAAGAGCAACGGCGCCTCCAACGGGAGGAGTCGGTGAGCCGCAACGTCATGGTCCGCTCCCACCGCCTCCTCCTGCCGAGCCAGGGAGGCACCAACTCCATCGTGGCCGCCCAGCTCCTCCACTTCGCCTGGCTGGAGGACGTCGAGGCGACGGTCCTCTCGGTGGGCTCCGGCGAGGGCGCCGTCGCCGACGAGATCGGGGTACAGGCCGTGGTCGACGTGTTTGACGACCGCCCCGTCTCGGTCACCCGGGTCAGCTCCGACGACGCCCCTCAGGCCATCCTGCGTGAAGCCCGACTCGGCTACGGGGCCATCGGGGTGGGCGCATCCGACACCACCCAGGGTCCGTGGATCTTCTCCCCCATCGTCGACGAGCTGTTGAACTCCACACCCATCCCCCTGGTGATCGTCCGCCGGGCCCGCAACCTCGACCGGCCGCTGCCCGGCGCCTTCGCCCGGGCCCTGGTGCCGGTCTCGGCCACCACGTCGTCCCGGGCGGCTCAGGAGATCGCCTTCAACCTGAGCGCCAGCATCGGCACCGAGGTGGTGCTGACCCACGTGGTGACACCCTCGTCCCCGGCCACCGCGGTAGCCCGGCGGCGGCGCCAGTCCCGTGGTGCCACCAGCACCGAGGACCCACGCACCGACGTGGCGGTCAAGCTCACCGGGCGCGCCGAGGCCTTTGCTCACGAGCTGGGAGCTCGCTGGCGCACCATCCAGCGCTCGGGAAGCTCGCCGGCAGATGAGATCGTGGCTGCCGCCCTCGACGAAGAGGCGGACCTGGTGGTGCTCGGCGCCAACCTCCGCCAGCTCGAGGGCCGGCCCTTCCTCGGCAACCTGGTGGAGCAGGTGCTCGAGGCGTGCGACGCCACCGTGGTGGTGGTGGCCACCCCCTCGGGTCCTCACGGCTGACCCCGCCCTGCCCTGGACAAGCGCCCGCGGGCAGGCCACACTACCGAGCGCCCCTGCCTCCCCGGCCCCGCCGCCGGGTTGAGGCGGGGGCGCTTTCGTCATCCTCCCGGGCTCCGGGCATCCAGGAGGCGATGGTGCTCGCCTCCCATTGTTCGGAGACGAAGCCTCCGGGGGAAGGTACCGCAATCGAAGCCAAGCGACTGTTCTACGGGGACGCCAGCAGCGTCGGTGAAGCCCGCCTGTTCGTCCGCGATGTCCTGGCCGAGACCGACGCCCCCGCCAACGCCGTCGATGCAGCGGTGCTCCTCATCAGCGAGCTGGCCACCAACGTCGCACTCCACGCTCGTACCGACCTGCTCGTGACCATCCGGGTCGAGTATGGCGCCCTGTGGGCGCAGGTCAAGGACTGGAACTCCCGGATGCCTCAACCGTGCATGGCCCCCCCCGACGCCACCACCGGCCGTGGACTGCAACTGCTGGAGGCAATCGCCTCGCAGTGGGGGGTGGAGCGAAACACCGACGGCAAGGTGGTGTGGTTCACGTTGAAGCTCGACCCAAGCGTGCACTCCAACGGCGATTCGCCCGCCTAGAGACAACCCTGTCACCCCGTACAGCCCGAGGCTCGGGGGATCGGGCCCTCGACGGCGTCCGGCTGGACGATGCGGAGGCATGCGCAGCCTGTCGAGGTCCTGGTTCTAGGCGTCCCGGTTCGGAGTCAGCGGTCCCCCGCGAAGCGGTCGGTCCTCGACCGCTCGGCGTTCGTTGTCTCGCACCCGCGGCTCGTAGTGGGAGAAGAAGACCTTGCCGACCAGGTCGCGCCGGCTGCGCACGCCCGTCTTGTCGAACACGCTCTTGAGGTGTTGCTGCACGGTGTGAGCCGATACCACCAGGCACTCGGCGATCTCGACCGTCGACCTTCCCTGTAGGACGAGGCGGGTAACGTCCTGCTCGCGCTCGGTCAGCCCGTAAGCGGACATCAGCAGGGGCGAGATCCGGGCGGGGTGGGCCGGCTCGACGATGACGGCTACCCGGCGGGAGCGCCCAGAGACGAGCGAGGCACCGTGGAGCACGACCCACGTCCCCGATCGCGAGAGCACCCTCGACACCGCGATCTCGCCCGGTTCATCCGGGTGATCGGCCGTGCGCAGCGCCCGGCCGGCGACGGAGAGCACCGAGGACGGCAGCCTGCCCGCGTCCCAGTCGCCATCGGGAAGCTCCGAGAGCCACCGCTCGACTCCGGGTGTGGCCGACTCGACCTCCCACTCGTCCGAGAGGACGATCAGGCCCGGCGCATCTGGCCCTTCGGGATCCATCGCTTCGCCGACGAGCAGCGCCCGGCGTGCGCCCTCGGCCAGATGGCGCGCCACCGCTCCGATGAACGCCATCTCCTCACGGTCGAAGAGCGCCTGACCCTTCTCCCGGTAGAGGCCGAGCGCCCCCCAGACGTGACCGGCCTGGGTGCGCAGGCCGGCGATCAGCTCTTGATCGCCGCCGTAGGCGATATTCTGGTGCCAGCGAGGGCTGCTCGTCGGCTCGCCGCCAGTCGCCTCGTGCAGGGTCGAGATTCCCCGGTCGGAGCGGGCCACGTCGGCCAGCTTGTTGACGTCGTCCTCGTAGTACTCCTGCGCGAGCCACTCGTTCGGGATCTCCGGCATCCCGTCGTGGAAGTGGCTCGTGACCAGCAGGGAGGCCGGGTCGAGGGTGTACCAACACGGTGTCCAGTAGAAGGGGATGGCGCCCGCCATCGCCTCGGACGACTCCCGCCAGAACGTCACAAGGTCGAGTCCCTGGCCCGCCAGCCGGGCGATCTTGTCCTTGGCCATGAGCTTGGCGTATGCGCTCACGACAGCACTCTACGGTGGAGGCGGGACCGGGGAAATGCCACCTTTCTGGGATGGGCAGTCTCGACAGCGGCTCGTAGGTTCACCCCTGACCAGCGCACGACAGGGGAGGAAGAGATGCCCGAGAAGACGGCAGGCGCGGCGGTGCAGGTGCTCGGTCCCCAGGACGGGGAGGTAGTGGGCGCCGCCGACTTCCGTACCGACCGGTTCATGATCGACGGGAAGGACACCGGCAAGAGGCTCTCCGTCGTCGAGCACACCATCGCGCCTGGCGTGCTCGCTGGTCCGATGCACCTCCACACTCGCGAGGACGAGTACAGCTACGTGCTCGAGGGTCGATTCGGGGCACGGCTGGGCGACGAGGAGGTGCACGCCGAAGCCGGTGATCTGGTCTTCAAGCCTCGGGGGCACTGGCACACGTTCTGGAACCCGGGTGACACGCCGACGCGCATCCTCGAGATCATCACGCCGTCGGGTCTGGAGGACCTATTTCGCGAGCTCGGAGCCGCCGGCGACGACTACGACCCGACGACGCTACCGGCACTGGCGGCTCGCTTCGGCTGTGAGGTCGACTTCGAGAGCACCTCCCGGATCATCGAGCAGCACGGGCTGAGGTTCTAGGCGGCGTCCATGACCGACGGGGCGCGAACGCCGGAGGAGCTCGAGGCGCTGTTCGAAGACGCGTTCATGCTCCGAGACTTCGGGGCCGTGGCTCACCTCTTCGAAGTGGGGGCCGTGCTCGTGGCCGGCGGCGGACTGCGACAGGCTCGCGGCAGACAGGAGATCGTGCGGCTGACCACCGAGATGTGGGACAGCGAGTGCATCTACCTGTCGGGAACGCAGCGGGTCCTCCAGGCTGGCGATGCTGCTCTGGTGCTGGGTGGACACGGCGTCAACATGGTGCGTCGGGGCCACGACCGGTCATGGCGATATGTGATCTCGTTCCTGAATTCTGAACCTGCGAGCAAAGGAGAGTGAACATGGCTTTTGGACGGATCGTCTTCTACCCGGGAGGGACTGAGGCGCAGTACCGAGCCGTCATCGATGAGATCGGTCGCCCCTTCGCCGATGTTCCGGAGCGGCTCTTCCACACCGCCGGCCCCACAGAGGGGGGATGGCTGATGATCACAATCTGGCAGTCGAAAGAAGCGTTCGATCGCTGGGGGAAAGAGCACATCGGCCCTGCCCACCAACGGGCCGGGAAGCGTGGGTGGCAGTCGCAGCCGGAGACCACCGATTTCGAGACGTTCCATCTGCTGACGTAGCCCAGCCATGACGCTCTGCGCGACCTGGAGCGCTGGCACGGTGATCCGCCCGACGGCGAGGGTGCGTCCGGGGCGCAGGGCCCGGTAGTAGTTGATAGCCGCTCGGCCACCAACGTCTCCTCGCGGGCGTCACAGCCGTTGCCGTCGAGGTCGAGCCAGGTAGGAAGCAGGTCCCTGGAGTTCGCAAAGGACATCCCGAGGACGAAAGCGCGGCCGGGGCTGCCGGTCTGGGGGCCGACGTGGTCGGCCATCTGGGAGCCGCGGTCGTCACGGGTGGTGCGTTCGTGGTCGGGGTACTTGTCGTTGGGGGCGCGGGCGCCGGCTCCGTCGTCGTCTGCTCAACCGTTGTCTACGTGTTGATCAACTCGTCACTTGCGGAAAGGTCGCCGGCGCCACAGGCGCTGGGAGAAACGCTCCCGTCAGCACCACCAGAGCGATTGAGGTTCTCCGCGCTGAGCGCGGCCAGACTGCGAAGTCCCGCCAACCCGCCGCGGCCCAGTCTCGTGAGCTTCGACACGAGCGCTAGTTCCACTTGCTCTGCGGTCATGGCTCCAGGAGCCACACCTCGGTCTCCCCCAGGGCATCCTGGAAGGACCGGGCCAGGCTGCCGACGGCCGTATCCTTGCCATCCCAGACCACCACCGCCTCCTCGGCATTTCGGGCCAGCCAGGCGTTGCGCCGACCGAGGGCGACTCCCGCCTGCTGCTTGGTGGCGGGCTTGGCCGCCTGGAGCACCACCTGCCCCGAGGCGTCCCCGAGAAGCTCCCGGTACCGCCGCCTGCTGGCCTCCGGCCACACCGCCTCCTGATCGGGAAAGGCCAGCACGGCCACGTAAGGGGTACCCGAGTCGGCCGCCGCCTCGGCGCCGAGCTGCTCGGCTCCCAGCCCGAGCCCGGTGAGCACCACCAGGTCAGGATGAAGCTGCGCCTTGGCGGCCAGGATGGCGGCCATCTTGGCCCGAACCCGGCCTGCCACCGGGTTGGCGTCGTACCCGCCCAACTCGGGCGGCCGGTGCCCGGCTACCGCAACCAGATGGCCCTCGAGAGGAGACTGCCCGGAGGCGACGGGCTGTGTGGCGACCTGGCCCCCGGCGCGGGAACGGGGCACGTCAGGTGGCAGCCACGGCGGATTATCGCCGTAAGTGTCACGCAGCCACGGCGGATCATCGCCGTAAGTGGTACGCAGGCGTTCGGGCTGGCCCTCGCCCGAGCGCCCCTGTTGGGTGGTGGCCGCCTCTACGGCCAGGCGGTCGACCAGGTCGTTCATGGGGTCGTCGGAGTGGCCCTTGACCCAGCGGAAGTCCACGTCGCCCCGACAGCGAACCAGCTCGATCAGTGGCTCCCACAGGTCCCGGTTGGCCACCGGCTTGCGGGCCTTGTTCAGCCAACCCCGGGCCAGCCACCCCTCCCACCAGCGATCCCGGAAGCAGTTCACCACGTAGGTGGAGTCGCTCACCACCACCAGCTCGCCAGGTAGCGCCCGCACCGCCTCGAGGGCGGCCCTGATCTCCATGCGCTGGTTGGTGCTGGCCGCCTCTGCCCCACTGGCGAACCGCCCCCCCTCCACCGCCCAGGCCCACCCCCCGGGGCCGGGGTTCCCGAGACAGGCGCCGTCGGTATAGACGTTGGTCGTCACCCCATTGGATCCCACGGCCGGATTATCACCCACCCACCCGCTACGAGCGGGGTCGTCGGAGGAGCGAAACCGGGCGAGGGCTGACACCATGTAGGCATGATCTTCGACGGCTTCTCCCAGCAGCTGCCCGACATCGATCCCACCGAGACCGCCGAATGGCTCGACAGCCTCGATGCCGTCGTCGACGCCCAGGGCAAGAACCGGGCCCGCTTCCTGGTGGCCAAGCTGCTGGAGCGCTCCCGAGCCCTCCAGGTCGGCTTCCCGGCCACGGTCTCCACTCCCTACGTCAACACCATCCCCCCCGAGGAGCAGGCCTGGTTCCCAGGCGACGAGCACCTCGAGCGCCGCATCCGGGCCTTCATCCGTTGGAACGCCGCGGTCATGGTGCTGAGGGCCAACAAGGCGGCCGAGGGCATCGGGGGCCACCTGGCCACCTTCGCCTCCTCCGCCGCCCTCTACGAGGTCGGCTTCAACCACTTCTTCCGGGGCAAGGACGGCGGCCTGGCCGGTGACCAGGTCTACTTCCAGGGCCACGCCGCCCCGGGCATCTACGCCCGGGCCTACCTCGAGGGTCGCCTCAACGAGAGCCAGCTCGACCACTTCCGCCAGGAGGTGGGCGGCGGCGGCCTGTCGAGCTACCCCCACCCCCGGCTCATGCCCGACTTCTGGGAGTACCCCACGGTGTCGATGGGGCTCGGCCCCATCAACGCCATCTACCAGTCCCGGTTCAACCGCTACCTGCGCAACCGGGAGATCGCCGACACCACCGGCTCCAAGGTGTGGTGCTTCGTAGGCGACGGCGAGTGCGACGAGCCCGAGACCCTGGGGGCGTTGTCCATCGCCGCCCGCGAGCAACTCGACAACCTCATCTTCGTGGTCAACTGCAACCTGCAGCGTCTCGACGGGCCGGTGCGGGGCAACGGCAAGATCATCCAGGAGCTGGAGGCGGTGTTCCGGGGGGCGGGCTGGAACGTCATCAAGGTCATCTGGGGATCCAAGTGGGACGACCTGTTGGCCCGCGACACCGATGGGGTGCTGCTCAACAAGATGAACACCACCGTCGACGGCCAGTTCCAGAAGTACTCGGTGGAGTCGGGCGCCTACATCCGGGAGCACTTCTTCGGGCCCGACCCCCGCCTGCGCAAGATGGTCGACCACCTGAGCGACGACGAACTGCGCAACCTACCCCGGGGCGGCCACGACTACCACAAGCTCTACGCCGCCTACAAGGCCGCTGTCGAGCACGAGGGGTCGCCCACGGTGATCCTGGCCAAGACCATCAAGGGCTGGACCCTCGGCCCCGACGTGGAGGGCCGCAACTCCACCCACCAGATCAAGAAGATGCTCGGCCCGGCCATCCGGACCTTCCGGGACCGCCTGCACATGGAGTCCGAGGTCCCCGACGAGACCCTCGACCTCGACAACCCCCCGTACTACCGGCCTCCCCCGGGGAGCCCCGAGTACGACTACATGGTGGAGCGCCGAGCGGCCCTCGACGGCTCCCTGCCCAAGCGGGTGGTCCGGCGCCAGCGGGGCACGACGGTGCCCGACGACGCCGTCTTCGCCGACTTCCGCAAGGGCTCCGGTACCCAGGCGGCGTCGACCACCATGGTCTTCGCCCGCATGCTGCGCAACCTGGTGCGTGACCCCCAGGTGGGCAAGCGGGTGGTTCCCATCATCCCCGACGAGGCCCGCACCTTCGGCCTCGACTCGCTGTTCAAGGAGATCGGCATCTACGCCGCCCTGGGCCAGCAGTACGAGCCGGTCGACGCCGACCTGCTCCTCAGCTACCGGGAGTCCAAGTCGGGACAGATCCTGGAGGAGGGGATCACCGAGGCCGGCTCCATGGCCAGCCTCACCGCGGCGGGGACGGCCTACGCCACCCATGGGGTGAGCATGCTGCCCTTCTACATCTTCTACTCCATGTTCGGCTACCAGCGCACCGGCGACCTGATGTGGGCCTTCGCCGACTCACGGGGGCGGGGCTTCCTGCTCGGGGCCACCGCCGGGCGAACCACCCTCAACGGCGAGGGCCTCCAGCACGAGGACGGCCACAGCCCGCTGCTGTTCTCAGTGGTGCCCAACTGCATGGTCTACGACCCCGCCTTCGCCTACGAGCTGGCGGTGATCATCGCCGACGGCTGCCGGCGGATGTACGCCGAGGGCGACGACATCTTCTACTACCTGACCCTCTACAATGAGAACTACCCGATGCCAGAGATGCCCGAGGGCGCCGAAGCCGGCATCCTGCGGGGCCTGTACCGCTTCACCCCCGCGCCGGGCGAGCCGTCGCTGCGGGCCACCATCCTGTTCTCGGGAACCGGCTGGCTGGCGGCCGCTGAAGCACGCGACATCCTCGCCGAGCACTACGACGTGGGCGCCGAGCTGTGGTCGGCCACCTCCTACAAGGCGCTGCGGGAAGAGGCGCTGTCCACCGAGCGCTGGAACCGCCTCCACCCCTCCCAGTCGCCCCGCAGCCCGTGGGTCACCGAGACCCTCTCCGAGGCCGAGGGGCCCTACGTCGCCGTCAGCGACTACGTCAAGGCGGTACCCGACCAGATCGCCCGCTGGGTGCCGGGCGCCTTCGTACCCCTCGGCACCGACGGATTCGGCCGCAGCGACACCCGTGAAGCGCTGCGGCGTCACTTCGAGACCGACGCCGCCCACGTGGTGGTGGCCACCCTGTCGGCGCTGGCCGCCGAGGGCCAGGTCAAGGAGGCGGCGGTGACCGATGCCATCGAGCGCTACGGAGTCGACGTGGAGGCGGTCGACCCCCGCCTGGCGTGATCGCCCTTCTCCAGAACGAGTTGTAGCGTCTCGGGCGTGGCCGTCGGCTCCTTCTACATCACCGGGGACCCGGAGGCCGACGGCCTGTTGGCCGGCGATCCACTGGCCCTGGTGCTCGGCATGATGCTCGACCAGCAGGTGCCCATGGAGTGGGCCTTCGCCTCCCCGGCCAAGCTGGCCCGGCGCCTGGGAGGGCGCCTCGATGCCAGCCAGATCGCCGCCATGGACCCTGAGGCCGTGGAGGCGGCCTTCAAGGAAAAGCCCTCGTTGCACCGCTACCCGGGCTCCATGGCGCGAAGGGCCCAGGAGCTGTGCCGCCACCTGGTTGAGCACTACGACGGGGAGGCAGAACGACTTTGGACCGATACCGGTACCGGCGCCGAGGTGCTGGACCGACTGCTGGCACTGCCTGGCTTCGGCGACGAGAAGGCCCGCATCTTTCTGGCCGTGCTGGCCAAGCGTCTAGGGGTGCGCCCCTCGGGCTGGGAGGAGGCGGCGGCGCCGTTCTCTGACGATGCCCCACGATCCGTAGCCGACGTCCGCTCACCCGAGACCCTTCAGGAGGTGCGGGCCTTCAAGCAGGCCAAGAAGGCCGCAGGCAAGTCCAAGGCCGACTGATCCACCGGCCCTCGACATTCCTAGATGCTCCGACGGCGCTGGGCGGTGGCATGGGCGCAGACCCCCAGGGCGAGGTCACCCAGACCGCCGAACAGCGAGGCCACCGGCAGGCTGGCTGCCAAGGCCAGGCACCCCACCAGGCAAACACCGACAGCCAAGTCAAGTGGCCAACGGCGCTCCCCTGGGCGCAGCGGCTGGGGACTGCCTCGCCGGCGCCGCCCCCGCCGCCGCTCTCACCGTGGTCGGTCATGGGGACGGAGTGGCGGGACCGTTTCTGGCCCCGGCAATCGCTCACGATCCAGGCGATCTCGCCGCCAGAACGCCGGCGGGATCAGGCACCGGCATCGACGGGGGGCGGACCCGACTGGCGCTCCAGCCATCCGAGCAGGAGGGCGACGGCGCGGGGGTCGTGGCGCAACCCGTGCCCGGCGCCGTTGATGATGCGGAGCTCGGCACTGCCATGGCAGTCGGCCAGGGCCCGGGCGTCGAGCGCAGGCACCAGATCGTCGTCCGAACCCTGGACCAGGAGCAGGGGTCGGGGCGCCAACTTGGCGGCCAGCGCCAACGGCCGGAGGGCCTTGAGCTGGCGGGCCCACTCGTCCATCCGGGGAGGGAAGTCGGCGTGACGGACGAGGCCGACGGACCGGGCGTGCTCGAGGAACCGCCGCGGGTGGGCGGCCCAGTCGTCGAAGTCGGCACGTGCCGACAGCGCCGCCACCCCTCGGACCCGGACGTCCTCAGCCGCCTCGCAGATGGCCAGCGATCCCCCCGTGCTCGACCCCGCCAGCCAGACGCCGTCGACGTCACCGCGGGCCAGAAGGTGGTCGACCGCAGATCGCAGATCCGCCAGCCAGCCTCCGAGGGAGAAGTCTCCTTGGGAGCTCCCCGTGCCCCGAAAGTTGAAGGTGAGCACGGTCCAGCCCGCCTCAAGCGCCAGCCGGTCGGCCAACTCCGGGTAGGTCTGGCCCGAGGCGGCAGCACCGAGGGCACCGGTCGGGAAACCATGGCACACCACCAACCCGGGCCGTCCCGGGGCAGTAGCAACGGGTGGGGGCCGGGCCAAGTGGGCGTGCAGCCTCAGACCTTCGGAGCGGATCACCTCCTCCTCCACCGCCGACAACGCTAGTGCTCGAGCGCCACCACAGCGACCAAGAGACCCGAGGCCGTGCGCGCCATGGGGGAAGCGCTGAAACGCTTCCCCCATGGGCTGGTGCACTGCAGATGTTGCCGAAATCGACCCGATCAGGCGTTGGCTACCAGGGGGACCACTTCCTGGCCGCACTGATCGGGGGTGGTTGGCGAGGTCTCGCCAGGTGGTCCGGCTGCCGCTCTAGCGGCCAACCACCTCCAGGGTCCTACAGGGTTTGCTCAGCTGGACCACCTCCTTTCTCTGGTGCCGACATGGTAGCCAACGGCGGGGAGCGTGACCACCACTTTCTCCTAGCGAGGAGCTCGGTCCGGAGCCAGCTCGTCGGGTTCGGTGGGGCCGACGGCGCCGATTGACTGGAGGTAGGCGAGTTGGGCATCGAGGACGGCCTGCACCTGGCCTGGAGTGCAGTCGAGGCCAGCGGCCCGGACCCGCTCGAGCACGAAGTCGGCCGTCTCGGCTCCGCTCACGACCACCAGATCCGGATGGTCGGCTCCGGGGCCACGCCCGTTGACCCTCGCCGGTACCTCCGCCACCTGGAGACGCTCTAGGCTCCAACCCAGGATGTGGCGGACGTCCTCGTGGCTGAGGACGGCGGACACCTCGAAGGGCAGGCCGTCGGCCACCGTGGCGACCGCCTCATCGAGGTCGAACACAGGCCGGGGCGACTGTGACGTCAGGCGGCTCGACTCCCGGCCGATGGCCACGGCGGCGATGACGAACACCGCCACCATAGCCAGCGCAGCGAGCACGACGAGCATGGGCGGCCGAGCCTACCGATCCGCCGCCCTCGGTAGCCTCGACTCATGCCAACCCTGCACCACGCCGACGGCCAAGCCGACATCCACAAGGTGGTGGTCGGACCCCTCGACAACAACGTCTTCGTCCTACAGTGCCGAGACACCGGCGATGCGGTGCTCATCGACGCCGCCGACGAGCCCGAGCGCCTCCTCGAGCTGTCGAGGTCCCTCGGGGTGGGCATGGTGCTGGAGACCCACGGCCACCGCGATCACATCCAGGCCGTCCCCGCCCTCCGCCATGCCGGCTACCCGGTCGGGATCGCCGCCGCCGACGCCCGGATGCTGGCCGACTACGACTTTGTGATCGAGGACGGCGCCGTGTTCGAGGTGGGCCAGCTCCGGCTGCACGCCATGGCCACCCCCGGGCACACCCCCGGCTCGACGTGCTTCCACCTTGAGGGCTCTCCGTTGCTGTTCAGCGGCGACACGTTGTTCCCGGGAGGCCCCGGGGCTACTGGCGGTGACCCTGACCGCTTCGCCGCCATCATCACCGCCATCGAGGACCGGCTGTTCACCTTGGCGCCTGACACCGTGGTGCTCCCGGGCCATGGCGAGGACACCACCATCGGCGCCGAGCAGCCCCACCTCTCGGAGTGGAAGCAACGGGGCTGGTAGCCACACCGTGGACGCCATCGATGCCATCCAACGGCGCCGATCCGTCAATCGCCTGACCGCTCCTGCGCCCAGCGACGACGACTTGCGCACCATCCTCGAAGCGGCCGCCTGCGCACCGGACCACGGCGAGCTGCGACCTTTCCGCTTCGCCGTCCTGAGGGGGGCGGGGATGGCCGCCTTCGGCCGTGTGCTGGAGGACGCCTACCGGGCACGCTGCCTCGACGCAGGCGTCGAACCGGTCACCGCCAAGGCCGTCAAGGAGCGGACCAAGCTGGCGAGGGCCCCGCTGGTGGTGATCGTGTCGTGCGTCCCCGCCGGGGCGGTGACCATCCCCCGGGTCGAGCAGCTGGCGGCCTGCGCCGCCGCCTGCCAGAACGCCCTGGTGGCCGCCACCGCCCTCGGCTACGGCTCGATGTGGCGAACCGGCGAGGCGTGCTACGACCAGAGGGTCAAGGCGGCGTTGGGGCTCCAACCTGAAGACGCCCTGGTCGGCTTCCTCTACCTGGGGACCGTGGCCGAGCGCACCCGGCCGGCGGCCACCACTCCCAACGTGGGGAACCTCGACGGCCTGGTCCAGGAGTGGAACGGCTGATGGCTGATGCCTGAGGGCGAGGCCGTGCGGACTCGGAGGGGTCAGCCGCCTTGGTGGGCGCTGAGCGTGTCCAGGAACTCCGGTTGGCGAGGCGACAGCCAACCTACGGCGTGGCCCAAGCCGCTCCGCCAGCACAGCCAACCGTAGGCGAGCGCCAAGGGCGTGGTCAGAACGAGGGCTGGACGCCACCACACCAGGGGCAAGGCCACAGCGACGACCACGGGAATGAGCAGCACGCTCTGGATGAGCATGGCCAGCAGCTGGAGGAGCCCGGCGGTGCAGCCCTGCCCGGCGTTGGTGGCGAAGAGGTTGGTGGTCGATGGCGGGGCGGGCTGAGGGGCTCGAGCCGAAATGACGTTGCCGACGCCGAGCACCACACCGAAGAACCCGGCGGAGGCGACCACGGTCACCGGGATCCACAGCCAGCCGCCGGTGATGGCGGCGAGGATGACGGCCTCTCCCGCCACCAGAGCCAGGGCGAGCGCGGCCAGGGCCAGGTTCTTGCCCACCAGGTCCGACCGCACGTCGGTCCCCGCGGCCACGTTCATCCAGTGGGCCCCGCCCTCGAGCCCGTACTGGTTGATGGACGCCAGACCGACGAACGGGGCGAAGGCGGCGGCGGCAAACACGATCTCGGGCCGGCTGACGTCTCCCAGGACGACACCGACTGGCAGGGCCACGGCGAAGAGGAACCACACCAGGGAACTCGCCCGTTGGCGAGGATCGCGGAGGTAGTAGCGCAGCTCCTTGGCCGCCACCGCTCCCCGTCGGTCCCGGGGCAGCCAGGCCCAGGCCGGGGCGAACAGCTCGGGCGCCCGCCGCCGGGAGGACGATCCGGAGGATTAGGCGGTGGTGAGCGAGCGGTCGAGCCCGGCCATCCACCACCAGGCCAGGGCGCCGGCCACCGCCGTGGATGCGCCCAGGGCGGCCAGCGACGACACCAGCTCACCCGCCCGGGCGTCGACCACGGCCCGGGCCGCCAACCCCGGCGGGGTCCACGCCACCGCCCGGGCCACGGCGTCGACCTGAGAGCGCTCGACATCGCCGAAGAGGCGGAACGACTGGGGAACGACCACGGCTACCAGCACCGTGGCCAGGGCAGTGAGGTCCCGGCCACGCCGGGAGCGAAGCACGCCGGACAGGGCGGTGGAAAGCGCTCGGCCGCCCAAGATGCACAGGCAGAGCTGCACGGCGACGGCGGCGACCACCACCACGGCGTCGATCCCGGGTGGGCCATACCGACCACGGCTCCGACCAGGATCACAGCCGAGGCAGCGGCGCCGATCCCCACACAGGAGGCGGCGAAGAGGCCGGTCGCCAGCCGACGGCGACGGAGTGGGAGCAGGGCCAGCCTGGCGGGGTCAAGGGTCTCGTCGGACCCGAAGCCGAGCAGGGGGGCGATGAGCCAGCCCACGAAGGGAGGAGGAACATCAACGTGGTCGCCGACCTCCCGAGGGAAGGGTTCCCCCGCCCGACCGCCAACACGGCGAAGCCGCCGAGGGCAAGGGGGACGGCGTAGACGGCGCCCACCACCAGGCCGACCTTCTGCTGCCACCCGAGGCGCAGCCCGTTGCGCAGCAGGCGCAGCTTCAGCCGGACGAAGACCGCAACCACGTCAGCGCCTCTCTGTCGACGTCGCCGGCACCGACCAGTGCGACGAAGGTGTCTTCCAGGCTCCGACCGGCCCGCACCTCGTCGAGCGGGCCGTCGGCCACCAACCGGCCCAGGTGCATCACCGCCACCCGGTCGCACAGGCGCTCGACCAGGTCCATAACGTGGCTGGAAAGCACCACGGTGGCCCCCCGCGCGATGGCGCCCTCCAGCACCGAGCGGATGACCCGGGCGATGGCCTCGAAGGGCTCGTCGAGGAACAGCACCCGGGGGGAGTGGAGCAAGGCCGCCGCCAGGGCCACCTTCTTGCGCATGCCGTGGCTGTAGTCGACCACCAGGGTCCCGGCGGCGTCGGCCAGGCCCAGCACCTCCAACAGCTCAGCGGCTCGCTCCGCCACCAGGTCGGGCGCCAGCCCCCGCAGCAACCCGGTGTAGGTCAGCAGCTCGGTGCCGGTGAGCCGCTCGAACAACAGCAGGTCCTCGGGCAGCACCCCGATGCGAGCCTTGACGGCCACGGCGTCGAAGCGCACGTCGAGCCCGTCGACCTCGATGTCGCCGGCGTCGGGGCGAAGCAAGCCGGTCACCATTCGCAAGGTGGTCGTCTTGCCCGCCCCGTTGGGCCCGACCAGGCCCAAGAAGGACCCGACGGCACGTCGAGGTCGAGGCCGTCGACGGCGACTTGGTCTCCGAAGCGTTTGGCCAGACCCCGAAGGGACAGGGCCAACAGCGGAGGCTCCACGCCGCCCCCCCTACCCCCTGGGGGGCGAGGTATCAACTAAGCTGGCCTCGCAGGGCGCCGTCGGGAAACTCTGCGGAGTGGACGTTGACGTAGAAGTCGCCCGGGTTGGCCTGGATCTTGGTGATCAGCTCCGCCTGGTCGGGGATGCAGGCGTCGATGGACCCCTCGGCGGGAGGCTCCAGCTTGAGCACGACGTCGCCGGCCACGTCCTTCGATCCCTCGTGGATGTGGGCCGCCTTGGCCTCGCCGATCCCGTTGACGGTGATGTCGTAGCAGACCTCGCCCTTGGCCGTCTCCAGGAACACGTTGGCGAAGCCGTCACCGTTGTCGTCTCCCGGCCCGGGCACCTCGGCGCTGGCCGTGAGCTCCACGTTGTCGATGGTCACCGTGCCCCCCGACCCACCTGCGTCCCCCCCGGGGACGGCGGTGGTGGTCGTCGTGCTGGTGGTGGATGCGTCGGGGACCTCGAGGGCGGGATCCTCGCCAGAACCGCAGGCGGCGAGGGTGAGGGCGCCGAGGGTGACGAGGGCGGGCAGCAGGCGGTGGCTGATCACGGCGGTCACCTTAGCCTTAGCCTCCCTGAGTCCCGTTCCCCCACCGTTCTGGCCCCTGGAGCGAGATCAAATGCCCGCGTTTCTGGGGCCAGAACGGGCGAGGCGTCCTCTTCAGACCTTCCCAGGGTTGGCCAAGCGGTAGAAGCGCCACAGGTCGTTCTCGATCGGGAGCACGTCGAAGGATCCGAACCCGGCATCCTCGGCGAGCCGCCGCACCGCGTCTGGTCGCAGGACGGTGCCGATCGCGGCCGACGGCGTCGTGGCCCGGCTCGCCGGCAGGCAGTGGAGGATGCTGAAGCCGTACATCAAGCGTTCGGCGTCGTCTCCGGGAGCCGTGAACGTCTCGCCCACCCGTTCGTCAGCGACGACCAGGGAGCCTCTTGGTCCGAGCAGGGCCCCGATCGAGCGGAGAGCCTCGACCGGGCGAGCCAGGTCGTGGAGTGCCTCAAAGAGGAAGGCCGCGTCGTAAGGGCCCTCGAGGCCTGAGTCGCAGACGTCGGCCACCGTGAACGTCACCCGGTCGGCGACGCCCGCATCTGCCGCGTTCTCACGGGCCTTGACCACCGACTGCTCGTCGGCGTCGATGCCGTGGACGACGACCGTGGGGTAGCCACGGGCGAGGGAGATCGACGACCACCCGCAGCCGCAGGCCATGTCCGCCACCCGCGCCGGGGGACCGGCCACAAGACGTTGGTGGACGTCCGGGACCTCGGGCAGCCACTTGGAAGCCAGGTCGTTGACGAACATGGGCCGGTTCAAGCCCTCGACGTGGTCCCGGAGGTCAGGCCGTACTCAGCGTAGGCGATGCCGTCGCCGCTGCGGTAGGCGTCGAGCAGGTGAGGGAGCACCTTGGACACGCTGCCCAAGAAGTAGGTGAGCGGTGCCCGTAGAGGGGGCTCACCTCGCCGAGGAGGACCTCCCGGTGAGGGCTGGGGAGGCGGTAGACGCGCTCCCGGGCGCCAACGACGGGATCGTCGACCTGCAGGATCCCGGCGACGGCCTGCTGCTCCAGCCACTCCCGGGCGTACCGCTCGTCGACGCTGGCCCAGGCTTCCAGCTGGCCCGAGGTGGCGGCGCCGCCTTCATCGAGAGCAGCGTAGAGACCCAACCGAGAGCCCGAGGTACACGCTGATCGCCTCCATGGAGGCGACGGTGTCGCCCAGGAGCCTCTCCAAGAGGGCCTGGCTGGCGGCACTCTGGTCGGTAGGTGGGGCTTGGGTGGTCATGGTTGCCTCCTCCGTCGGTCGGTTCCTGCAAAGATGCAAGCCGCCGGGTGCGGACGGGTTGCGGGCGGCGTGCGACTACCGTGATGGGCGACGAGCATCCGCTGGCGAGCGCCGTCGCCATGCGGCCGCCCGGGGTCCTCGGGGGTTGGCGTGCAGCATTTACTTCGTCCCGACGCCGATGTTGACGGGACCGGTGAGGACCGCCGGGACGTCGCCGGCCGAGCGCTCACGCAGCATGCCGTCGAGCACCTGGCGGAGGGTCGCTCGCTGATCCTCGTCCAGGTCGCCGATCAGATGCTGGGCGATCGGGTTGCTGTTGGTAACCCAGTCCCACATCTGCTGGCCCGACGCGAACTCGAGCCGCTCGACATGGCTGCTGTCGACCGTGACGTCCCGAAGCCCGGCGTCAGCCAGACGCTGGCGCAGCACCGTCGGGTCGGCCACCTGGAACTCGAGCGGCGGGGGGTCGTCAGGGATTCCCTCGAAGTCGGGGACCACCGC
>JBPCJK010000142.1:0-9209 GCA_051005375.1 Acidimicrobiales bacterium
CCCTTGGTGGGTGAAACACTGGGAAGCGGCCCCTTGTTGGTGCCCGGTGTGGGGGAAACCCCCCCCGTGGGAGTTTTTCCCCCAGGCTGTGACACGCCGCTGAGCGACCTGCCGGTGCCTGGTGGCCATGGCCGAGGCGAAGCACCACCTGGTCGCGGTACACGACCTGCCAGTCGGTGTGCAGCAAGTCGGTGCTCGCACGATGGCTCCTCGACTGGCTGCCGGTCAGAGCGCCCGCGTCATGTACACGCTGTAGGGGTCCTCCCGGTAGTCCGAGAAGGGCTCGCAGTAGTCGAAGCCGTACTTGAGGTACAGCCGGCGCGCCGGCTCGAAGAAGTCCGTCGCCCCGGTCTCGAGGCTCAACCGCTCGAAACCCATCCTCCGGGCTTCGGAGAGGATGTGCTGCAGGAGCGTGGACGCCACCCCGCGTCCTCTGTGGGTCGGCGCCGTACGCATCGACTTGACTTCGGCGTGTCGGGCATCCAGCGCCTTGATGGCGCCACAACCGACGACGATCTCACCCTCCACGACCGACCAGAACGAGACCTCGGGTCCCCGCAATCCGTCGAGGTCAACGGCGTGTGCACTCTCCAGCGGCGTGACCGACCTCATCTCCTTGACGTGATCACCGAGGAACTGGGCGATCCCGGGGCCCGACAGGTCGCAGCTCCGCTTCGCCCTCGAGATCGCCGCTTGATCATCCACCCTTATCTCCATGCCATCTACCTGCCTGGTCGAAGCGTCCCGGCAGCGGACGCCCTGTCCTCACGCTCGCAACACCTGCGTCACGGCCAAGGGTAGGTGTGACCCGGGTTATCCTGACACCTGTGCAGATGAACGGGAGTGCTGACGTCGACGGGCAGCGGGCCCAGGTCGAGCTCGATACCTGTCCGGCCCGGTGCGTGCACCCCGAGGCCGTCGACGCCACCCGGGCCCAACTGCTCAGCGTCGAGGAGGCGGGTCGGCTCACCGACGTGTTCAAGCTGCTGGCCGACCCCACCCGGGCCCGGCTGCTCTACGCCCTGCTCGAGGCAGGAGAGCTGTGCGTCTGCGACCTGGCCGCCACCGTCGACGTAGCCGAGACGTCGGTGTCGCACGCCCTCCGGCTCCTTCGGACCGCCGGCATCGTGCGCAACCGCCGCCAGGGACGGGTCGTCTACTACCGCCTCGACGACGCCCACGTGCGCCTGCTCCTGGATGTCTCCCGGGCCCACCTGGCCCACCGCGCCGTGCTCCACCCAGCCGGGCCATGAGCGCCGTGCACGGCCACGACCGCGGCATCCACCGCCCCGACCACAACCACAGCCACGGGTCAGGGGTGTTGCGGGCCGGCGCTCGCAACCAGCACCGCCTGGTGGTGTCCTTCGGCCTCATCGCCGCCTTCTTCGTCGTCGAGGCCGTCACCGGGGTGGTGTCCAACTCGTTGGCCCTGTTGTCGGACGCCGGGCACATGTTCTCCGACGTCCTCGGGCTGGGCATGGCCCTTGCTGCCATCCAGCTGGCCGACCGGGCGGCGGGCAAGCGCGACGCCTCCCGTACCTACGGCTTGTACCGCCTGGAGATCCTCGCCGCCTTCGTCAACGCCCTGCTGCTGTTCGGCGTCGCCGTCTACGTGCTGGTCGAGGCCCTGCGCCGGCTCACCACCACGCCCGAGGTGCTCGGCACCCCCATGCTGGTGGTGGCCGTGCTCGGCCTGGGGGTAAACCTGGTTGCCTACTTCCTGCTGCGCTCGGGGGCGAAGGACAGCCTCAACGTCGAAGGGGCCTACCTGGAGGTCGTCGCCGATGCCATCGGCTCCTTCGGGGTGATCGTGGCCGCCGTGACCCTCCAGGTCACGGGCTGGACCTGGATCGACCCAGTCATCGCCGTGGGCATCGGGTTGTTCATCCTCCCCCGCACCTGGCGGCTCGGCGGCCAAGCCGTGCGCATCCTCATCCAAGCGGCGCCGCCCGATGTGGACCTGGCGGCGGTGCGGGCTGACCTCACCGGCCTGGCCGGCGTGGTCGACGTCCACGACCTCCATGTGTGGACCCTCACCTCGGAGATGGAGACGGCTTCGGCCCACCTGATGATCTCGGTGGGTGCCGACAGCCACGGCGTGCTCGACCAGGCCCGCCACCTCCTCCAGGAGCGCTACTCCATCGACCACGCCACCCTCCAGGTGGAGCCCACCGACCACTGCGGCTGCGACGCCCTGCGCTGGTGACTGGTGTCCTGATGACTGGTGTCCTGGCTCTACCTCGGGTGACCTGGCGGCACCTGGCGGCACCTGGCGGCACCTGGCGGCCATGCCCGAGCGGTTGTCCGTGTACCCTGACCCCGCTGCTCCTTGAGCGCGGGAGTGCGCTCGTAGGGACATTCAGGCCGCACCTGCGCTCTCGTCGTCGCCTGGGCCGACTCCACGCCGACGGCGGCAAGGTGACGCCACCGAGGAGGATCGTGCACGCCGTCGTTCCCACGTCCATGCGCAGCCGTTCGCCGGAGCCGGCGGAGCCACGAGGCCCGCTCTCGGCGTCGGTGCGGGCGGTGCTCACCGGAGAGGCTCCCACGGGCCGTCTCCACAAAGCTGACGGCGCTGATGCCGTCGCCACCGCTGATCCGTACGGAGACGACCTCCAGCTGGCGCTCTACAGCTGCTACGAGCTCCACTACCGCTCCTTCGCCGGAGCGCACCCCGACCTCGAGTGGGATCCCGAGTTGCTGCGACTCCGAGGGGCGATGGAGCGACGCTTCTTGGCTGCGCTGCGGACCGAGGTCGACGGCGACGACGATGACGTGGATGCGGCGCTGAGTGAGCTCCTGGTCGAGCCGGTAGACGGTCAGGGGCCCTCCTACCACCTCGCCCAGCAGGGGACGGCGTGGCAGCTCCGTGAGTACGTCGTACACCGCTCGCTCTACCACCTCAAGGAGGCCGACCCCCAGGCATGGGTGATCCCCCGGCTCCAGGGGCAGGCCAAGGCGTCGCTGGTGACGGTGCAACATGACGAGTACGGCGCCGGGCGGGCCGAGCGCCTCCATGCCTCCCTGTTCGGCGCCATGATGGTCGAGCTCGGTTTGGACGACCGCTACGGCGCCTACCTGGATGCGGCCCCTGCGGCGACCCTCGCCACCGTCAACCTCATGTCGCTCATGGGGCTGCACCGCTCCTTGCGGGGCGCCCTGGTGGGGCAGTTCGCCACGGTGGAGATCACTTCGTCACCAGGGTCGCGGCGCCTGGTCCAGGCCATGGAGCGGTTGCAAGCCGGACCGGCCAGCCACCGCTTCTACCTCGAGCACATCGAGGCCGACGCCGTGCACGAGCAGCTCCTGCGCCACGGTGTCATCGGTGACCTCCTGGCTCACGAGCCGCAACTGGCGGCGGACGTGGTCTTCGGCATCCGGGCCAGCACCCTGCTCGACGACCGCCAGGGCGACCAGCTGCTCAGCGCCTGGAACGCGGGCCGGTCGTCGCTGCGCCACCCGCTGGTCGACATGGTCGCCGAACCAGAGGTTCGCCAGTGATGCACGTTCAGGGCGAACGTCGTGCCCGGGGGCGGTGGCTGGTGTCGCAGAACGGGTAGTGCTCACTGCGATGGCAGGCGCACACCGCCACGACCGGGCGATCGGACACGATGCTGGTGCCGTCGGGGAGCACCAGCTCCACCGGCCCCTCCACCAGCATCGGGCCACCCTCCACCAGGGTCACCCGGACCGGAGGGTCATCCCCGCTTGACGCCACGGATCACCACCAACTCCTCGGTGCGCTGACCGGGTTCGATCAAGCCCCTGGACTCGAGCAGGGCCACCCGGGCCCGAAGTACCGGGCCGAAGGGGTGCTCGCATCGATCCGCCACCTCCACGTCCAACCCCTCGCCGGCGAGGTGGCGCACCGTCGTGGCCACCCCGCACAGCGAAGCGTGCACGAGGAGCAAGGTGCCACCCGGCGCCAAGACCTTGGCGCCCTCGGTGCACACCCGGTCGAGCACCGCCCGACCGTCTACTCCCCCGTCCCAGCACCGGGCAATGCCGCGACGGGGCAGGCGGTCAAGGGTAGCGGGCACGTAGGGGGGGTTGGAGAGGACTAGGTCGAAACGTTCGTCGATCACCGGCCGCACCAGGTCGCCATGGCGCACCCGTAGCCGCAGGCCCCGGCAGCGGGCGTTCAACCAGGCCACCGTCAATGCCCGACGGGAGATGTCCACGGCCGTGACCCGACCCCCGGCACGCGCTGCCAGCACGGCGAGCGCTCCGCTACCAGTGCCCAGGTCGAGCACCCGAGCGCCGGGCGCGAGCTGCTCGCGCTGGAGCGCCTCGGCCAGCAACCAGGTGTCGCGCTGCGCGGGGTACACCCCCGGGGGGCGGAGGAGCAGCACGCCTCAGTGTCCCCTGGCGGTAGACAACCGAACCGCCGGCCACCCAACCGACGGCCACCGTCGGGTCGGCACCGTCACCGGCGCGCCGCCCCGGTGCGGGAACTCGGCCGTGACCGGTCGGGCGCCTCCCGGCCCTACGGTGACCAGGACCTCACCGCTCCCCCCGGCGCCTGGACGCCGACGGGACGGACCGGATCGACGGGTTCGGCGCACGGATGGAGGCTACTGCCCGACCGAGGTCATCCCCCGCCCGGCGAAGTGGTCGATGGGACCGCGCCCCCCGCCCAAGTCCCAAGCCGTGGCCGCCTCCAGCGCCCGACTCACGAACGCCTTGGCGGCGTACACCGTCGCCAGGAGGTCGTCGCCCCGGGCCAGACCGGCGGCGATAGCCGAGGCCAGGCTGCACCCGGTCCCGTGGTCGTTGCTGCTCGCCAACCGGGGCCCGACCAGCTCGTGCAGCCGCTCCCCGTCCCACACCACGTCCACGGCCTCGTCCCCCACCCGGTGCCCACCCTTGACCACCACCATGCCCGCCCCGGTGCGCCCGAGCTCCTCCGCCGCCCGTCCCATGTCGGCCACGCTCGCCACCTCCCGGCCCACCAGCACCGACGCCTCCCGGAGGTTGGGGGTGATCACCGCGGCGTGGGGGAACAGGAGCTCCACGTAAGCGTGCTCGGCCTCGGGCGCCAACAGCCGATCGCCACTGGAAGCGACCATCACCGGGTCCACCACCAGGTTGGGCAGGACGGCAGCCGAGGCTCGCTGCGCCACCACCTCCACGATGCCGGCGGTGGCGAGCATCCCCGTCTTGGTGGCTCCGACGGTGAAGTCGCACAGCACGGCATCCATCTGGGCGGCCACCACCTCCGGTGGGACCACGTGGACGGCGTCGACGCCAACCGTGTTCTGGGCGGTCACCGCAGTGATGGCAGTGGTGGCGAACACCCCGTGGGCGGCCAGGGTCCGAAGGTCGGCCTGCACCCCGGCGCCTCCACCGGAGTCGGAGCCGGCGACTACCAGCACCACCGGCGGCGTGGGGCTCATGGCGCCGACCCCGCCGTTCTGGCGTCGACGGCCAGTGCCGTCAAAAAGGCGGAGGTGACCTGGGCGGGATCGTCAGCCCCCATGATCGCCCCCATGACGGCCACCCCCACGGCGCCGACCCCCAGGCAGGCGCCCGCCGAGGCTGGGGTCACGCCCCCCAGGGCCAGCACCGGCACCGAGGTGTGGGCGACGAGGCGGGCCAGGCCCTTGGTGCCCAACGCCGGGCCGTAGCCCGGCTTGGACGCCGAGGGGAACACCGGGGACACCAGCGCGAAGTCGAGGTCCTCCTCGACCGCCCGGGCCAGCTCGTCGGAGCCGTGGCACGAACGTCCCACCAGCAGCTCGTGGCCTCCCGCCGGCCGGGGGTCGGACGCCGCCAGGTGGAGGCCATTGGCTCCCACGGCACCAGCCAGATCGGCGTCGGAGCCGGCGAGCAGCAACATCCCCCCCACCGGGTCGAGCACCTCCAGCAACGACCGGGCCAGGCCCGCCCGGGCCTGGGCCGACAGGTCCTTCTCCCGGAGCACCACGGCACGAGCCCCACCCTCCACGGCAGCGGCAACGGTGGGAACCAGGCCCCGGCGCCCGGCCTGGCCCCGGTCGGTGAGCACCAGCAGCGCCGGCAAGTCGACGACGGCCCGGTTCTTTCGTCTCACCGGCACCCGGTGCAGCTCACCGACGAAAGAACCACTCAGCCCCACTCGGGCAGACCCTCGGTGGGGGTCGACGCCTCGGCGTAGCGGCGACGGGGGATGCGACCGGCGCGGCGGGCCAACCAGCCCGCCTCTACCGCTTTGCCCATGGCCTCGGCCATCCACACCGGTTCCCGGGCCCTGGTCACCGCGGTGGCCAGCAGCACGGCGTCACATCCCAGCTCCATGGCCAGGGCGGCGTCCGACGCCGTACCCACGCCGGCGTCGAGGATGATCGGGACCTCGGCCCGCTCAGCGATGATGGCCAGGTTGTAGGGGTTTCGGATGCCGGCGCCGCTGCCGATGGGGGAACCCAGGGGCATGACCGCGGCGCAGCCCGTAGCCTCCAGACGGCGGGCGAGGACGGGGTCGTCGTTGGTGTAGGCCAGCACTACGAAGCCGTCGTCGACCAGCTGCTCGGCAGCGTCGAGGAGCTCCACGGCGTCGGGCAACAAGGTGCGGTCGTCGCCGATGACCTCGAGCTTCACCCAGTCGGTCTCGAACGCCTCCCGAGCCAGCTTGGCGGTGAGCACGGCGTCACGGGCGGTGAAGCACCCGGCGGTGTTGGGCAGCAGCCGGACCCCGGTACGGCGGAGCACGTCCAGCACCGAGCCCGTGGCCTTGGGGTCCACCCGGCGCAGGGCCACCGTGGCCATCTCCGCTCCCGCCGCCACCAGTGAGGCTTCGAGAACCTCCAGGCTGGCGGCGCCTCCGGTGCCGAGGATCAGCCGGGACCCGAACTTCTCGCCGGCGATGACCAGGGCATCTGCCTCAACCATGTCGCTCATCCTCCCTGCATGGCGCCGAGCACCTCGACGCGGTCGCCGTCGCTGAGCCCCGTCGTGGCCCAGGCGCTGCGGGCCACGACCTCCTCGTTCACGGCCACGGCCACGCCCGTCGCTGACGCCCCCAGGGCGCGAGCGAGGTCGTCCACACTGGCCCGCTCCGCCACCGAGCGGGCCTCACCGTTGACAACCACGTTCACGTTGTCACCTGCTCGAAGCCCACCTGATCGAACGCCGCCCACCCGAAGCGCCGCGGCGTGAAGGGGGCGATCTCTGGGGGGGTCTCACCGGTGACTAGCAGCTCGACCACCGAGTCGGCGGTCACGGGGGCGAGCAGGATCCCGTTGCGGTAGTGGCCGGTGGCCAGCACCACCCTGTCGACACCGGTCGCTCCCAGCAGCGGGGCGTTGTCGGGGGTGCCGGGACGCAGCCCTGCGGACGTCTCCACCAGGGCCAGCTCGCCCACCTCGGGGACCAGCTCCACCGCGGCCCGCAGCAACTCGAACACGGCCCCGCCGGTCACCGTGGTGTCGAACCCCCGCTCCTCCACGGTGGCACCCACGACCACCTCACCGTCCGCCCGGGACACCATGTAGACGTCCAGCC
Source organism: Acidimicrobiales bacterium (assembly GCA_051005375.1). GTDB lineage: Bacteria > Actinomycetota > Acidimicrobiia > Acidimicrobiales > CADCSY01 > JADDRA01. Next base: position 7,480 of record JBPCJK010000142.1, read on the forward strand.
CACGGACGTTGTGGGTGGTCAGCGGTTGCTCGGCGGGTCCGCGGAGGCGCAGGATCTGCCCCTTCACCGGCCGCACCGGCAGGTCCATCATCTCTCTTGGCATCGCTCCCAACCCGGCCGACCAGCACCCGGCCGCAATCACGAGGGCGTCGCCCGCCTCGGTCTCGCCGCTCTCCATCTCGACCACTCCCCCCTGCCGGACGGCGACGGCCCGCTCCCGGCGCACCGCCACACCCCGGCGGCGGCAGGCTCCAAGCAGCGCCGATACCAGGCGTCGGGGGTCGATCTGATGGTCACCGGACACCAGAGCGCCTCCCCGCACGCTCGGCGCCAACCCGGGCTCGAGCTGGCGGAGCTCCCTACTGCCCAGGCGCTGGACGTCCAGCCCAAGACCGAGTTGGAAGCGGACCAGCTCGTCCAGCGCCGCCAGGTCGTCGGCATCACGAGCGACGGTGATCGTCCCTGATGCCCGGTAGCCGGTGGCCACACCGGAGGCATCCTCCAGGGCGGCGACGAAGCCCGGATAGCGGCGGCTGGAGTCGAGGTTGAGCTCGAGGAGTGCCTCCTCGCCGTAGTGCACCTCGGTCACCGGGGCCAGCATCCCCGCAGCCACGTTCGACGTCCCCTGGCCGGGCGACGGGTCGACGACGATGACCGCCATCCCCCGAACGGCGGCCCGCCAGGCGATGCTCAGTCCGATGACCCCGCCCCCGACCACGACGACCCTCATCGGGGGCCGGTCGCCCAGGCGTCGATGGCGGCAGCCAGTTCGGCGGTGGTGGCCCGGACACCGGACCCCGCGAACACGGTCGCTGACACCGCCACTCCGTGGGCGCCGGCGTCCAGAAGCGCGCCCACCCGATCCGTCGTCACCCCACCGACGGCGATGACCGGCAACCCCACGGCGGCGACCACCCGCGCCACCCCTCGCAGCCCGATCGGTTCCGGCAAGCCCGCCTTGGTGGTGGTGGCGTACACCGGCCCCACCCCCAGGTAGCTGGCACCCTGGCCCTCGGCCTGGCGGCCGGCATCGGGGTCACGGCGGGTGGCGCCCACCAGGGCGCCGGCGCCGAGGATGCGCCGGGCGGCGGCCACAGGCAGGTCGTCGGCGCCCAGGTGGACCCCGTCGGCGCCCGCCGCGGCGGCGATGTCGGTCCGGTCGTTCACCACGCAGCTGGCCCCGACCCGCTGGCAGCGCCGGACCACCTCGGCCGCCAGGAGCCACCGAGCCCGGTCGGTGCCGAACTTGCACCGCAGCTGGACCAGCGGCGCCCCGGCCGCCAGCACTGCCTCGACCCTGTCCACAACCTGCTCGTCAGTACCGGCCACGGTGACGACGTGCAGGCGGGCCAGGCGGTTCCCTTCCGGCTCCTCAGGTGTCGTGGCCACGGGTGGGACCGCCGCCGGCAGCGGCAGCAGCAGCGGCACCGCCAGCCGCCGCCGCCGCAGCAGCAGCAGCAGCAGCAGCCGTAGCGGCGGCGTCGGCGGCGTCAGCCCGGTCTCGCACATCGTGGCTGATGCGCATGGAGCAGAACTGGGGGCCGCACATGGAGCAGAAGTGGGCCGACTTGGCGGCGTCGGCGGGGAGAGAGGCGTCGTGGTTGGACCGAGCCGTCTCCGGGTCCATGGCCAGGTTGAACTGGTCCTCCCAGCGGAAGTCGAAGCGAGCCTTCGACAGGGCGTCGTCCCACGCCTGGGCGCCGGGGTGACCCTTGGCCAGGTCGGCGGCG
>JBPCJK010000143.1:0-26632 GCA_051005375.1 Acidimicrobiales bacterium
GTTCAGCCTCATCGGGCCCAAGCGTTACGACGCCCCATGGCGCGACATCGAGGCCCAGGGCTGGATCGCCCCCGCGGTCTGCCGCGAGGTCCGGGTCACACTGACCGACGAGGAGCGCATGGCCGACGCCGTGGCCGAGTCCGAGGAGCGCTACCGGGTGGGTTCCACGGCCGCGTCCAAGCTGGCCGTGGTGGACGCCGTGCTCCGCCGCCACCCCGACGAGCCAACGCTCGTCATCGGTGCCTACCTCGACCAGCTCGACGCATTGGCCGACCGGCTCCAGATGCCGCTCATCACGGGGAAGACGCCGGTGGTCGAGCGGGAGGCTCTTTACGAGGCCTTCCGCCGCGGGGAGGTTCGCGTGCTGGTGGTGTCCAAGGTGGCCAACTTCTCCATCGACCTGCCGGACGCCACCGTGGCCGTGCAGGTGTCGGGCACCTTCGGCAGCCGCCAAGAGGAGGCGCAGCGCCTCGGCCGCATCCTGCGGCCCAAGTCCGACGGCCGCCAAGCGCACTTCTACACCGTGGTCTCGCGCGACACCAACGACCAGGACTTCGCCGCCAACCGCCAGCGCTTCCTGGCCGAGCAGGGCTACGCCTACGAGATCGTCGACGCCGAGGCCGTCCTGGCCGAGCCGTAGCCGACATGCGACGGACGTGTTTGAAGTCGCCCACCAGCGCGCTGGCCCACGGTGCCGCGCTCGCATCCCGGGACAACGACTTCGACGACCTCCCTGGCGTCATCGTCCTCAAGGTCTGAGCGCTGATGGCGGTCAACGCCGTACGCTTGACGGTGATGACCAGCGTGCTGATGGGCACCGACGACGGATTGCTCCAGGCCGGCGCCGGCGAGCCCCGACCCATCGCCCTGGCCGGCCACACCGTCACCGGCCTGAGCCGAGGTGATGACGGATGGTGGGCCATCGTCGACCGAGGTGAGCTGTGGCACTCACAGGCCGATCCCCACCACTGGGAGCGCCGGACCCACTCGGTCGAGCCGGAGGCGACCTGCCTGCTGCCCACCGCCGGCGGGCTGCTCGTCGGCACCGCCGAAGCCGGCCTGGCCTGGCTCCGCCCTGCCGACGAGGGCGACGCGGGCGATCGGGCCGGCGCCCTCGAGCCGGTCGCCGGCTTCGAGCGGGTGGAGGGCCGCGACCAGTGGTACACCCCGTGGGGAGGTCCACCCGACACCCGGTGGCTCTCGGCTGCCGGCGCCACACTGTTCGCCAACGTCCACGTGGGCGGGATCATCACCTCCGCCGACGGAGGCCGATCATGGCAGCCCACCGGCCTGGACCTCCACGCCGACGTCCACCAGGTGCTGGCTGGCGCCGCCCCTGACCTGGTGCTGGCGCCCTGCGCCGAGGGACTGGCCGTGAGCACTGACCACGGCCGGACGTGGCGCATCGACGACGAGGGCCTCCACGCCACCTACTCCCGCGCCGTCGCCGTCGCCGTCACCGTCGCCGGCGACACGGTGGTGATCTCCGCCTCCACCGGTCCCCGAACCGACCGCTCCGCCCTCTACCGTCGCCCACTCCACGCTGATGGCGCCTTCGAGCGCTGCCGAGCGGGCCTGCCCGAGTGGTTCACCGCCAACATCGACACCGGCTGCCTGGTGGCGCACGGTGCCACCGTGGCCTGCGCCACCGTCGACGGCGTCTTCGGGTCGACCGACGGGGCCGCCACCTGGCAGGCCCTGGCCGAGCCTCTGGCACCCGTGCACTGCCTGGCCCTGGCAGGTTGAGGCTCGCTGCGGCGGTAGATGGACAACTTGCCCACGTTCCCGAAATCGCTCCTCGTACGGCGCCTTGGTGCCCTCGGGCCGGAACGGCGGCACGAGATGTGCACCGCGCTTGCCACCGCGCTCGACTGCTGACGCTACGGCTGCCGCCTAACCGCTACTCCGTTCCGGCAGCACCAGTGGTCGCTTTCCCGACCGTTCCTGGGGCCAGAGCGGAGGGATCATCGCCGTCGTGCCAGTCGAGCCGGGGCACGTCAGCCCAAAGGCGCTCTAGGTCGTAGTACTCCCTGGCCTCCTCGGAGAACACGTGCACGGCCACGTCGCCGAAGTCGAGCAGGATCCAACGGGCGTCGTCGGCCCCCTCGGTGCGCAGCACGCCGGTGCCGTCGTGGCGGCGGAGCTGCTCTTCGACCTCCTCGGCGATGGTGCGGGCCTGGCGGACGTTGGCCGCACTGGTGACCACGAACCAGTCGACGATGGCGAGCACCCGGCCCACCTCCAGGACCACGACGTCGGTCCCCTGCTTGGACCACGCCGCCTGTGCCGCCAGACCGGCCCGCTCGGCGGAGTCGCCCGGGGATCCTCCTGGCGCGCCTGGCGCATCCGGCACTGCCGACACTGCCGCAGCAGACCGGCTCTCGTGCTCGGGCTCTCGGCTCAGGACGTTGCCTTCGGTGGTCGCCGGCTCATGTGGGCGACAGCGTACAGACCCCGCTCCCGAATCACGCGAACCACTGGATCGGTGACCAGCCAGTCGAGGGGACGACCGTCGCCGATGCGGGCCCGCAGGTCAGTGCTGGATACCTCGAGACGGGGCACCTCGACCAGGCGGTGGTCCCAGCCCGGGGGTGGCGCGAGGGTGTCGGCGCCGGGGCGGGTCACCACCACCAGGGTGGCCAGGGCCCGGACCTCGTCGACCCGCTCCCAGGTGGGGAGCTGGGCGGCGGCGTCGCTGCCGAGGATGACGCACAGCTCGGCGCCGGGGTGGCGCCCGTGCAGCGCCTCGAGGGTTTCGGCGGTATAAGACGAACCCCCCCGGTCGATCTCCAGGGCGCTGGCCTCGATGCCGGCCACCTCGGCCACCGCCGCCTCCACCATGGCCAGGCGGTCCGGGGCGGGGGTGACGGGCAGCGCCGCCTTCTGCCAGGGATCGTTGGCCACCACCAGCAGCACCCGGTCGAGGTCAAGCTCGTGGCGCACGTTGACGGCGGTGACCAGGTGCCCGACGTGGATGGGGTCGAAGGTCCCCCCGAACAGCCCAATCCGCTCAGCCACGGAGGCCGCCGCCATCGGGCACGGCTACCGGTCGATCCCGCTCGAGACCTGGTCGGCCAGGGCGGCCAGGGCCGGGCTGGTGGCCACCGGGTAGGGGTCGCCGCCGGCGTCGAGACGGCGCAAGCCTTCAGGCAGGGCGGCCAGGGTGGCCCTGGCCCGCTCAGCCAGCTCGTCCATCGACGGTGCCGGCTGGGATCGGGCCCCCCCGGCCATGACCTCCTCGAGCACCGGCTGGCCCTCCTCGAGCACCTCGCCGGCCAGGGCCACCACATCGTGGTGGTAGCGCCCGTCACCTCCGCAGACCCTCCACACCTGCTTGCGCCCTGGCAGGTTGGCCTTGCCTGCCGAGCGCTTGGCCTTGGGGCCATCGACGTCGTCCACCAGCTTGTACACCGCCCCCAGCCAGGGGGCGTCGGCGCTGGTCCCGAGCTGGGTCCCGACCCCGAAGTCGTCGATGGGGGCGCCGCCGGCCAGCAGCTCGACGATGGCGTGCTCGTCCAGATCGCCGGAGGCCACGATGCGCAAGTCGCCCAGCCCTCCCTCATCGAGGATGGCCCGCACCGAGTGGGCCATCCTCGCCAGGTCGCCGGAGTCCATGCGCACAGCCCGGATGCTCACCCCCTCGCCCGCCAGCTCCCCGGCCACGTCGACGACGGTGCGAGCGCCCTGCTCGGTGTCGTAGGTGTCGATGAGCAGGGTGGCTCCATCAGGGAAGGAGCGGGCGAAGGCCACAAAGGCCTGGTGCTCCGAGGCGAAGCGGGTGACGTAGGAGTGGGCCATGGTGCCGCTGAGGGGAAGCCCGAAGGCCTGGCCGGCCAGCACCAGCGAGGTGGCCGCGGCCCCGCCCACGTAGGCGGCCCGAGCGCCGAGCAGGGCGGCGTCAGGACCGTGGTCACGCCGCGACGAGTAGTCGACGAAGTGGTGCTCGCCGCAGGCCAGCGCCATCCGGGCTGCCTTGGAGGCGACCATGGTGGAGTGGGCGACGAGGTTCAACAGCGCCGTCTCCACCACCTGGGCCTCCACCAGTGGTGCCGTGACCCGCAGCAGCGGCTCACCGGCGAAGGCGGCCTCCCCCTCGGGGACGGCCCACACCTCGCCGGTGAAGCGCAGCTCCGACAGCCGGTCCAGGAACGAGTGGTCGAACAGGCCCAGCGAGGCCAGGTGGTCAAGGGCACTGGCGTCGAAGCGCAGTCGCTCCAGGAAGGTCAGTGCCTGGTCGAGCCCGCAGGCCAGGAGGAAGTGCCGCTCGGGGGGCAGGCGGCGCACGAAGAGGTCGAAGGTGGCCGGCGAGTCGAGCCCGTGGCCGTGGTAGCTGGAGGCCATGGTCAGCTCGTAGAGGTCGGTGAACAACCCCTGGCCCAGCTCCACTGGCATCAGCCCAGGGTCACGCCGACCCGGGCCGGCCCGGTTCGGGGGCGTAGGTCCAGTCGGGCTGCTTGCGCTCCTGGGCGCGGTCGTAGGTCACGGTGCCGTCGTCGAGGTCGTCGACCTTGGGGAGGGCATAGGCCCGCAGCGGCGGTACCCGGCCTTCCAGGCGGGCGGCGAAGTCCTCGGGGAACTCCCGCAGGATGCTGGCGATGACGAGCTGCTCCTCGACGGGCAGGTAGCAACGGTTGCCATCGGTGACCGTCTCCAGCCGGCGCCCGATCACCTCCACGTCGAGGCCGCTACCACCGCCCGCCTCGATGCGCTCCAGGTAGCTGGTGACCTCGCCGGTGCCGAACTTGCAGGCCGGGCACTGCCCGCAGGACTCCACGTAGAGGAAGCGGGAGAACAGCCTGGCCACGCTGACCATGTCGGCAGTGTCGTCGTAGACGATGAAGCCGGCCGAACCCAGGCCGCTGTCGATGGCGGCCAGGCCCTCGTAGCTCATGGCCACGTCGAGCTGGTCGCCCCTGATCACGCCGTTGGCCACCCCGGAGAACACCGCCTTGATCCGCCGACCCGGCGCCACCCCGCCGGAGAGCTCCTCGATGACCTCGCCCAGGGACCGGCCGAGCTCCACCTCGGCCACCGCCGGGCGGCGCACGTCGCCCACCACCGTGACCACCACCGAACCCGGCGAGTCCGGCGTTCCCATCGACCGGTACCACTCCGGGCCCCGGGTGAGAATGTGGGTGACCGCGGCCAGGGTCTCCACGTTGTTGACCAGGGTGGGGTTGGACCGGGGCTGCTCCTCGTCGTCGAGGGCCGCCTCGGGTCCCACGCCGTAGGCCTGGGGTCGGGCCGACCAGCCCATCTGGGGGCCGGTGGCGAACAGGCCATGGACGTAGGGAGGCAGCATGCGGGGCAGGGGGGCGTCACCCTCGATTGCCTGGAGCAGCCCCTTCTCCTCGCCGTAGAGGTAGTGATCGGGACCACTTACCAAGGTGATGGGGATGTCCCCGGCCAGGCCGGCGCCAGCCATCTCCCCCAGCGCCGTCGACAACCCGGCGATCTCCCTGGTGAACTTCTCCTTGATGCACAGGTAGGCGCCGGCCGCCCCCACCGTCGCCGCCGCCACGGCGACGCCCTCCACCACCTGGTAGGGATCACGACGCAAGATGGCCCGGTCCTTGAACGTGCCCGGCTCGCCCTCGGCCCCGTTGCACACCACGAAGCGGTCGCCGGCACCTGCCCCTTGCCCCCGCAGCCCCGACCACTTCCGCCCGGTGGGGAACCCGCCGCCGCCCCGGCCCCGCAGGCCCGAGAGGCTGATCTCCTTGATGGTGGCACCCGGCCCCAGTGACGTCGCCCTGGCAAATGCCTGGCCCCCCCGGCGCCGGCTGACGTAAGCTTGCACGGAGGTCACCGGCTCATCGGGCAACAGGACCGGCTCCTCGATCATCGCCCAATGCCTACACGCCCCGGCGCCGGGAGTCACCCACGGCCTGGCGGGGTATGCCAAGGCAAAGATTGGGAACGTCCAAAGCCCCCTTGTCGTTCGTATACATGAGGATGCCTCGTCCGAGTTCTCGGGCCATCCCACCGTCATTTTCCTGAGCTGGGGGAATGACATCGACGTCAGCTTGGTTGGAACAGGTACAATGAGAGACTCAGTCGGACAATACCTCCATGAGATCGGGCTCGTCCCCCTCCTCAATGCCGCCCAGGAGCGAGAGCTCTCCCAGAAGGTCGAGGCCGGGCGTAACGCCCAGGCTCGCCTGGATGTGGGGGGGTCGGCACGGGCCGAGGTGGTGACGTGCAAGCGGGCCATCCGAGAGGCGGCCCGGGCTCGTGACTACTTCATCCGGGCCAACCTGCGGTTGGTGGTCAGCATCGCCCGCCGGTACCCCCTGCCCCCGGGGATGGACCTCCTCGACCTCATCCAGGAGGGCAACCTCGGCCTCGAGCACGCCGTCGAGAAGTTCGACTGGCGCAAGGGCTTCAAGTTCTCGACCTACGCCACCTTCTGGATCCGCCAGGCCATCGGCCGGGCCCTCGACCAGAAGGCCAACCTGGTCCGGCTCCCGAGCGAGCGCTCGGCCCAGCTCCGGGCTGCGCTGCGGGCGGTCTCGGGCGAGGGCGACGAGCTCGACGACGAGTTGGCCAACCTCCACCGCCTGGCCACCCCCACCAGCCTGGACCGCACCGTGGGTGAGGATGGCGAGCAGGAGCTGGTCGACCTGTTGCCCGACTCCCTGCCCGGTCCCGAGCAGGTCGTCGTCGAGCAGATGCAAGAGGAGATGGTCACCGGCCTGCTCGGCCGGCTCGAGCCCCGGGCCCGGGTCGCCGTTGAGCACCGTTTCGGGCTGGCCGACGGCCAGAAGCACAGCTTCCGGGAGGTGGGCGAGGTCCTCGGGGTCACCGCTGAGGCGGCCCGGCGGATCGTGAAGCGGGCCGTCGATGAGCTCAAGCTCGACGCCGACAGCATCGCCGCCGCCTGATCCCGGCGGCGGTGCCGGCCCACCTGTGGACGCTGATCGAGCCAGAGACTTCATAAGGGACAACCACCGGGCCATCCTCATCACCCAGCGCGCTGACGGCCGCCCCCAGTCCTCCCCGGTGGTCACCGCCGTGGATGGCGAGGGCCGGGTGGTGGTGAGCAGCCGGGAAACGGCAATGAAGACCAAGAACCTCCAACGTCGCCCGCAGGCGTCGTTGTGCGTCATCAGCGACGGCTTTTACGGACCGTGGATCCAAATCGACGGCGAGGTGGAGATCGTCGGTCGGCCAGAGGCGCTCGACGTGCTGGTCGAGTACTACCGGGCGGCCTCTGGCGAGCACCCCGACTGGGACGGCTACCGGGCAGCCATGGAACGGGAGCGCCGAGTGGCGCTGCGCCTCACCATCTTCCACGCCGGCCCCGACCGCTCCGGCTGAGGGCCGGCGCGGGCCTTATCGCAGGAACCGGTAGGACGCCCCCATCGCCTCATAGGTGCGTGCCGCTCGGCGGTCGAGGGTGAGGAGGACGGCACCCGCCACCTGGCTCGTCGCCGCCACCAGAGCGTCATACACCGCACCCCCGGTAATGCCGCCCTTGGCAGCCGAATCCAGGAGGCGGAGGTGACGGTCGGTCGCCAGCGCCAACACCGGCGCACCCCCGAACCGTCGAGTCAACCAATCCCGGGCGACGGTCGGCGAGACCCGATGCGGCGGCGGCAGCCTGGTCAGCACGGCATAGGTCTCGATGGCCACGTGGGCCGGCAGTCGGACGTCGGCCTCACCGCACGCCGCCCGGGCCACGGCGTGGTCGTCGTGCCATGGCGACGCCGCCGGCACGACGACGCTCGTGTCGACGGCGTTCAACGCCGCACCCGCTCCAACGTCGCTCGAACCTCCTCGGCGCTCAGCGATGGCAGCTCGACGTCGGACGCAATGACCGGACCAGCATCGGTCTCGGTCACGCGCATGGCGACCAGGGCGGGCTCGATCTCGATCCGGCCCTCGCGCACGGTGATGGCCACCGTCCCCCCCCGGCCCAACCCCAGCTCGTCGCGCATCGCCTTTGGGATCACCACCCGCCCAGCACCATCGATGGTAGTTTGCATGGCAGAAACTTACCATTCGAGAATCTTCGGAACCATGTTGCCGAACGCTCTTCGATCCGCCACCCTGTTGCTATGGCTCTGTCATGGTCGCCGTTGTCGTGGCGCGAGCTGGCGGCGGCCCAGCAGCCCGAGTGGCCCGACGAGTCTGCCCTCGACCTGGTCCTCAAGCAGCTCTCGACCTACCCGCCTCTGGTCTTTGCCGGCGAGGCACGGGCCCTGACGGGCAGTCTGGCCGCAGTGGCCGAGGGAAAGGCGTTCCTCCTCCAGGCCGGCGACTGCGCCGAGTCCTTCGACGCCTTCTCCGCCGACGCCATCCGGGACAAGCTGCGGCTCATCCTGCAGATGGCGGTGGTGCTCACCTACAGCTCCGGCGTACCGGTGGTGAAGGTGGGGCGCATCGCCGGGCAGTTCGCCAAGCCACGCTCCTCGCCCATGGAGCGGGTGGGTGAGCTTGACCTACCGTCGTTCCGCGGTCACATGGTCAACGACAGCGCCTTCACCGCCGAAGCCCGCACGGCCGACCCCAGCCGCCTGCTCACCGCCTACCACCAGGCCGCCTCCACCCTCAACCTGCTACGGGCCTTCACCAAGGGGGGCTTCGCCGACCTCAACCAGGTCCACGCCTGGAACCAGGAGTTCGTCGAATCCAGCAGGGAGGGCCGGCGTTACCAAGTCGTCGCCGACGGGATCGAGAGGGCGTTGCGCTTCATGGCCGCCTGTGGGATCGACCTCGAGGCTGAGCACCAGCTCCACCAGGTCGACTTCTACACCAGCCACGAAGCACTCATCCTGGGCTACGAGGAGGCCCTCACCCGGGCGGACTCGCTCACCGGCGACTGGTACGACTGCTCAGCCCACCTCCTGTGGATCGGCGAGCGCACCCGCAGCCTTGACCAGGCCCACGTCGGGTTCCTCGCCGGGGTGGCCAACCCGCTGGGCTGCAAGCTCGGGCCATCGGCCACCGTCGAGGAGGTGCTCGAGCTGTGCGCCGTGCTCAACCCCGAGCGGGTGCCGGGCCGGCTCACCCTGGTGACCCGGATGGGCGCGGGTGTGGTGGAGGAGGCGCTGCCGCCGCTCTTGCGGGCGGTGCGCTCGGCCGGCCACCCGGTGGTGTGGGCCTGTGATCCCATGCACGCCAACACCTTCACCGCCGCCGGCGGGCGCAAGACCCGTCACCTCGACCAGGTGTTGGCCGAGCTCACCGGGTTCTTCGCCGCCCACCGGGCCGAGGGCACCTGGCCCGGCGGTGTCCACGTGGAGCTGACCGGCGACGACGTCACCGAGTGCCTGGGGGGCGCCGAGGAGATCCTCGACAGCCAGCTCGACCAGCGCTACGAGACCATGTGCGACCCCCGCCTCAACGCCCGCCAGAGCCTGGACCTGGCCTTCCGGGTGGCTGAGCTTCTCCGAGGGAGTTGAAGCCGCCCGACGCTTCTGGACCCTGGAGCGAGACATTTTCCCCGCGCTTCTGGGGCCAGAACGAGGAGGAGGGCGGGTAGACCCCTGACATGGCTTCTCCACTTGAGGACTACGCCCTGCTGGGCGATACCGAATCGGCAGCGCTGGTGTCGGCGCAGGGTTCGGTCGACTGGCTGTGCCTGCCCCGGTTCGACTCGCCCGCCTGCTTCGCCGCCCTGCTGGGCACGCCCGACCACGGCCGCTGGCTGCTGGCGCCGGCCGACGGCCGCCGCTGCACCAGCCGGGCCTACCGTGACGGCGGTCTGGTGCTCGAGACCCGCTTCGAGACCGCCAGCGGGGCTGTCACCGTGGTCGACTGCATGCCGCCCCGGGACGGCAGCCCCGACCTGGTGCGGGTGGTGCGGGGCGAGTCGGGCCGAGTCGACATGCGCATGGAGCTGGTGATCCGGTTCGATTACGGCTCCATCCAGCCGTGGGTGCGCAAGATCGACGGCCGCACCTGCGCGGTGGGCGGTCCCGACGCCCTGTGCCTGTCCACCCCGGTGAAGGTGCACGGCGAGGACATGCGCACGGTGGCCAGATTCAGCGTGGGCCAGGGCGACCAAGTGCCCTTCGTGCTCAGCTGGTACCCGTCGCACCAGCCCGTGCCTCCGGTGGTCGAGCCCTTCGCCGCCCTCGATGGTGCCGACCGCTGGTGGCGGGAGTGGGCGGCGAAGGGCTCCTACCAGGGTGAGTGGAAAGAGGCGGTGCAGCGCTCCCTCTGCGTGCTCAAGGCCCTGACCTTCGAGCCCACCGGGGCAGTGCTCGCCGCCCCCACCACCTCGCTGCCCGAGGACCTCGGCGGGGAGCGCAACTGGGACTACCGCTTCTCGTGGCTGCGGGACGCAACCTTCACCCTCGACGCCCTCCTGGCCTCGGGCTACACCGACGAGGCCAGGGCGTGGCGCAACTGGCTGCTGCGGGCCGTGGCCGGCGACCCCGCCGATCTGCAGATCATGTACGGCGTGAGCGGCGAGCGCCGGCTGCCGGAGCTGGAGCTCCCGTGGCTTGCCGGCTACGAGGGCTCGGCACCCGTGCGGGTGGGCAACGCCGCCTCGGCCCAGTTCCAGCTCGACGTCTACGGAGAGGTCCTCGACTCCCTGCACCAGGCTCGCAAGGTGGGCATCGACAACAAGGAGCCGGCATGGGACCTGCAGCGGGCGCTGCTCCACAACCTCGAGCGGGTGTGGCAGCAACCCGACGAGGGCCTGTGGGAGGTGCGCTCGGGACGCCAGCACTTCACCCACTCCAAGGTGATGGCCTGGGTCGCTCTCGATAGGGCCGTCAGCGGCGTGGAGCACTTCGGTCTGAGCGGCCCCGTCGATCAGTGGCGCCGCCTGCGTGCGGAGATCCACGACGATGTGTGCTCCAAGGGCTTCGACGCCGAGCGCAACACCTTCGTCCAGCACTACGGCTCCAAGAACCTCGACGCCAGCTTGTTGATGCTGCCCCTGGTGAGCTTCCTGCCCCCCGACGACCCGCGCATCCGGGGCACCGTCGAGGCCATCGAGTCCGAGCTGGTGGTCGACGGCTTCGTGCGCCGCTACAACACCGAGAGCACCGAGGACGGCCTGGCCGGCGACGAGGGAGCCTTCCTCATGTGCACCTTCTGGCTGGCCGACTGCCTGCACCTCCTCGGGCGCCACCATGACGCTTGCGACCTCTTCGAGCGCCTCCTCGACCTACGCAACGACGTCGGCCTGCTCTCCGAGGAGTACGACGTGGGGGCCAAACGTCTGGTCGGCAACTTCCCCCAGGCTTTCAGCCACGTGGCCCTGATCAACTCCGCCGGCACCCTCTCCAAGGTCGAACACCCGGCCCAGGAGCGCCGGGGCTAGCCCTCAAGGGCCGAGGCCCAGGCTCTAGGATCAGATCGAAGGCAGATCGTCACTGCTATCACCTCTGTCCAAGCCCTCGAGGTGGGCGGCGTCGTTGTAGCGGCGCAATGCCCAGTGGACAGGCCGGCCCTTCTCCACCTCGACCAGCCACTCGGTGACGGCGCCGTTGGTGGTGCGCAGGTCCAGATCGGCGGCCCGCTGCACGGCCAGGCCGAGGAAGCACACCAGCGATCCGTCGACCACCCCTCCGTGGCAGGCCGTCACCACGGTGGCGCCGGCATGGGCGACGGCGATCCGGTGCAAGGCCCCCCCGACCCGGAGCAGGAACCCGGCCACGCTCTCACCCCCGGGAGAGAGCACGGCGTAGGGGTCGGCTCGCATGTCGACGCCGTAGCGCTCCTGGTAGTCGTCCCAGCTCAGCCCGTCGCACTCCCCCGGCTCCAGCTCGCACAGCTCGACGTCCTGCTCCACGGCCAGGCCACCGAGGGCCGGGGCCAGCAGCTCAGCGGTCTCCACCGCCCGGGGCAGGGTCGACGACAACAGGCGGTCGGCGCTGACCCCTGCGTCCTGCCAGCGCCGGGCCAGCGCTTCCACCTGGCGCCGGCCCAGGTCGGACAACCCAGTGCAGCCGGTGCGACCGCCCACCACCCGGTCGACCTGGGCCCGCGACTCCCCATGGCGCACCAGCAGCAGCCGGGTGGTCTCAATCACGCCAGCACCTCGACGAAACGGGCGAGCTGGCGCAGGTTGCGGCACTCGTAGACGCCGTCGCAGTGGCCGGCGTACTCGCCCATCACCGAGTCGCCACTGTCCCAGTAGGAGCGGGGCTCGGGGTTCAGCCAGTAGAGGTGACGGGCCGACCGGGCCATCTCGCCCACCACCCACGACTGGGCCTGGTGGTAGTTGCTGCGAGCGTCACCGAGGACCAGCACAGTGGTGCGGGGGCCCAGATCGGGACCGTAGCGGGCCCAGAACGCCTCGAAGGCGGCGCCGTAGTCGGAGTGGCCCTCGGCCCGCACCACGTCAGCCTCGGTGTTGAGCCGTCGCAGAGCGGTGTTGAAGTCGTCGGCGCCGTCGAAGAACCGGCTGACCTCGTCGACCCCGTCGATGAACACGAACGAGCGCACCTTGGAGAACTCGCCACTGATGGCGTACACCAGGGCGAGGGTGAAGCGGGCGAAGGCGGCCACCGAACCGGAGATGTCGGCCACCACCCAGATCTCGGGCTTGGCCGGATGGGGCCGCCGGAAGCGGGGCTCTACGGGGATGCCGCCGGTGCCGAGCGAGTGGCGGACGGTGGCCCGCATGTCGAGGCGGCCCTGGCGGCGGTGGCGGCGGCGGCGGGCCAGGCGAGCGGCCAACGTCCGGGTCAGGGGGCGCAGGCAGCGGCGGAGCTGGGCCAGCTCCTCCCGGGTGGCGTGCATGAGCTCGATGTCGGCGGGCAACGGCCGGCGCAAGGCATGGGCAATGGCCCCGGCGCCTCTCTCGGCCACCAGCCGGCGACGGATCTCGGCCTCGATCTCCCGCCGCAACCGCTCGGCCCGCAGCTCCAGCTCCTCGTGGTGGAGCCGGTAGTCAAGGGGGCCGAGCGGGCCGCCGGCGCCCGCCGGCAGAGGCTCGTCGAGGAGGCGCCCGAGGGCGGAGTCGAGGTCGAGCTGGCGCAAGGTGCGGTACAGCTCGTGACTGCCTCCACCCATGCGCCGGTCGGTGCGGATGTCGGCGTGGCGGGCCACGGCAACTCGGGCCAGCTCGGCCAGCAGGGCCTGGTCGCCCACCCGCAGAGCCTGGTCGAGCCGGTCAGCCAGGTCGTCGGAACCGTCGGCAGGCATCTCATGGTCGAGCGAGCTGGCGGAGGCGGGCGAGAAGCAAACGTCGAAGACGGTGTCGAACACCTCTCGGTGGGCCGCCTGTTTGACCAGCGTGGCGGCCAGGGCGGCCTTGAACGCCGATCGATCGTCGAGGGGAACCGTGGTGAGTGCCCTGGCGGCGTCGACGTGCTCGGTCATCGACACCGGCAGCCCGGCGCGGCGCAGCTCGGTGACGAAGCCGGCCAGGACGCCCAGCACCTCAGTCGATCCCGCTGGCGGTGAGCGACTTGGCCGCCTTCGCCAAGTCGCCACGGTGCTTGAGGAGGAGGGGAAGCGTCTCGCGGGCCTGCTCGATGTCGACGGCCTCGATGCTGAGCAACACCAGGGTGCGGGCCCAGTCGAGCGTCTCCGACACCGACGGTGGCTTGTGCAGGTCGAGCGCCCGCAGCGAGCGCACGACGCGGGCGACCTGGTCGGCCAGGCGCTCGGAGACGCCCACCACCTTGGCCACCACGATGGCCCGCTCCCGTTCGACGTCGGGGTAGTCCAGCGGCAGGTACAGGCACCGGCGCTTGAGCGCCTCGGACAGTTCCCGGGTGTTGTTGGAGGTGAGGAACACCAGCGGGACCTGGGTTGCGGTGACGGTGCCGAGCTCGGGGATCGACACCTGGTAGTCGGACAGGACCTCCAACAGCAGTGCTTCGGTCTCCACTTCCAGACGGTCGACCTCGTCGATGAGCAGCACCACCGTCTCGGTCGCCCGGATGGCTTCCAGCAGCGGGCGGGTGAGCAGGAACTCCTCGGAAAACAGCTCGGCTTCGACATCGTCCCCGCCCCCGGCGCCGGCCGTGCCGGTCTCGGGGTCGGAGACCCGTCTGGCCTGGATGTGCAGGAGCTGCTTGCGGTAGTTCCACTCATACAGGGCCTTGGACTCGTCCAGGCCCTCGTAGCACTGGAGGCGGATGAGCCGGGCGCCGGTCATGGCCGCCACCGACTTGGCCAGCTCGGTCTTGCCCGTGCCCGCCGGGCCTTCGACCAGCACCGGCTTGCCCAGGGCCTGGCCGAGGTAGACGGCAGTGGCGATGGCATCGTCGGCCAGGTAGCCGGCGCCGGCCAACCCGGCTCGCACCGCGTCGATGTTCAGAAACCGTTCGCTCACCCGCCTAGGGTACCGAGTGGTCAGCTGGGCGAGGACCCCAACACCACCAGTTGGCAGCCGATTTCCGGGGCGTGGCTGAGACGGCGGTCGGCGGTGACGAGGGCGACGCCAAGCGCCACGTAGGCGGCGTCGTAGGGGGAGACGTTCTCGCGCAGCTGCCAGATCCGATCCAAGTCAGCGGATGAACGCGGCGACATCCCGATTCCTACGGTCGAAGGCGATCAGCCTTCCCGAGTCCAGCACCAGGCCCACCTCAGGCGGCGCCGTGTCGCCGGTTCGTCGCTGCGAGCCAGGCCGACACGCTCTATCAGGTGGCAGTCGCCGAGGAGCGGACCGCCTCACCGAGCTCGAGCTCGAACGACACACTCGTCTTCTCGACTCCCACATCTTGATCCTACCGTGGGAGCACCTACCACGGTAGGAAGACCTTTCCTCCATGCAGCGGCTCACGCGGTCACAACGGAGGCGCCACATCTGTGCTCCGACCACCCTGGACGGCGGGGGACGGCTCGCTCCACGTACTCCCCATCGACCAGCTCGAGGACCGTGATCGTCTCGGCATCGGGGTCGACGAGCCAGTAGGCGGGGATGGCGGCTTCGGCGTAGACGTGACGCTTCTCGGTGAGGTCGAGGATCTTGGTCGACGGTGAATGGATCTCGACGACTAGCAGGGGCACACCGGTGACCCTCGCTCCGCCCACCTCGCGCTCGTCGACGACCTGGATGTCGGGTCGCTTGACCAGATCAGGACGGATGAGGAGCTCGGCATCGGCAAGGACTCGCAACGACGCCGGCCGGTGGTGGTGAAGGAAGCCCTGCTCCGTGACCACCGGGGTCGGAAGCGACATGGGCACCAGCGTAGAGGGTGCGCCGCTTGGCGCACCCGTGACCCGAGCGGCTAGCCGACGATGTGGCCGTCGCCGTGGACGACGTACTTGGTGGTGGTCAGCTGGCGAAGGCCCATGGGCCCACGGGCGTGGAGCTTCTGGGTGCTGATGCCGATCTCGGCGCCGAAGCCGAAGCGCTCGCCGTCGACGAAGCGGGTGGAGGCGTTGACCAGCACGGCGGCGGCATCGACCTCGTGGGTGAAGCGGGTGGCGGCGACCAGGTCGGTGGTGACGATGGCCTCGCTGTGGCCGGTGCTGTAGCGGTTGACGTGTTCGATGGCGGCGTCGAGGGTGGCAACCACGGCCACGCTCATCTTCATGTCGAGGAACTCGGTGGCGAAGTCCTCGTCGGTGGCCGGGGCGATGGAAGAGACGATGGCCCGGGATGCGGCATCGCCCACCAGCTGGACCCCCTCCAGGGCTTCCGCCACCCGGGGGAGGAAGGCCTCGGCCACGTCCTGATGCACCACCAGCGACTCGGCCGCATTGCACACCGAAGGGCGCTGGGTCTTGGCGTTGACCACGATGACCTCGGCCATGTCGAGGTCGGCGGCGGCGTCGACGTAGACGTGGCAGTTGCCGTCGCCGTCGATGACCACGGGGACGGTGGCGTGCTCGAGGATGGCGGCGATGAGTGATGGGCCGCCCCGGGGGATGAGCACGTCGATGCAGTCACGTAGGCGCATGAACTCAACGGCGGCCTCCCGGCTGGTGTCGTCGACCAGCACCAGGGCGTCCTCGGGCAGGTCGGCCTTGGCCAGCGCCTCCCGCACCACAGCGGCGATGGCCCGGTTGGAGGAGATGGCCGCTGACGACCCCCGTAGGAAAGCGGCGTTGCCCGACTTCAGGCACAGCCCGAAGGCGTCGCTGGTGACGTTGGGTCGGTTCTCGTAGACGATGGCCACCACGCCGAGGGGCACCCGGACCTGGCTGATGCGCAGACCGTTGGGCCGCACCCAGCCGTCCACCACCTGGCCCACGGGATCGGCCAGGGCGGCCACCTGGCGCAGGCCGACGGCCATGGCCGCCACCCGCTCGGGGGTGAGCCGCAGGCGATCGACCACGGTGGCGGTGGTCCCTACCGCTTCGGCCCGAGTCACGTCCTCGGCGTTGGCGGCGAGGATGTCGGCGGTGCGCTCCACCAGCAGGTCGGCGGCGATGTGCAGGGCGGCGTCCTTGGCCACGGTGGAAGCCAGAGCCAGCACACGGGCGGCGGCCTTGGCCCGGCCGCCCTGGTCAACCAGGCCGGAACTGGATGATGACATGGCGGCAATCTTAGGCCGGCGGCCTTTCCCCAGGATCCTCTCAGTGGACCAAGGGTCGGGCAGCCGAGCCGGGCCGCCCCCTACACTCTGCGCCGTGACCGAGCGAACCGTGATCGTCGGCCAGGGCTACGTCGGGCTGCCGCTGGCCATGCGAGCGGTGGAGGCAGGGCTCGACGTGGTTGGCTTCGAGACCAACGACGAGCGGGTCCGAAGCCTCGCTGATGGTAACTCCTACGTGGAGGACATAGCGGCCGGAACCCTGGCTGGGGCCCTCGCCTCCGGTCGTTACCGGCCCTCGAGCGAACCCAAGGCCTGCGCAGACTTCGATGTCGCCGTGATCACCGTCCCCACGCCACTGCGGGACGGCAACCCCGACCTGTCCTACATCGAGGGGGCTGCCGTCATGCTGGGAAGCTGCGTGCGCCCGGGCGCAACGGTCGTGCTCGAGTCCACCACCTACCCGGGCACCACCGAAGAGCTGGTCGCTCCCATCCTGGAGGAGAGATCAGGCCTCACCGCCGGCCGCGACTTCCATCTCGGCTACAGCCCGGAGCGCATCGACCCGGGAAATCCCGAGTGGGGCCTGGCCAACACCCCCAAGGTCGTCTCTGGGATCGACCCGGCATCACTTGCCGCCGTGCAGGGCTTCTATGACCGGCTGGTGGAAAAGACCGTGCCGGTGTCGGGCTGCAAGGAGGCTGAGCTGACCAAGCTCTTGGAGAACACGTTCCGCCACGTCAACATCGCCCTGGTCAACGAGTTGGCCATGTTCGCCGCCGACTTGGGCATCGACGTGTGGGAGGCCATCGATGCCGCATCCTCCAAGCCTTTCGGTTACCTGCGCTTTACTCCCGGACCCGGCGTAGGGGGCCACTGCCTGCCCATCGATCCCAGCTACCTGTCGTGGCGGGTTCGCAGGAGGCTGGGCCACTCGTTCCGGTTCGTGGAGTTGGCCAACGACGTCAACGATCACATGCCTGACTACGTGGTCAAACGCCTGGTCGTGGCCCTCAACCGCGCGCGAAAGGCGGTCAACGGCAGTCGGGTCCTGCTGCTCGGCCTGGCCTACAAGCGCAACACCAGCGACGCCCGGGAGTCACCAGCCCTGGTCGTGGCCGAGCGCCTGCTGGCGCTAGGCGCCGAGGTTCGAGCCGTCGATCCCCACGTGGCCATCGGCCACGTCGACACCCGAGTGCGGCTGGTCGATTTCAGCGCTGAGGAGCTGGCCGCCGCCGACGCCGTCATCCTGCTCACCGACCACGACGACTTCGACCTCGACGCCGTCGCCACCAACGCCCGCTACGTGCTCGACACCCGCCATCGGCTCAGCGGCCACCGGGTGGAGCAGTTGTAGGCAGCTACCGCTTCCTCCCGTGCCGTTTCCGGGACGCCTTTCCGCGGCCGGCTCCATCCGAAGGACCGTTCTGGCGTCGTCGGCTTGCGCCCCGTCGGCCATGACCACCGCGTCCTCAGGCCCATGAGCGTCCTCCCCTTCGTTGTCGTCGAAGAAGCTCACTCCCAGCGGCGGTTCCGAGGGTGCAGCTGAAGCGGCTCGCTCTCGGGAACGGGAGGCCTTTGATGACGCCTGCTGCTTGTAGCGGTAGCCATAGCCGTAACCCATCTCGTCGTCCTGGCCGACGCCGTTGAGCACGACACCGACGATGCGAGCGTCGACCTGGCCCAGCAACTCGATCGCCCTCGACACCCGCTTCCTGGTCGTCTTGCCCACCGATGCGATCAGCAGCGTGGGATAGCCCCGCGACGCCAACACGGCCGCATCCGTCACCGGCAGTACCGGCGCCGAGTCGATCAACACCACATCGGCCCGAGGTTGAAGGGCGGTCAGCACCTCGACGGCTCGGTTGGATGAGAGCAGCTCCGACGGGTTGGGCGGCACCGGCCCCGAGGAGAGCAACACGAGGTTCGCCTCGCCGGGAACCTCCTGCAACGCCTCCGACAATGATACCTCGCCCACCAGCACGGTGGTAAAGCCAACGTCGTTGGACAACCCGAAGAACTCATGGACACGGGGACGGCGGAGGTCGCAGCTCAGGACCACCACCCGCTTCCCCGCACGGGACAGCGCCAGCGCCAGGTTGGCGACGGTTGCGCTCTTGCCCTCGGAAGCACTCGGGCTGGTGACCTGGATGGTGCGGACGTCCTGGTCGATGCCAAGGAAGCTGATCGAGGTCCGCAGTGACCGGTAGGCCTCGGCGACCGGCGAGTTCGGCTCCCTCAGAGACACAAGTTGGGCGTCAGACTTCTTCCTCCACCCGCTCGCTATTGGGATCATGCCCATGACCGGGATGCCCGGTGCTGCTCGAGTCAGACCGTCTTTGCCGTTGATGGTGTCGTCCAGACGGTCGAACACGAAGGCTAGGCTGATCCCGACCAGCAGGCCGACTCCCAGGCCGAGGAGCCCGTTACGCAGCGGCAAGGGCTCGACCGGGTCGGTTGGGGGTGTCGCCGGGTTGATCAGCTGCGCACCGCCCTTGACCAATGGGGTGGACACCTGGAGCTGATTGAGCTGCTGTTTAAACACGGACTGCTGGCTGACCAGGGCATCTCGGCGCGGTCCGAAGTTCTGCTCGACCGACGCACGCTCCTTCTCAGGAGCAGAGGAGATCTGCTCGGTGAGCGCATCGATCTGGGGTTGGAGGGCATCGACCTGGGACTGGATCTCGGCGCCGGCAGCGCGGAGGTCGTCGACCGCTTGCTTGCGGCGGTAGTCGATGTAGGCGGTCACATAGGCGTTGGCCACAACAGCGGCCTGTTCTGGATCTCCGTCCCTGGCCTGCACCTCGAACACCTCGGTTTGAGGAATGGCATCAGCAGTCACCTCGGGTGCGCTTATCCCCAACTGCTCGCTCACGGCTTGCCGTACCGGAGCGCTCTGGAGCACCCGTATCTCGGTCTCGGCCGCTCGCACCACCTGTTCGTCCCGGAACAACGACTCGGTCTTGTCGGACTGGAGCAACACCTCGGCAGTTGCTTCGTAGACCGGGGTTTGCACCGCTGACGCTCCCAACGCTGATCCCACGACGAGGAGCACGGCCAGAACGATGACCCACTTGCGACGACGCAGAACCCGCAGGTACTCCCCCAGGTCGAGCTGCTTGGGTTCAGAAGGCGCCACGGGGCAGCACTCTACCGGACCGGTCATCGCCGGAAGGACCGCGGACAGGCCTCAGCCGCCCGTAACGGGGACCGGGGCCTGGACGATCGTGAGCGTGTCCTCCTCAGTCGGCGGAGCACGAACAGCCAAGCCCAGGGCGATGAACGGTACCAACAAGACCGTCACTTGGACCCGCTCGCGTATCACGGTCCCGAAGTTGCCGATGAGCAGGGACAGCATCAACCCGGCCATGAGGGCTGGGACCACTAGCACCAAGATCCGACGTCCGCCCATTATCCTTCCACTGCGGATGCCTCGAACCAGGCTGGGCAACAGGTACCACCAGACGAGCACATCGGGGAGGGCGACGAGCTGACGGGCGCTCTGGAGCTGCCAGGGAAAGGGCCCCAGGAAGAAGCTGGTGAACCCGAGGGGCAGGTAGGACAAAGCCCCCCCGGTGGTGGACACGTCTGCTTCCGGGGCGAAGCCACTGGCCGAGGTGCTGAGATCAGAGCGCACCGTCTCTACCTGCCCGAGGTCGGCGTTGACCGATTTCTTGTAACCAGAGTAACCGAGCCCGAGACCGGCCACGACCAGGAGGAGAATCGCCATGGCGCCCAGGCCGGTGCTGAGCCCACTCACCAATTCAGCCCGGCCGAAGGCCACCCCCGCCACCAGTCCGCCAGCGACGATGAGCGCCACGTTGCCCCTGAAGGTGAAGAGGAGCGCCAATGCCAGGGTCAGGGCCACCACTGCCTGCGGGCTGATGCGGCTGGTCAGGCGGACAGCAGCGTTGCCAGCAACAGCGATGAGGAAGCACACACCGGCCTCTCGCAGCAAGCCAGAGGTCCAGAGGAGCAGGCCCGGCAAGAGCACCACCAGTGGAGCGACGTACCGCGCTGCGGGGGGGCCAAAGAGGCGCCTCGCCGTATCAGTCACCACAGGAACGAGAGCGGCAGCAAGGGCGGCATTTACAACGAGCCCCGACTCCGCATAGGGCCCCAACACCCGGTAGAGGCCAGCGAGGAGGTAGAAGAACCCCTCCTTGCCGCTCGGCAACGCATCGAAGGGGAGACCGCGTGTCCAATGGGCGAGGATCTGTCGAGCGCCGCCGTCGTACGTGCCGGCGTCCGAAGGGAAGAACGTTGTCTGGCCAACCTTGAAGAGCAGGAGCCCCAGGGCGAGGTGCACAACAAACGCCCCCATGGTCCAGAGCCAGAGTCGCTGACGGGACGCCCCATGCTCAGTAGCCAGCGCGTCCACGGCAATGCCGAGGGCCAGCAGCACCAACAGCGTGGGCGCAGCCAGGGCGATGAGGAGGGGAACCTTCACAACGACTACCCCGACCAGAAGCGCTATCGGCGCCCCGATGCCAATGGTCCTATTCCTAGGACGCGTCATCGGCGAGAACCATTGTTCGCCGCACCACCAGGTCTGGGGACGAGATCGCTGTACAGCGAGCGGATGTCCTGCAACAAGCGCCCTTCCCCGAAGCGCTCTCTTGCTCGGGACCGGCCGCTCTCGCCCATGTGCTCCCTGCGTCGAGGGTCGTTCAGCAGATGGCGCAACAGCAATGCCACCCGTTGGAAATCACCGGGGGGGGCGAGGAGGCCGTTCACGCCCTCTTCCACCACCGAGCGCACTCCGCCTACATCGGTGGCCACGACGGCCCGGCCAGCCGCACCCGCCTCGATCAGGGCCACCGGTGTACCTTCGTTGCGACTGGTGAGGGCGACCACGTCAAGGTCACTCAGCACTCCCGGCATGTCGTGCCGCCAACCGGTGAAGTGCACCCGATCGGCAAGCCCGGCCTGGCGTGTGTGCAACTCCAACTGCCGACGGAGCTCCCCGTCCCCTATGACGGCAAGGTGCACTCCCGGGAGGTGCTCCATCGCCGTCAGCAGGGTGACGTGGTCCTTGATCGGGACCAGCCGCCCGACGATGCCCACCAACGCGGCATCTGAGCGGAGCCCGAGGTGGCGGCGCAGCTTGCCGCTGGCCCCGCTCACGGCGAGGAAGGGCGTCAACTCGAGGCCCAACGCCAGCATGTGGAACTGGTCGGGCCGCCCGATGCCGAGATCGAGGAGGTCCTCACGGACCTCTGCGCTGACGGCCACCAGTGCGTCGGTTCGGCGAGCCAGGCACCGCTCCATCTCCACGAACGCACGCTGAGTGGATCGACCGAAGTAGCCCTCGAGGACATGACCGTGGAAGGTGTGGACGGTGCGGGGCCTGGGCTGAACGCTCATTGCCGCCACACGACCGAGAGCGCCCGCCTTGGCCATATGCGAGTGGACGATGGCCGGTCGCTCTCGCTGCATCAACCGTCGAATCGCCACCAGGGCCTGGGCGTCGACGACCGGCCGCACCGGCCGCACCAGGGGCAGTCGCCGTAGGGACACGGCGGGGTGGTGGAGCTCCCCCTCGTCAGTGTCAGGGGTGCCAGCGGCGAGCGTCGTGTCGTACTCCGAAGCCAACCCGGCGCTGAGGAGGAGCGCCTGGCGGGCGGGTCCCCCGATGTTGAGCCTGGTGATGAGGCGGAGCAGTCGCGGCCGGGGAGGCGTCACCATCCCTCTCTCCGCAGGAAGACCTCAAGGGTCAGCAACGTCCACAGCGCGTGCCCGTGGTTGACGAGACCTCGCTGATGCTCGCCCATCATGGCATCGAGTGCGTCAGGATGGACATACGAGCGCAGGCGAGTGTCGGCCGATCCCAGCTGGCTCTCCAGGTAGGTCCGCAACTCGCAGCGGAACCAACGGTCGAGGGGAACGCCGAACCCCCGCTTGCGCCGGCGGACGACCTCCTCGGGCAAGAGGTCACGGGCGGCTGCTTTGAGGACCCGCTTGCGAGACCACCCTCGGGTCTTGGCCTTGGGCGGTAGGCGCAGGGCAAACTCGACCATGTCGGTGTCGAGGAAGGGCGAGCGCACCTCAAGCCCGTGGGCCATGGCCATGCGGTCCACCTTGGGAAGCAGGTCGTCGAGCAGGTAGGTGCGCAGGTTCAGGTCCAGGAGGCGGTCGAGCGTCCTGCCACCCTGCGATGCCTCCCAGATCCGTCGGTAGTCCTCGGAGCCCCAGTTCTGCGAGTGCCCAAGCATCCTCTGCCGCCACTCCTCGGGCAGGAAGCTCACCCATGCGAGGAGGGCATCGGGAAGACCCATCCGGGAGCGCTCGAGGAATCGGTGGGCGCTGCCGACGCGACCGCCGAACAGGCCAGGAGGAAGGGTGGAGACGGCTCGTGACAACGGCCTGCCCGTTCGAGTCAGCAGTCCGCGGCAGCGGTCGACCGCCAGGGCGGCGGTAAAGCGCTCGTAGCCGGCGAAGAGCTCGTCCCCACCGTCTCCACACAAGGCCACGGTGACATGCCCCCGAGTGAGCTCGGAGAGCAGGAAGGTGGGGACGGCGCTGGAGTCACCAAAGGGCTGGTCATGGTGCCAGACCAGGCGCTCGACCAGGTCGACGGCGTCGGGTTTGACAATGAACTCGGTGTGGTCGGTGCGGAACCGCTGGGCGACCATTCTGGCGTATGGTCGCTCGTCGAACCCGTCGTCGTCCTCGAACCCGATGGTGAAGGTGCGGACCGGCCTGTCGGCCAGCCCCGCCATGATCCCCACGATGGTGCTCGAGTCGATGCCGCCGCTGAGGAAGGCGCCGAGCGGCACGTCGGCGACCATCCGGCGCTCCACCGCATTGGTAAGTAGGGATCGCACCCGCGCCGCGGCCGCATCGAAGGGAAGCTCCACACGACGCACTCCATCGAGCGTGGGTATCTGTGGCTGCCAATAGGGAAGGATCGCAAGCTCGCCGCTGGGTTCGAAGACGAGCACGTGCCCGGGCGGCACGCTGTGCACACCCTCGAAGAAGGTTCTGGGTGTGGGCATGTAGCCGAAGGTGAGGTAGCTGGGGACAGCTGCAGGGTCGAGGCTCCTTGGCACCGAGGGGTGGACCATTACGGCCTTGATCTCGCTACCGAAGACCAGATGACCGTCACCCACCCAGTAATAGAGAGGCTTCTTCCCGAGGCGGTCCCTGCCCAGGATGAGGCGACGTCGCCCGTTGTCCCACACGGCGAAGCTGAACATGCCGTCCAGGCGGCGAGCGAGGGGCACCGGATCGAGCTCCTCGGCCAGGTGGGCGATGACCTCAGTGTCGCCCTGGGTGGCCAAGCGATGGCCCCCCTCGAGCAGGCCCTTGCGGAGCTCCTGGTAGTTGTAGATCTCCCCGTTCAGGACCGCCCCGACCGATCCATCCTCGTTGCTGATGGGAGGGTCGCCGGTCACCAGGTCGATCACCGCCAGGCGGGTCTGGCCCAGGGTGGCCCCGTCTCCCTCATAGATGCCCCAGGAGTCGGGGCCCCGGTGGTCGAGGGTGCGAACCTGCTGCTCAACGCGTTGACGGTTCCCGTCCCCTCGGACGCTGACGCAGCCAGCGATGCCGCACACGATGGGGCTATCGCTCAGTCGGAGCCATTGGCCCAACCCCAGCCATCAACGATGTGCCGGCGCTTCTGTGACTGGGCCATGCAGAGCGGCTCTGAGGATGGTCTGCCGGTGACTCAAAGGCGCTCGGAGGCGCCGCCGTACGATCGGCAAGAGCGTCAGGAGCACCACCACGAGCCCCGATGCTGCCAGAGCCTGAGGAAGAGAAACTTGCACAGGAGAAGCGGTTTGGTCAAGATCCTGAGGTTCCCCAGGGGACCTAGAGGATGGGCCGTTGTCAACCTCACCTCCCCCCGCCGAGATGGCTTGACGGTCGGTCGGCAGGATGTCGACGTTGACTACCGCCGGTGTAACTGAAAGGGCGGCCAGCACCGTGGCGGCTCCGAGGACGACCACCCGTAGGCGACGGGGAAACCCCACCACCCGATCGCCGTAAACGGGCGCAGAAGCAGTTGAGAACAGCACGATAAGGACAACCAGGCCTGCGGCCACGGCAACCACGGGAAGTGGGACCAAGCCGCGGCCGACGAGCACAGCCAGCAGGGCGAGGATCAGTTCAGCTCCGACCAGCGCAGTGGCCGCCACTCCGGGCGACAGCCCTTGCGCCACGAGGCGATGCGAGAGGTGGTCCTTGCCCGCCTCTCCCACTGGCCGCCCCCTACGCAACCGACTGACCACGACCGTCGAGGTATCGAGCACCGGGAGGGCCAGGAGCAGCAGCGGGACGACGAAGCTGCTTGGTGGCATCAAGGCTGGGTCGACGGTCATCACCGCCACCGCCAGAATGAAGCCGAGGAACAAACTTCCGGCATCTCCCATGAAGATTGATGCTGGCCTGCGGTTGTACACAAGGAACCCGAGGCATGCACCGGTGAGGGCACCGGCCAAGCGTGCCACCTCACCCTGCCCGCTGGCGGCGGCAAGGATGAAGGTGGCGCTGCCAGCAGCCGCCGAGATACCAGCGGCCAAGCCGTCCATGTTGTCGAGGAAGTTCACGGCGTTGGTGATCCCCACGATCCACACCACGGTGAGAACGGCGTCGACGGCCACGACCCCGGTGACCTGGGCCCGGATGCCCACGGCCAACACGACAAGAGCCGCTGCGCCCTGCGCACACAAGCGAGTTCTGGCGTGCAACGAGCGGTGGTCGTCAAGCAGGCCGATGCTGCCGAGCAAGCCAGCCGTCAAGGCGACGACACCCATCCTCACGGTTAGAGCTCCGGTCAGGACAAGGCCCAACAACGCTCCAGAGATGATCGCTATCCCGCCGAGGTACGGGACTGGCTTCAGGTGGCTCTTCCGAGTAGCGGGTTGGTCGACGAAGCCCGACGCCAACGCCAGACGACGAACCGGTCTCGTCGCCGTCAAGGTGACGAGCGCGGCGATGAGGAGTGCAGCCTCGGGGGCGAGCATCATGCCGCCCGGAGACGCAGGAGAAGGAGCCTCAAGGAAGAAGCGCGAGCAGAGCCTCGCTGATGGCCGATCAACCGTCGTTCTCCGAGCTGATGGAGCTCAAGGGCACCTGGTCCTCAGCCGAAGCGTCGAACTCCCTCCGGACCGCCGCCGCCTCTTGCATCCGGTTGGCCACAGCCGCGGCCACGGTGTCGTCGAGGATGGTCTCAAGGGTGCGCACAGGCTCCCAGCCCACCATGTTCCGGATCCGGGCAGTGTCTGGCACCCGTCGCTGCATGTCCTCGAAACCGCTCTCGTAAGCCTGGTCGTAAGGGATCAGCTGCACAGGGGACGTGCTTCCAGTTCTTTGGGCGATCAGCGTGGCGAGCTGAAGGATGGAGACCTCCTCGGACGAGCCGATGTTCACCACCTGACCCACGGCACCGGGGTGGTCGAGAAGGCGCAGGATGGCATCTACCACATCGGCCACATGGCAGAAGCACCTCGTCTGGGTTCCGTCACCGAACACGGTGAGGGGTTCACCAGCGAGGGCTTGGCCGACCAGCCGGGGGATCACCATGCCGTAGGCGCCGCTCTGGCGAGGGCCCACAGTGTTGAACAACCGCATCACGATGCTT
The DNA here is from genome assembly GCA_051005375.1 of Acidimicrobiales bacterium. Taxonomy (GTDB): domain Bacteria; phylum Actinomycetota; class Acidimicrobiia; order Acidimicrobiales; family CADCSY01; genus JADDRA01. The sequence goes on from JBPCJK010000143.1 coordinate 25,987, forward strand.
GGGAGCCCTCGCTCCTTGTGGTAGGCGTAGGCGAGGATCTCGTCGACCGCCTTTGCGGTGCTGTACGCCCAGCGGGCCACGCTGTTAGAGCCGAGGATCCGGTCGGTGTCCTCCTGGAGGGGCCCGCTGCAGTTCTTTCCGTAGATCTCGGAGGTGCTCGCCATCAGGATCTTCCTGCGGTAGCGGTGGGCAGAACCGATCACGATCTCCGAGCCCCGGATGTTGGTGGTGAGGGATCGAAGCGGCTGCTCAACGATGAGCTTGACGCCCACTGCCGCGGCCAGGTGGACCACAACATCGCTCTCGTGGACGAGCTCGTCGACCGCCTGTTCGTCGAGCACCGACCCCTGCACCAGCCGGAACCGCTCATGGTGCCCGGCAGCGTCGAGGTTGCCGAGGCTGCCCGTCGAAAGGTTGTCGAGGGCGATGACCGCGTTCCCGCGCGCCAACAGCGCGTCGACTAGGTGCGACCCGATGAAGCCGGCACCTCCAGTCACGAGATAGGTCTCCGCCACGTTGGGACACCTTAGCTTAGCGGGGGGGGGGGGGGACCCCCCCCCCCACCCCCCCGCGCCCACGCGGGCTGGGAGGGGGGGTGGGGGAGGGACAAAACGCAACTGGTGAGAGGGGGTCCACCTCTTAAGAG
>JBPCJK010000144.1:0-12454 GCA_051005375.1 Acidimicrobiales bacterium
CTAGCGCGCGATCGCGGCCGCTCCCCGGGTCACCGCCCCCCCCCCCCCCCCGCCCCCCCCCCCCCCTCCCTCCCCCTCCCCTCCCCCCCCCCCGACCCAGTCAACCCAGGCCGACCTGGTCGAGGACCTCGTCGAGGGGAGCCACCAGGCCGGTGACGAAGGGCCCGAAGTCGGCGTAGAGGGCCGACCCGACGTCGAAGCGCATGGCGTGGACGCACTCCTTCAAGTCGTCGGGGTGGACCCCGAACAGCGAGACCCCCCACTCGTAGTCGTCGAGCCCGGTGGAGCCGGTGATCAGCTGCAGCACCCGTCCGGCGAAGTTACGCCCGCTGCGGCCGTGGTCGTACATGAGATCCAGCCTCTCCTCGTAGGGCAGGGTGTACCAGTTCTGGCCCACGTTGCGGCGCTTGGACATGGGATAGAAGCAGAACGCACGCATGCCCTCGGGTGGCAACGTCGGGTACAGCCGAGCCTGCCGTGCCTTTTCTGGCACCCCTTTGGCGTACTCGGAGACCTCGGTGAGCGAGACGTAGGAGTCGACGATGTCGAGCCCGGCGCCCTGGAGGTCGCGCTGGAGGGCCCGCAGCTGCCACAGGTCGGGACCGATGGCCATGAACCCGAGGTCGGCCTTGTGGCCGAGCACGGCGAGGGGGACGACCTGGTGGGCGCCGGCCTCGGCCCGCTTCACCGCCGTGCACACCGCCTGGGAATCGCTCCCGGGACGGACCCGACAGAACAGGTGGACCACCGCCCACCCCTCGGCGGGGACGACGGGCTGGAGGTTCTCGCTCATCGCTTGCACGCTACCGGCGCCCTGAGGTCGTGGAAAAAACGCTCCCTCGCAGCCATGACTATGCTTAGTGGTCATGAGCAGCGGATATGCGGTCGAGCCCCGAGTGGTGATGGCTAGCACGTTCAAGGCTCAGTGCCTGGCCCTGCTCGACCAGGTGGCGGTGACCAAGGTTCCCATCGTGGTGACCAAGCGGGGCCGACCCATCGCCCGCCTGGTCCCTCTTTCTGACCCCGACGCCGGGCACGACACCATGGGCAGCGTCCGGCTGCTGGCTGCGGACGACGAGTCCTACCTCTCTACCGGCGAGAGATGGGAGGCCGACACCGACATCGAGACCGGGTGATCCTCCTCGACACCCACGTCCTGTTGTGGTGGCAGGCGGGAGGCGAGCGCCTGTCGGCGCGGGCGGCGCGAGCAATCGCCGACGCCGAGGCGGTCCTGGTCAGCCCCGTCACCTGCTGGGAGGTGGCCTCCCTGATGGTCAAGGGCCGCATCGCCCTCGACCGGGACGTCTACCGCTGGGTGGCCGACCTCCTCTCGGGCGAGCACGTCTCTCTCGCTCCCCTGTCGGCGCAAGCGGCGGTGGGGGCGGCCCTGCTTCCGTCGGTCAGCTTCCCCGGTGACCCCGCCGATCGCCTTCTCTACGCCACCGCCCGGGAGCTGGTGGTGCCCTTCGTCACCAAGGATGGGCAGATCCGGGACTACGCCCGGCAGGCCAAGGACGTGAGGACGCTGTGGTGAGAGCCGCTGTACCACTTACGGCGATAATCCGCCGTGGGCGATAGTGTCCACACCCAACGTGCGATCTTCACCCCGCCCCTGCTGGTGGCGCCGGCCAGGACGGCTCCTGCTGATCGTCCTCGGGCTGGCCCTCGCCACCCCCCCCGCCGCCTCCGCCGCTCAGCCTGCCCCCGAGCCGGGGCCAGAGCCGGTCGCCGAGCCGACGGTCGTCATCGACGGCAGGGGCTGGGGGCACGGCGTGGGGATGGCCCAGGACGGCGCCCTGGCCCTGGGCCGGGAGGGCGCCTCCACCGAGGACATCCTCCAACACTTCTACCCAGGGACCACGATGGGCCAGGGGGGCGGCGAGCTGCGGGTGGTGGTGGCGCCCGGCACCGGCGACGGTGCGGTCGTCTCCTTTCCCGGCGGGGGCGAGGTCCGCAGCTCCCGTGACGGCCCCCAGGGCCGCGGCTTCCCGCTGAAGGTGGCTCCGGGGGGTTCGGTGCGCCTGCGCTTCGACGGCGCCTACCGAGCCGAGCCCGTCGGCGGGGCCACGGTTGCCGCCCAGTCAGTGACTGGCCCCGCTGTCCTCGATGCTCCTGCCGCCCAGAGCCAGGACGGCGGCCTGCTGGGCGGCTTAATCGGCGGCGGCTCATCGACCACGGCGCCGCCCCCGCCACCCCCGCCTCCCCCGACCGCTGACCAGCCGTCGGGTGCCAGCGGCCCGGCGGGATCACCAGCTGGGGAACCGGCCCCACCCTCTCCGCCGGCCGAGAACGTCGCCACCTCGGGGTCGGCCCTGTGGGCGGTTCCGGCCCGGGGCGCCACGGTGGGCGTCCCTTCCCGCAGCGCCACCTATCGCGGCGTCATCCAGGCCAGCGCCGCCGGGGACGGGATCCGGCTGGTCAACCTCGTGGACGTCGAGCAGTACCTGCGGGGCATGGGGGAGGTGCGTGACAGCTCCTGGCCACGAGCGTCCTTGGGGGCTCAAGCCGTCGCCGCCCGGACCTACGCCCTGCGGGCCGTGGCCGGCGGCGGGGAACTGTGCGACACCCAGAACTGCCAGGTCTACCTGGGCCAGCAGGCCGAGTACCCAGCCATGGACGCCGCCGTCGTCGCCACCGAGGGCCAGGTGGTGCGGGCCGGGGGCAGCCTGGCCGACACTGTCTACTCCGCCAGTGGCGGCGGCATTTCGGCCACCCCCGAGGAGGGCTTCGGGACCTCGGGGGCAGGGTTGTCCTACCTCAGGGCGGTCTCCTACCCAACCGACGACCCCCAGGCCTGGGATGTGCGCATGCCTCTGGCCCAGTTTGGTCGCCGGCTGGGCTACCCGGGCACCCTCGACGACGTCCGCATCTCTGCCGCCGGCCCCTCGGAACGCGCCCTGACCGTCGAGTTGCTCGGCGACGCCGGGTCCCGCGAGGTCTCTGGCCTCGGGATGCGGGACCAGCTCGGACTGCGCTCCACCCTGTGGTCCCTACGGGTCGAGCGACCTCCTGCGCCCCCACCGGTGCCGGCTGCGACGACAGGTGCCTCAACCGGTGACTTCGGCCGGCGAAGGCCTTTGATTGTCGGCGGACCGAAGAGCGGCCGGCCCCTGATGTCAGGGAGCACGGCGCTGGTGGCCACCGAGACTGGACTCCCGCTCCCCCTGCGGGCAGCCTCAGGCCTGGTGGCCGGGCTCCTGCTGGCCGGGCTCTACGGCGCCCTGGCCTTCCGGGCCAGCGGCCGCCACTCTCCCCAGGTAGCTCCGGGCCCCTGAAGCAGCTGACTCCGCCTGGTGGGGGCGGAGGAACGGGAAAGGCCGGCCCGAAGGCCGGCCCCGTCCCACCTGCTGATCAGGCTGGATCAGTAGTCGTCCATGCCTCCGCCGGCACCGGCGCCAACCGGCTCCTTCTCGGGCTTGTCGACGATGACCGCCTCGGTGGTGAGGAACAACGCGGCGATGGAAGCAGCGTTTTGGAGGGCGGACCGGGTGACCTTGGTGGCGTCGGGCACACCCGCCTTGATCAGGTCCTCGTACTCGCCGGTGGCGGCGTTGAGGCCGAAGGCGCCCTCGAGGTTGCGCACCTTGTCGACGGCGACCCCGCCCTCCAGGCCGGCGTTGAGGGCGATCTGCTTGAGGGGCTCCTCCAGCGAGCGGGCCACGATGCGGGCACCGGTGGACTCGTCGCCTTCGAGCTTGGCCGCCAGCTCCAGCACGGCCACCTGGGCCCGCAGCAGGGCCACGCCCCCGCCGGGGACCACGCCCTCCTCGACGGCTGCCTTGGTGGTGCTCACCGCGTCCTCGATGCGGTGCTTCTTCTCCTTGAGCTCGACCTCGGTGGCAGCACCGACCTTGAGCACCGCCACACCACCCGACAGCTTGGCCAGGCGCTCCTGGAGCTTCTCCTTGTCGTAGTCGGAGTCGGAGTTCTCGATCTCGGCCTTGATCTGGTTGATCCGGCCCTTGAGGTCGTCGTCGGAGCCGGCGCCCTCGACCAGGGTGGTCTCGTCCTTGCTGACCACGACCTTGCGGGCCGAGCCCAGCAGGTCGAGGGTCACGTTGTCGAGCTTGAGGCCGACCTCCTCGGTGATGACCTGCCCGCCGGTGAGGATGGCCAGGTCCTGGAGCATGGCCTTGCGACGCTCTCCGAAGCCGGGGGCCTTGACCGCCACCGACTTGAACGTCCCCCGGATCTTGTTGACCACCAGGGTGGCGAGAGCCTCGCCCTCCACGTCCTCGCAGACGACCATGAGGGGACGACCGGCCTGCATGACCTTCTCGAGCACCGGCAGCAGGTCGCGCACGGCGGAGATCTTGGAGCCGACGAGCAGGATGTAGGGGTCTTCGAGGACCGCCTCCATGCGCTCGGGATCGGTCACGAAGTACGGGGAGATGTAGCCCTTGTCGAAGCGCATGCCCTCGACCAGGTCCATCTCCATGCCGAAGGTCTGGGACTCCTCGACGGTGATCACGCCGTCCTTGCCCACCTTGTCGATGGCGTCGGCGATCATGGTGCCGATCTCGCTGTCGTTGTTGGCGGAGATGGAGGCTACCTGGGCGATCTGCTCCTTGGCGTCGATCTCCCGGGACACGCTGTGGAGGTGGTTGACGGCGGTCTCGACCGCCGCTTCGATCCCCTTCTTGAGACCCATGGGGTTGGCCCCGGCGGCCACGTTGCGCAGGCCCTCGTGGACCATGGCCCAGGCCAGCACGGTGGCGGTGGTGGTGCCGTCACCGGCGACGTCGTCGGTCTTCTTGGCTACTTCCTTGACCAGCTCGGCCCCGATCTTCTCGTAGGGGTCCTCGAGCTCGATCTCCTTGGCGACCGAGACGCCGTCCTTGGTGATGGTGGGCGCTCCCCACTTCTTGTCCAGGACGACGTTGCGGCCCTTGGGGCCGAGGGTGACCCGCACGGCGTCGGCGAGCTGGTTCATCCCGCTCTCCAGGCTGCGACGGGCCTCGGTGTTGAAGGCGATGAGCTTGGGCATGTGGCTCCTCCGTTTGTGACTCTGCGGGTTGCGCCCGGTCTCGGGGGTTCACCCCGGGGCGACTGGCCCGAATGGTCAGCGCTGTCAGTTAGCACTCTCGATGGTCGAGTGCTAACCAGGAAACCATCCTCCGGCCCGACTCGCAACTAGGACCGCTCGGGCCCGTCCCCTTGCGCACCACCTCCGCCCTCCAGTACCCGCTGGACGAGCTGGTGGCGGCCAAGGGCGGGACCCGTGTCTCGGTGTGCCTGCCGGCCCGCGACGAGGCCTCGACCGTGGGCCAGATCGTAACGGTCATCGTCGAGCAGCTTACGGGGAGTCCTGGCCTGGTCGACGAGGTGCTGGTGATCGACGACGGCTCCAGTGACGGCACCGCGGAGCGGGCCAGCGCCGCCGGCGCCCGGGTGGTGTCCGCCGCCGACGTGCTGGTCGGATGCGGGCCGGCGACCGGCAAGGGCGAGGCCCTGTGGAAGTCGGTGGCCGCCTGCCGGAGCGACGTGGTGGTGTGGTGCGACGCCGACATCCGGGATTTCGACCACCGCTTCATCACCGGGCTCGTCGGCCCGCTGTTGACCGATCCGGCGCTCGGCTTCGTCAAAGGGTGTTACCGACGGGACCTCGACGGCCAGGCTGGTGAGGGTGGCCGGGTGACCGAGCTCGTCGCCCGACCCCTCCTGAGGTTGCTCTTCCCCCACCTGGCCGGCTTCGCCCAACCCCTGGCCGGTGAGTGCGCCGGGAGGCGAGCGGTGTTGGAACAGGTGGCGTTCTCCGCTGGGTACGGGGTCGACCTGGGCCTGCTCATCGACGTCGCCGATCGGATCGGTGTGGCGGCCATGGCGCAGGTGGACCTGGGACTGCGGACGCACCGGAACCGGTCTCTCGGCGAGCTGGCCCTCCAGGCCGACGAGGTCCTCGCCGTCGCCCTGACCCGGGCCGGCGTGCCGCTGTCCGCCGGCCAGCCGGCCTACCGCGGGGCCGACCGGCCACCGCTGGTCGAGGTCGCCGCATACCGCAGCCGTCCCCGGAGGTAGCTAGCCGGCTCGCTCTGGTTCCTTCTCCGGCTCCGGTTCCTGCTCGGACTCGGACTCGGGTACGGGCCCGGCCTCGTCGTCGCCCACCTTGCGCACCACGCCCGGTCCCGGCCCCACCTCGTCGCGACTGGCCTCGAGGGCCACGTGCTCGGGGGGCTCCCCCAGCACGTAGGTGTGCCAGAGGTGGCTGATGAGGATCTTCAGCACAGCTGTTGTGGGCACGGCGATGAGCAGGCCGAAGAAGCCGCCGATGGTGCCGCCGGTCAGCAGGGCGAGCATGACCACGGCCGGATGGAGCTTGACCGCCCGCTGCATGACCAGGGGACTGATGAAGTGGTTGTCGATCTGTTGGGCTCCGGCCATGATGCCCGCCACCCACAGGGCGGTGCCGATGTCGCGGGTGGTCAGGGCGATGACGATTCCGGGCACGGCGCCCACGTAGGGACCGATCAGGGGGACGACGTTGAAGATCCCCGCCACCATGCCGACGATGAGCCAGAACGGCAGGTCGATCAGGGCCAGGCCGATCGACACCATGACCCCGACGATGAGCGCCACCATCAACTGGCCCCTGAAGAAGCCGCCGATTGCCCGGTTCAAGCGGCTGGCCAGGAGCATGATCTCCACCCTCGACCGCTCGGGCACCAGGGACTCAGCCACCTGTCGGAGACGGGGAAGGTCGACGAGCAGGTAGAAGGCGATGATGGGCGCCAGGACCAGGATCAACAGCACGTGGAACAGCCGTCCGCCGAGATCGCGCACGGTGGCCACGGTGTCGCTCAGACCCGAGCCGCTGGCGCCGTCCCCGCCGCTGCCCACCTGGCTCTCCAACTCGCCCACGCTCGGCACCTTGACGATCCAGTCCTTGGACTGCTCGGCCCGGTCGTTGATCCAGCGCTCGACGTCGCCTCGCACCATGGGCAGCTCCGTGGACAGGCCACCGGCCTGGTCGGAGGCGAGAGGCGCCACGATGAGCACGACGAGGCCGACCACGGCGAAGAAGGCCAGGTAGCTGAGGGCGGTGCCGGCCAGGCGAGGAACCCGGCGACGGTGCAGGGCACTTACCCCGGGGTTGAGCAGGAACACGATTGCGCCGGCGAGGATCAGCGGGGGCCACACCACCCGGATGACCCACGCCAACACACCAAGCAGGGCGAGGAGAGCGGCCAGGCCGACGATCGCCCACGCCACCTGGCCAGCGCGGGTGATGCGCTCGCTCATGGGCTCAGGGTAATCGCCGCCGAACCGGAGGTTCGGCGGCGAGCCTCAAGGAGTGGGCAGGACCGGCAGAGCCGGCCGTGCCCACACTGACTGCTTGTTGCTGGCAGCGATGGGGGGCGCCTTCGGCGCTTCGGGTCCGCCGCCAGGGGGTTGGCTTGGCTTCGCCCTGCGCCAGAGGGGCAAAGGCCGGGCTTCACCTGCGCCCGCGGCCACCCGTATCAGAGGCCGTCAGGTGCTCCCCGACGGCCTCCTGGACGCAGGCCAGGGTCTCCTCCATGGCACGGTCCCGGCCGAAGCGAGCAACCAGGGAGACGGTGTCGATCCCGGCGGGGACCGATACCCCATCGAGGATCTCGCCGGCAACGACGAGGACGGGCACGCCCGCGGCCCGGGCCAACTCGGCGACCCCGCCCACGGCCTTGCCCTGGAACGACTGGTCGTCGAGGAAGCCTTCGCCGGTGATGGCCAGGTCGGCCCCTTCGAGCTTGCCCGGCAGATCGACCTCCTCGGCCACCACCTCGAAGCCGGGCACCAGTCGGGCCCCCACCGCAGCCAGGCCGCCAGCCAGGCCGCCAGCGGCACCGGCGCCGGGGAGGTCGCGTACATCGACCCCGTAGGCCTCCTCGTAGACCTGGGCCAGCCGCTCCAGCCGACCGCGCAGCAGCGCCACCTGGGCCGGGGTGGCACCCTTTTGAGGGGCGAAGACCGCGGCGGCGTCGACGAAGGTGGTGCGGACGTCGCAGGCGACCACCAGGTCGACGCCCCGCAGCCGGGCCAGCGGCTCCAGGGCGCGCACGGCGCCGAGACCACCGTCGGTCGAGGCTGAACCACCCACGCCGAGGACCACCCGGCGGCAGCCGGCGTCCAGGCTGGCGGCCAACAGCTCCCCGGTGCCGTGGGTGGAGGCGGCCATGGCATCGTTCGAGCCGGCGCCTCCCACCAGCTCCAGGCCCGACGCCAGGGCCATCTCCAGCACTGCCTCACCCCCGGTACAGCGCCAGGGGGCGACGACGAGGTCACCGAGCGGACCGGTCACGGTGCTCACCCGGTTTGGCCCACCCAACACCTCGAGGGTGCCCTCGCCCCCGTCGGCCACGGGGACGGCGGCACAGCTCCAGCCCGCCGCCTCCGCCTCCCGGGCCATGGCCTCAGCCACGGCGAGCGCCGACGCCGTCCCCCGGAACTTGTCCGGAGCGGCGGCCAGGTGCACCCCGCCATCGTGCCCACCGGAGGCGTTCCTGCGTCAAGAGCGGGCCACTGGTGCCGTGCTCGGCCCTGGCTTACGGTGTGCGGCGATGATGGGCGGCGACCAGCGGGAACTCGTGATCGTGTCCAATCGGGGACCCCTGTCCTTCGCCCTCGACGCCGAAGGCGCCCTCCAGGCCCGCCGAGGAGGCGGTGGCCTGATCTCCGCCCTGGGCCCAGCGGTGGCCGACACCGGCGCCACCTGGATCGCCGGGGCGCTCTCCGACGCCGATCGGCGAGCTGCTGAGGGGGGGCTGGTCGAAGCCGAGAGCTTCCGCCTGCGCTTGCTGGTACTCGACCCCGACGCCTACCGGGCCTACTACGACGTCGTCTCCAGCGGGACGCTGTGGTTCCTCTACCACGGTCTCTACGACAGCCCCCGCCGGCCCCGCTTCGACCGGCCCTGGCACCAGGCGTGGGCGTCCTACCGGGAGGTGAACACAATCTTCGCCCGGGCGGTGATCGACGGCGCCGCCGAAGGTGCGGTGGTGCTGGTCCACGACTACCACCTCTCGCTACTCGGGCCGGCGCTGGCCGCCGAGCGGCCTGACCTCACCACCCTGCACTTCCACCACACCCCGTTCTGCGGCCCCGACGACGTGCGCATGCTTCCCGACGAGGTCTCCGTGGAGCTGCTGACCGGCCTGGCCGGCTACAGCGCCTGCGGCTTCCACACGCAGCGTTGGGCGCGGTCCTTCGAGGCCTGCTGCCAGGAGGTGCTCGGTCGGGTCCCGCCGACCTTCGTGACTCCAGCTGCCGTCGACGCTGCCGACGTCGTCGGCGTGGCCCGCTCCGATGCCTGCAGCCGCGCCCTGGCCGAGCTCGACGACCAGCTGGGCGACCGCCAGCTCATCGTCCGAGTCGACCGCATCGAGCTCTCCAAGAACCTGCTGCGGGGCTTCCACGCCTTCGAGGACCTGCTGACGACCCGACCTGAGTGGCGGGGCCAGGTCGTCTTCGCCGCCTTCGTCTACCCCTCTCGGGAGGGTCTGGCTGAGTACCTCGCCTACCGCCAGGAGGTGGAGGGGCTGGTCCGGCGCATCAACCAGACCTGGTCCACCCCGGACTGGACGCCCATCCTCTACGACGCCACCGACGACTTTCCCCGCTCCGTCGCCGGCCTGCGCCGCTACGACCTGTTGCTGGTCAATCCGGTGCGCGACGGCCTCAACCTGGTCGCCAAGGAAGGCCCGCTGGTCAACGAGCACCATGGGGTGGTTGCTCTCAGTCGGGAGTCAGGCAGCTGGGCCGAGTTGGAACCGGTCGTCCTCGGGCTCAACCCCTTCGACGTGACCGGCACCTCGAAGGTCCTGCACGCCGGCCTGTCGATGGGGGATGCCCAGCGCCAGGCCCAGGCCCGGGCCCGGCGCGACCTGGTCGCCGCCCGCACCCCGGCCCACTGGCTTGCCGATCAACTGGCCGTGGTCAGCTCAGTCCCCCGCACCGTCGGCGCCCTCTGAGGCCAGCGCCTCCAGCAGGGACAGTGCCCCGGCAGGCCCGTCGACGACGACGTCGGCCCGGTCCAGGAGCTCGGGCGGCGCCTCGTCGCTGGTCACCGCCACCCGCACGGTGTTCGCCCCGCCCGCGGCCAGCCGGTCGAGGGCGGCGAAGGCGGCGAGGTCGCCGAGATCGTCGCCGAGGAAGCACACCGCCGCCATCCCCCGGGCCGCGGCTTCCACCTCGGTGCCCTTGTCGGTGTCGACAGGAGGGTGAAGCTCCACCGACGCCCTCGCCTCACGCATGAGCAACCCGCTGCGCTCGGCCTCGGCCTCGGCCCAGGCCCGCACCTCGTCTCTGCGCTGCGGATGGTCCCGGAAGTGCAGGGTGAGCGACAGGCCCTTGGACTCGACCCCCTGGCCCAAGGCCGACTCGGCTCGGGCGACGGCATCGCCCACAACCGAGCGCCACTCCTCGGCCCCCGCCACTTCAACCCTGGCCCCGTCCCGCCAGCGCTCCAACCCGTACAGCCCGGAGAGCCAGAGGTCGGGGCCCAGCCGGTCGACCAGGTAGGCCACGGGGCGACCGGAGACCACCCCAGCAATGGCGAAGCGCCGGGTCAAGCGGCCAAGCACATCGACCACGCCAGGCAGGGGAGCGGCCTGGGCAGGGTCGTCGACGATGGGCGACAGGGTGCCGTCGAAGTCCGTCATCACCGCCGCGTGGGAGGGATCGGCGAGCAGCGGTCGCAGTGACGACGAGAGGTCCACGGTGCAGGACGCTACCGTCGCCCCTGCCATGTCTCGTCGCTCGCAGCTCCGCCGGCTCCGGCGCGTCGGCGCCCGCGCCGTCCTCACCCTCACCCTGGGCACCGCCGTCGTCGGCCTGACCGGCTGCAGGGAGGGCACGGTTCGCCTCACCTTCCGGCCCGAGGTGGGCGCCGTCTACCGCTACCAGGTCGAGGTGCGCACGACCACCGAGGTCAGCATCGACGGCGCCACCCCCGAGCGCCGGGAGGAAGACGTGGTCCTCAGCGCCGAGCACACGGTGCTGCGGTCAGGCGACGACGGAGTGCAGGTGCGCGTCCTGCTCCAGGAACCGGGCACACCGGACCGGGTCTTCGAGGTGATGTTCGACCGGGCTGCCCAGCTGGAGGAGGTCCAGTCCATCGAAGGGGTCCCCGACGAGCGCCTGGGCGCGCTGGGGATCGCGGAGATCTTCCCGGCGGCGGCCGGCGCTCCCCCCGATCGGCCGCTGGCCCCGGGCGCCATCTGGGACATCGACGACGCCATCCAACTCCCGCAGACGGGGCCCGATACCCGTCTGCGCGGCTCCGGGCGACTGGTCGAGCTCGACGACGTCGGCGGCAAGAAGGTGGCCCGCCTGGCCTCGGCCGCCCGGCTCCCCCTGGAGTCGGAGCTGACGTCGCCCAACGGATCGCTGCGGCTGAAGGGAGAGCAGTCGACCGACTACGCCGCAACCCACGACCTCGACGACGGCTCGGTACGGGATGCCACGTCGAGCACCGTCGGGCGCTTCGACTTGGAGCTGGCCCCCCCGGGCGGCCAGGGCGACCAGCCGGTGGAGGGATCGCTGGTGGTGGAGGTCGACTCCCACACCCGCCTCCTCAGCTAGCCGGTAGCGCTATCCGCCCGGGAGCCGGGCATGGTCAGGCAGCCCTACTGCTCGGCCAGGTCGGCGGCGGCCACCAGCACCACGTTGGCCCCCTGGAGGTCCTTGACGGGAGACGGGTCGGGCAGGGGTGCCACCGCCGGAGGCGGGTCAAACAAGGCGGCCACGGCGGGGGCTGCCTCCTCGAAGCCGGGCGTGAAGTAGACCGTCGACTTCTCGATCTTCTTGGTGTCAGTGGGGTCGGCCGTCTCGAACCCCTCGGCCTTGACCTGGTCGGTCAGCTTGCCGGCCAAGCCACTCACCCCGGCGCCGTTGGCCACCAGGACGGTGATGGTGGACGGGTCGACCCCGGGGACGGTGGACGCCGTGGTCGTCGTCTGTGACGGTGCCCCGCCGGCCAGGGTGGTGGTGGTCTTTTGGCCCGTGCCACCCGCACCGGTGGAGGAGGTGAAGGGGTCGGGGCCGTCGGTGGCCCGCAGCAGGATGATGCCGAGGGCCACGGCGACGAGAGTCAGCACCACGCTGCGGACCATCGCGCCACTGGCGGAGCGACCGAATGAGCCGTCGTCGGCTGCGTGCTGGCCAGGGCTCATCGCGACGAAGGACCGTTCACCGAGCGCCCCTCGAAGCGGGCCCGGCGGCGATGGTCGCGGAGTCGACGAAGGCGACGCACGACCAGCGGGTCGTAGCCCACGGCGTCGGCCGAGTCCACCAGCCCGCCGAGGAGCTGGTAGTAGCGGGTGGCAGAGAGATCGAGGTGCTGGCGGATGGATACCTCCTTGGGTCCTGGCAAGCTCCACCACCTCCGCTCGAAGTCGAGGATCGCCTTCTCTCGATCAGACAGGCCCATCGACCGAAGCCTTACCTCGCGTCGCTTCACATGCAAGGACCCTCGACAACG
>JBPCJK010000145.1:0-3927 GCA_051005375.1 Acidimicrobiales bacterium
CCACCACCCGTCGCTGCACCTCGTTCAGGTGCGGCAGGGTCCCCTCGAAGAATCGCGCGAGCGCCTCCGGCGTGACCTCCACACCGTCACGATACTACGCGCGGTCTAACTTGGCGGGGACCCTAAGACGCCGACGGGGTCACTCTCTTTGGGCCCTCCAGGTGGTCGAGGTCTCAGTTGGGCGGATCGTCGGTCACCACAACTTCCTCGACACCGAGCTGTTCGCCGCTTTCGGCCTCCCCGAAACGTCTTCCCTGAGTCTGCGTCACTGGGATCGGTTGCCAGGAACCCTCTCACCCCAGGGGCAGCGCGGCACCGTCGGGTCGACTACCGGGCAGGCGTCGCCGGCGGGCTGCTCCGACCCTGCGGTACAGCCGTCGCCTCGACGGCGCGCCATACATCCTCCCCACATGCGGTAGGAACGGAGCATGGCTGACGTCGAGTTCTTCTTCGATCCTGTGTGTCCGTGGGCTTGGCTGACCTCCCGCTGGATGGTCAACGTCATGGACGAGCGGCCGATGGAGGTCGACTGGCGCTTCATAAGCCTCCGAATCGTCAACGAGGAGCGCGACTACGGCAAGGAGGTGCCGGCCGACCACGAGCGTGGTCACACCCGGGGCCTCGAGCTCTTGCGGGTGGCCGCCGCCGTGCGCAAGGAGGTGGATCCGTCGGCCGTGCTCCCCCTGTACTCCGCCTTGGGCCACGTCATCCACGAACAGGCCAAGCCCACTGCCTTTGACGATCCCGGCGAGCTTGAGCGGGTCCTCAGAGAGCTCGGCCTACCCACCGAGTTGGTAGCGGCCGCCGGCGGCACCGAATACGACGAGCTCATTCGGGCCGAGACCGAAGAGGCGCTCGAGCGTTGCGGGGGCGACATCGGCACGCCGGTGGTCAGCTTCGCCCCACCCGAGGGGCCGAGCTTCTTCGGGCCAGTCGTCAACAGGGCACCGGAGGGCAAGGAGGCCGTCGAGCTCTGGGACGCAGTGGTCACCCTCGGTTCCAACCCTCACTTCAGCGAGCTCAAGCGGGCAACTCGGGGGAGCCCCGAGCTCCTCTGAAGCGAATCGACACGCCGGCGCTGCGGGAAGGGCCCTCTTGGGTGGCCGGGTCCTGCGCGCGGTTGACGTCGACGAAGGCCTTGAGCGGCCCCGGAAGTGTGGCCGGTTCGACGAAGACGTTGGAGAGGAAGGTGAGTGGGAAGATGGCCATGAAGCCGGCGTTCATCGCCGCGCTCGGCGAGCGCATCAGCAGGCCGATGGTGGTGAAGACCCAGGAGAGACCGAAGGCGAAGACCACCACCAGCGCCAGCGCCGACAGTGCCAGCACCCGGGCGATAGCCGAGGATCACGCCGAGCAGGATGATCACGTGCCCGAGAGCAGGTAGCGCCCGCTGTCACCTAGCAGTGACCCCAGGAGGGGCGCCGGTGCCCAGACCAGCCCCCTGGCTCTGATGGCGAGCGCGACAGGCGGGGTCATGAGGCTCCGCGGTTGTAGGGTCAGCGCACAGGCGTCGCTGGGCGCGACTAGGCCGGCCCTCTCGACCACGAACGTCATCGACCTAGCTGACCTGCCTGACCATCCGCCATCACCACGATCACCCTGGCTGAGCTGGCTGTAGGTCCTCATGCCGCCGCCGACGATGACGAGAGGGCCACGCGCCAGGACCGGTTGCAGTGGGCTTCGGCTACATGGGACGCCGTGCCGTTCGACACCGATGCAGCCCTGGCGTACGGCGGGTCTACGCCGCCAGCCCAGCCGCCGGCGGAACCAGCCGAACTCGGTTGGCCGATCTCCTCATCGCTTCGGTAGCGCGGCCAACGCATTGGAGCTGCACACCCGCAACCCGCCGACTTCGGCGGCTTCGACCAGCTCGTGGCCGTGGTCCCCGTCGAGTCCCACGACGGTCTTCATCGTGGTTAGGGGGTCTCGCCCGTGATCGGCGTCACTTGGCCGTAGGAACTGCGGTACTCGACCTCCAGGGTGTCGATGTCGCGCCGCAACTCGTCGAGCACTGCGTGCAACTCTCCGAACTCGTCACCCTGGAGGACCGCGACATGGCGAGGGTTGACTTCTTCGGGGCCCTGACGCCGCTCCTGCTCGATGCTCAAGATGTCGGCCAATCCGTGCCAGAAGCCACCGCGACGGGGCTCCGAGCTGCCGGCTCGACGAGCGGAGAGCAACAACAACACCTTCAGATAGGTATCGTCCAACTCGGTCACGTTCAGTTCCTCTGCCGAATCTGCCATGGCGTCAAGTTAGCTCACGGGTCCTAGTCAGAAGTCCCTGCGGCAACCAGGTTCGTCTGTTTGGTCCGAGCGCTGACGTTGAGAGCCACACGAACTTGACAGTGCTTTGCACACCAGGCGACCGATCCCAGAGCCATCGGTAGTAGGCGTTGACAGGCCCTCGTGGATGAGAACCTGATGGGGGGCATTGACGGCTCTTCGCGATGAAGCGGGGGGGCGTGATCTGAGGGTCGTCCGCCGATAGGGCGATTGGACCATCCACCAGACGCGCCAGAGGTCTCGCAATTCTTGTGGCTCACGACGGCTACGAGAACAGGAGACCTCTGGTGGGATTGGAAGATGGTCCGAGCGCGACCGCGCTCTTGGGGATGGACGGCTTCGTGCTGGTGGCGGCCCGCGTGATCGACGGCGAGCTCCACCAGGTGGTGGAGACCACGGCCTCGGTGGGGCCTGTTCGTCCTGTGGCACCAGGGCGAAGAGCACGGGGCGCCGGAGGACCAATGAGTGCTCCTGCGATGAGTACGGCAGCTCACAGCACCGACCCTCGTTGATGTGCTGCGTCGATGAAGGCGACAGGCATATGGTCGACCGAGAAGCTGACGAGCAGGTCGATAAGTCATAGCAACCGCGGGACCCACGGGGAAGGCCGCTGAACGGCCCCCCACAGTACCGAGGATGGGGCTATGGGTGAAGCCAACGTCTTGTCACCTGGTGCCACCAAGGCGGGCCTGCTCGATGCAGCCACCGACGCCGGCTGGAGCTGGCGGGGGGCCTGTCGTGAGCTGGAGCTCGGCGAGGTGCGTGCCTACCGCAGGCTGGAGCGGCGGGGGGGCAGGCAGTGGCCGACCGCCGCACCGGCGGCAGTCCCGTGCACGGGCTGCTCGACCACGAGGTAGCCGAGATCGTGGCTCTATACCACGATTGGGGCGAGGTCGACCGCTCGCATGGCAAGATGGCGCATCGGGGCTCCTGCACCGATCGGGTGTGGATCTTACCGTCGTCGGTGCGACGCATCTTGGTGATCAGGCCTACATCTGCACGGCCCTCCCCGCCCCGGGCGCTCGGTGCGCAAGCCCTTCCCTGAGTGGGTGGAGTACGCCCAACTCATCCGTGGAGACCTCCACCCAGATCGAGATCGTCTTCACCGACGCCCGGGCCGCCGAGGGCCTCCTGGCCCAGGTTGAGTCCCGAGCCGACGGCCTGGGTCGAGCTGAGCGCGACGACGAGGCCCAGCGATCCTGTTGGCGGTGGCGGATAACGGGCCCAGATGACCTCGGGCTCCAACCGGGATTTCATGGCGCTGCGCCATCGCCCAGAACCTCAGCCGGCCGGATACGCCGACCGACCAAGCCTGGTCGAGTCGTTCTTCGGCCACCTCAAGGCCGAGAACCCGCACCTGCTCGCCATCGAGGACCCCGAGGTGCTGCGAGCCGAGCTGAGCGTCTCCCGCTCGCACTACAACGGGGGTGAGGTGGCGCGCCGGCATCGGCTATGTCTGCCCAACGACGAGCGCGAGGCACGGGCCCAGGCCATCGCAAGGCCCGGGAGGCGGGCCTCGAGGACGCTCGTCTCGCACGACTCGCCTACCATCGACAGCACCGCCCAGTAGCACCGCCAAGGGGACCCCGCGATGCTGACTGATCGAAACGCGATCTCTATCGCGAACTCAGAAACAGGTCAG
>JBPCJK010000146.1:0-12412 GCA_051005375.1 Acidimicrobiales bacterium
TGCGGGCCATCCCCCTGCCCCCACCCGCACCCCACATCGCCCCCGACGGCAAGAGCATCACCGGGCTGGCCGCCTTCCTGGAGACCAACGGCACCCTCACCCACTCGGTGGGCCCGGCCGACACCGAGCTCGGCCCCATCACCGTGGCGGCCACCGGCACCTACTGGGTGGACTGGGGCGACGGCAGCCCCGAGGCCGGTCCCTTCGCCTTCGAGGGCGAGCCCTATCCCAGGGGGCGCATTTGGCACAACTACCGCTACACCGGCGACTACACCGTGACCCTGCGCCAGACCTGGAGCGCCCGCTGGAGCCTGGGTGGAGACTCGGGCACGGTGGAGGACCTGCAGACCGAAGCCTCGATTCCCCTCGAGGTCCACGAGCTCCAAGCCGTCATCGTCCGCTGAGGGCAGGAACCCGACTCCCCGCTCGCACCCCCCACCCGCCCCCCATCTGGCCTGCGGATCGCCTCGTTTTCCACCCCGTTTGGCAGGCCAGTTCGGGGTGGGGCCGAACCACGGCTGGCGTCAGGTCAGGTTCACGGCCGGCGGGCGTGGTTGAGCGCCCACAGCACCAGGGGCACCTGGAGCGGGAGCCGCAGCCAGGCGCCCACTGACGAGCCCAGGGGGAAGCCGGCGCTGGGGACGCCGCCGTCGACGGCCATCTGCACGTTGGCGGGGAACACCGCCACCAGCAGCCCCACCGCCAGCCACGCCCCCAGACGCCGGGTCCGCGGCAATGCCACCAGCACGCCCACGGCGACCTCGGCCGCCCCGCTCACCAGCACCAGGGCACGGGCGTGGCCGAGCAGGCGAGGGACGATGCGCTCGTAGGACGACGGGATCACGAAGTGGAGGGTGCCCGCCCCCACCAGGAAGACCGCCAGGGCCAGCCGCGACACCTGCCGGCGAGCGGGCTCCGCAGCCGGCGAACGCCGGACGGGCCCGACGGGCACCTCAGCCACCACAGGTCGAGGCCGGGTCCTTGCCCGCCACCCGATCCGACACCCAGGTCAGGATCTCGGGGCCGGCGGCGGCCAGGACCTGGCCGTGGCCGGTTCGAGGGTACCGGCGATAGTCGACGCGGTTCCCGCCTTCGCACAGCCGCTCCACGGCGGTGTCGGTGCTCGAGGGCAGCACGATGAAGTCGCTCGTCCCTTGGACCACCAGCGTCGGAGCGGGGATCTCCGACGACCCGGGTTCGTTCTGCCTGACCCTGGCCGCCCACGGTGGGAGGTCGATGGGATCGGTCAACAGCAGCGCTGATGGAGGCTGGCTGGAGAAGGTGTTGGTGATCTCGGTGAGACACGCCTGCTCGAAAAGCCCGATGCGCTCGATCACCGCCGGAGTAAGGACCTCGTCCACGGAGAGCTCGTCGTAGGTGTTGGCGTAGCTGTAGACACCGGACGCCAGCAGCCCGAAGCCGAGGGAGACCGACGAGGCTGAGCGCAACAGCGTGCTCAACTCGGCCGCCGGAGCCGAGGCCACCACCCCGAGCAGGTCGAGGTCGGGGGCGTAGTCCGATGCCAGGATGCCGGCGAAGAGCACGGCGTGGCCACCCTGGGAGTGGCCGAAGGCCACCACTCTGTTGCCGGCCCCGGCGCCGTCGATGCGCCCAGCAGCGCGGGCGGCGTCAAGCACGCTTCGCCCCTCGCTCTCGCCCACCAGGTAGGGGTGAGGGCCAGGGGTACCGAGCCCCTGGTAGTCGGTGGCAGCGACGACGTAGCCGGCACCGAGGAGCTGGGCCAGGTCGGGGACCTGGACCCCTGTCCGAGAAGGGGCACAGGCGTCGGCCACACCCACGGTGCCATGGGCCCAGGTGACCACCGGTCGTCCACCTTCCGGCGCAGGGCCGTCAGGGGCGTAGACCACGCCCGACACCGCCACTGGTGCACCCTCCACACCCTCGGAGCGGTACAACAGCTCCCAGGCGCGGGCGCCGGGGGGCACGTCCGGCCCTGCCCGAGGAGCGAGGGCGACCAAGTCGCCGGCTTGGCCAGGGGGCAGGGGGTCGGGCACCGTGCGGATGTCGGTGGGCAGGTCGCCCACGCCCACCTCAGGCTCTTGTCCGGCAGGCGCCGGCACCGGCGCTGAGGCCGAGGGCTCGGGCCGATCGGTCGACGTGCAGCTGGCCAGAACCACCAGCGCCGCCACCACCGCGGCGACTGCCGTCACACGAGCCGATCTCCCCATCGGGTCGAGGTTACGGGTCGGCGGCTGCCACCATGGCGTCATGCGTCTCGCCTCCACCGACCAGGTCGAACTCGCCGTCCACGACCTCGGGGGCACGGGGCCTCCGCTGCTGCTCGCCCACGCCACCGGCTTCCACGGCCAGATGTGGGGACCGCTGGCAGCGGCCCTGGCGCCTCGCTTCCACTGCTGGTCGTTCGACTTCCGCGGTCACGGCGACTCCAGCCGCCCGGTACCGCCCGACTACGACTGGCGGGGCTTCGGCGCCGATGCCCTCGCCGTGGTCGACGGCCTGGGACTGCAGCGGCCATTCGGCCTGGGGCACTCCCAGGGGGGCACGGCCTTCCTCCTGGCCGAGCAGTCGCGCCCGGCGACCTTCGAGGCCCTGTACCTTTACGAGCCGGTGGCCTACCCCTCGGAGCCGCCACCCCCTCCCATGAACGACCACCCGCTGGTCACAGGCGCCCTTCGTCGCCACGACAGGTTCGACTCTGCCGACGCCGCCGTCCGCCACCTGGGGTCGAAGCCGCCGCTGGCCGACTTCCGTCCCGAGGTGCTGCGGGCCTACGTCGACCACGGGGTCGCCGCGCTCCCCGACGGCGGGGTAGGCCTCAAGTGCCGACGGGAGGACGAGGCCCAGGTCTACCGGATGGGGCCGTCCAATCCGGCCTTCGACCACCTGGGCGAGGTCGCCTGCCCGGTCACCCTGGCGCGGGGCTCGCGCAGCGAGGCGGTCAGCGTCGGCCTGGCCAAGCGCCAGGTCGCTCCTCTGCCTGATGGTCGACTGGAGGTGCTCGACGGCCTCGGTCACTTCGGCCCCCTCGAGGACCCGGCACTCGTAGCTGACGCCGTCATCGCCGCCCTCCTCGGCAACCAGTAGCGCCAGAGCCAGCTGCGGCCTGTCGGTGAGCCTCCTCCTGTGCCGCCTCTCCCAGTGCTGATCGCCCTGCATCACCCATGAACGTCACACCTGCGGTCTACCCTCCGTCCATGGCGCTAGCCGTCCCCACCTCGTTGTCACCCTCCAAGGTGTCCTCCTTCAAGGACTGCGCCCTGGCCTTCCGCTTCTCGGTGATCGACAAGTTGCCCGAGCCCCCGTCAGCGCCGGCGGTGAAGGGCACGTTGGTGCACCGGGCGCTGGAGCGGCTCTACTGCGCCGAGCCGCCCGAGCGGACCATCGACACCGCGCTGTCCGCCTTGGCCGTGGCCATCGAGGAAGCCAGGGCTGACGACTCCGAGTACCGGGAGCTGCATCTCGACGCCGACGCCGCCGCCGCCTTTCACGACGACGCCGAGCGGTTGGTCCGCCGGTACTTCCGGATGGAGGACCCCACGGCCATCCGCCCCATAGGTGTCGAGTTGATGCTGGAGGCCGACGTCGGGGGCGTGCGGCTACGAGGCATCATCGACAGGCTCGACCTCGATGTCGACGGGGAGCTGGTCGTCACCGACTACAAGACGGGCAAGGTCCCTGCCGCTCGATACGAGCAGGGCCGCTTCGGCGGCGTCCACTTCTACGCGTTCCTTTGCGAGGCCGTGCTCGGGCGCCGCCCCGCCCGGATCCAACTCCTCTACCTGTCTGAGGCGGTCACCATCGTGGCCACCCCCTCGGAGCAGTCGGTCCGTGGTCTCGAAGGTCGGGTGGGAGCGGTGTGGAAGGCCGTGGAGCGGGCTTGCGCCAACGACGACTTCCGACCGCGTCCCGGGCCATTGTGCGATTGGTGCGCCTTTCGCCCGCACTGCCCGGCGGTCGGCGCAAGCCCCGTCGCCGCCAACGGGCTGATGGCCGCCACCCTTCCTTGACCACCACGGGAACTGACTCCACCGACGCACCAGCCGCTCAGCCATCACCCCTCGCGCCACTCCGTCGGTTCCTGCCGTCCAAGCTCGGCCAACAGGTGAGGGGGTTCGACGGCGCTGTCGACGCTGCTTTCGCCCACCTCCGCGGTCACCCCCCCGTCGACCGGATGTTCTACAGCGCCTCGGCCCTCGGCGACTTCTCCCTGCTCTGGCACCTCATCGGCACGGCCCGGGCCCTCCGCTCCCGCCACGAGCTCCAGGCACTGCGCCTAGAGGTGGCCCTCGGCCTCGAGTCGGTGGCCATCAACAGCGGGGTGAAGTCGTTGTTCAGTCGCAGCCGGCCCCTGCGGGAGGAACACGAGCGGCATCGCCTGCGCCGGCCCCGCTCCAGCAGCTTCCCGAGCGGGCACGCCTCCTCGGGGTTCATGGCGGCCACGCTGCTGGCCAACGGCCGCCCCATGGGTAGAAGGGGCGCCTGGTACCTGCTGGCCGCCATCGTCGCTGCCAGCCGGATCCACGTCGGGATCCACCACGCCTCTGACGTGGTGGCCGGCGCCCTAATCGGGGTTGGCCTCGGACGTCTGGTGATGCGGGTGTGGCCTCTGCCCCGCCCGGGATGAGCCCCAGGCAGTCGCCCGGGACACGGTCAGGTCAGCAGCTGCTCGGGCTCGGGTTCGTCGGAGGAAGCCAACAGGGTGCGGACGTCGAGGAGCAGGTCAGCGACCTCGTCGGTCGACACCAGCTCCCGGTGGAGCATCTCCGCCAAGCCCTTGTCGATGACGGCCAAGGCATCGGTGATGACCTTCGGCTCTCGGGTCTCCGTCATCGCGCCCTCCATCGACATCGACATCCTCGCCTTCCCTCTCTCTCGCAAGTCTGGCTTGGGCTCCACCATCATCGGCCGGTTTCGTCTGTGCGGTGTGTCCAATTCGGCCACAGCCGCTGAGGACTCCGTCAGCCTATCGGTCGCTGCCTGAGGTGGTTGGCCAGCACCAGGAGATGTTGTTGACCGGAAGATCTCCAGTCGCACGCTGCCCTCGGCCGATGTGCGAGAATCCGATGCCACCTCGGTCGGCATCGCACCTCTACCCCCGGCAGCACGAACAGCACCCGCAACCCGGGCAGCACGAACAGCACCCGCAACAGCACACCACCCAGACCGCGTCATCCACAGAGGGTTCCAGCACCGGACACGGATCGCCAGCGTTTCACAGGCACCAGCCCCTCTCGTCCAACCTCGCCAGTTCGAAACAAATTCGGAGAACAAGGAGCCCCGCAATGACCGAACACTTCCAGGACCAGATGGAGGAGAACGCTTCACTCCTTCAGCGCCTGTCGCCGTCACCACTGAGCCGCCGTCGGGTGCTCCTGGGTGGGGGGGTCGCCGCTCTCGGCCTCGTCGCCGCTGCCTGTGGGACCGACGATGACCCCTTCGTCCTCGAGGACCCGCCCGACCCCAACCTGACCCAACCAACCGACAACGCTCCAGCCACTGGTGAGGGTGGCGGTGGTGGGGGCGAGCAGGGTGGCGGCGACGTGGCCACGGCCATGACCGCCGCCGGCCTGGAGGTCCTGGCCGTCAACACCTACGGCGCCGCCCTCACGGCTGCCGGTGAGGGCAAGCTCGGCGAGGTGCCACCGGCGGTGGGCGAGTTCGCCACCACCGCCAAGGCGCACCACGAGGCCCATCGTGACGCCTGGAACAAGCTGCTCACCAGCCTGGGCAAGCCGGCGGTCACCACGCCTCCGAGCGGCTTGGAGTCCACGGTGAACGACATGTTCGCCAAGGTCACCGATGTACCCGGAGTGGCCCGGTTGGCGCTGCTGCTCGAACAGATCGCGGCCGACACCTACTTCGCAGTGATCCCCACCCTCAGCAACGCCGAGGCCATCAAGTTGGCGGCCACCATCCAGCCCATCGACATGCAGCACGCGGCCATCCTCCACTACGTGTTGGGCGAGTACCCGGTCCCCTTGACCTTCGCCACCGCCGACAACGCCTTCAAGGGCTGACGCCAGCTGCCAGTAGCGCGTCTCCACGGCAGTGGAGCGAACCACGCTGGAGATCGTGACACGAGGGTCGGCGACCTTTGCCGGTCTGAGGCTGGGTGCCTCCCCAGTGCCATCAGGGCCGGGCCGGCTGCGGGTGCAAACCGCCCTGGAGTCGTTGCCAATCCGTCGGCGCATGCTGGCGGCGGCCCTGGCCGACACGTCCTACCTTCAGCTCCCACCCGATCGGTTGCCGCTGGCCCTCGCTGAGCTCCAGCGCGTCCTCGAGGTCGGAGCGCCAGTCGAGCTGGTCGTGCCCAGCGGCGACACACAGGCGGTCGCCGGATGGGCGGACCACGTGCCTGGTTGCGACGGCGCCGTCTGGAGCCTCGATCACCTGATGGCCGTGGTTGCCGGAGCCGGGTTCGAAGGGGCATCGGTACACCCTGGCGACAGCCAGCACGTGCGCCTGGTGGCGCAGGTGTCACGAACCCTCCCCGACACCGTGGGCTCCGGGATGCGCCTGCTGACGTGCGGGCTCAACCCCAGCCTCTACGCCGCCGATGTCGGTGTGGCCTTCGCCCGCCCTGGGAACCGCTTCTGGCCGGCGATGCTGGCGGCCGGGCTGGCCGGCATCGATCGGGATCCCGACCACACCTTGCGCCATTACCGCGTGGGTATGACCGACCTGGTCAAACGAGCCAGCGTCGGCGCCAGCGGGATCAGCGCCGCCGAGTACCGCCAGGGCTTGTCCCGAGTGGAGCAGCTGTGCCACTGGCTGCGGCCCCGCGCCGTGTGCTTCGTCGGACTGGCCGGCTGGAGGGCGGCAGTCGACACCAACGCCGTCGCAGGACCACAACCGACCAGACTGGCGGATGCGCCGGTCTACCTGATGCCCAGCACCAGCGGGCGCAACGCCCACGCTGGGCTGGAGGCGCTCACCACACACCTCCGGGCCGCTGCCACCCTTGCTGACCTGAACCTCTGACCACGCCTTCATCGAACCGCTCGAGCCTCGAGATGTTCGTGGGCCAGAGGCCGTAGTGCTCGGCGACGGTGGCCAGGGTGATGCCAGCGGCGTTGCGGGCGGGACGAAGATCGCTGACATCGGGGACAGCGGGCGGATTGGTGAGGAGCCGGTAGACCTCCCGAGCGATGAAGCGCTTGAGACAGCGGACGATCTCCCGGGTGGTCTTGCCCTCGGCCCGACGACGCTTTGCGTAGGCCTTGGTCTCGGGATCGGTGGCGAGGCGAACCATGGCGATGCGCCACAGAGCATGGTTGCCTTGGCGGTTCCCGCCCTGGTGAGGCGATGGCGGGTGATGCGACCCGGGACGCCTCGACCGGCGATGCCCCGCAGAGGGCGGCAAGGGCGGCATCGCTGGTGAGACGCTCGGGGTTGTCGCCGGCCACCACGAGCAGGATCGATGCGACGTCGACGCCGATGCCCCTGGCGCTTCGCAGTGCTGGGCTGGCCTGGGTGGTGAGAGGTGTCGAGGTGGCCACGGAGCTCGTCGAGGTCGACGGTCAGTGCCTGGTACTGGCGGGCCAGAGCCCGCAGCGACGCCTTGGTGGCCTCGGTGGGATCGCTCAACTCTGCGCTTCGCAAGCGGGCGCAGCGAGCCACCCGCTCTGGGCTAGCCAGGGGCTCAAGGTGGGATCGGAGCTGGTCAGGGGCGGTGATGACGAGATCTCGGATCTGGTTGGAGACCCGGGTGCGGGTCGCTCGGCTCGAGCAGAACGCCAGGCGCAGCATCCGGATGGACTCGACGATCCCGTCGTTGTCCTTGGGGACCCCCGAGGCTTCGCCGTTGAGCGCCGCTCGGGCGGCCGCCTCGGCGTCGACGGTGTCGCTCTTGCCTCGGCGGCGCCGCACCTGGCGGTTGGGCCAGTTCACCTCGACGACGTCGACACCGGCACTGACAAGGTGGCGGGCGGGGCCGGCCCCGTAGGAGCCGGTGCCCTCCACCCCCACCCGGTCCAGGGCCCCGAACGAGGACATCCAGCCCAGGAGACGGCGGTAGCCGCCGGGTTCGGCGGGGAACGACTCGGTGGCGAGGATCCGGCCCACCTCGTCGACCACGGCGGCCACGTGTGTCGCTTTGTGGGTGTCGACACCGCTGGTGACGAAACGCTGTTTCGGTCATGCCGGGTCTGCCTTCCTTGGCGGGCCAGTGGGGGATGGCACCAGCCGGCCGGGACGGCGGACAGGACACTCAAGGTGCGGGACAAAGCTCCTATGAAGTCACGTTCGCCCGACCGGTCGGGTGCGCGTCCACGGCCAGGAGCAGGGTCGACAGATCAAGAACGAGGCACGAAGCCAGTCACACCCAGGGTCAGACCCAGCCCCCGACCGGGGACCCCTCCATCATGAGTGTCGCACCCCCTCTTCATACTGTGCTCCATGTGGTCATGGAGACGACGAGGAGGAGCAATGGTGGCGACGACGAGCAACCGGAGGTGCCGGTCCTGTAGCGGGTCACTGGCACACTGCCACAGCACGCTGGTCCTGCACGCCGACGGCAGCGTCGACTGTGAGCAGCTGGCCGAGTGTGGTGGTGACCTGGCGCTCCACAGCTGGTGGCTCGCCTGCACCGAGCTGCAACCGCTGTGCGGTTGCACGGGCGACGATCGACCGCTGGTCGACAGCTTGGCCCGGGCGGCATGAGCGGAAACGGGGCGCAACGGCCGCCGGCGTGCAGGAGGGCGCCGGGCACCACCCAGTTGGAGCTGCTGGAAGCCGGCGCCACCTCCTGGCGCCTCGACCGCCACACCCGCGACATCGGTCGCCAGGGAGTGGCCAAGGCCCGAGAGGTGCTGCGATCCGTCTCCGGCAGCCAGGCCCCAGATGGCCGGCGCCGGGCCGCCTAGAATCCCGACTAGCTGGGTCGGGATTGGGCTAACCTCTCCACTCCCCACCAGCAACGAGACAGGAGCGAGGACCTCAATGAGCGTCACCGACGAGATGCTTCAGGCCAACGAGAGCTACGCCGCCAGCTTCAGCGGTGCTCTTGCCATGCCCCCCGCCCGCCAAGTGGCCGTGGTCGCCTGCATGGACGCCCGACTCGACGTCTACCGCATGCTCGGGCTCAGCCTTGGCGAGGCCCACGTCATCCGCAACGCCGGGGGCGCCGTCGATGACGACGCCGTACGGTCACTCGTCATCTCCCAACGGTTGCTCGGCACCACTGAGATCGTGCTGATCCACCACAGCGACTGCGGCATGCTGACCTTCAAGGACGACGAGGTGAAGAGCCAGATCGAGGCCGACACCGGGATCCGCCCGGCCTTCTCCCTGGAGGCGTTCAGCGATCCCGATACCGACGTCCGCCAGTCAATGGCCAGGGTCAAGGCCAACCCGTTCATCACCCACAAGAACGTGCGCGGCTTCGTGTTCGACGTCAACACCGGCAAGCTCCGAGAGGTGAGCTGAGCTTCGGGCTCTTGGTCGCAGGAGGGGCAAGATGTCACATTCCACCGCCACACTGGTGCCCGTGCCCATCCGCCCCGTCCATCCGAGCCACCCGACCGCTCAGGTCGCTGCCCTCGCCGTGGTGTTGGCCCTGGCGGCCGTCGGGTGCGGTGGGCGGGGCCGGGCGGCCCCTGGCGAGGACGGCCGAGCCCAGGTCGTGCGGGTGGTTGACGGCGATACCATCGTGGTTCGCCTGGGAGGAGTTGAGGAAAAGGTGCGACTTCTCGGCATCGACACCCCGGAGAGCGTCGACCCCCGTTCACCGGTGCAGTGCTTTGGCAAGGAGGCGTCGGCCCACACCGCCACGCTGTTGCCGCCCGGCACCGAGGTGCGCCTGGTCCGAGACGTCGAAGCTCGAGACCGCTACTCCCGCCTTCTCGCCTATGTCTACCGGGCCGACGACGGCGCCTTCGTCAACCTCCAGCTGGCGCAAGAGGGATATGCCGACGTGCTGACCTATCCCCCCAACGTGGCTCACGCCGACGCGATAACCGCCGCCGTCGCCCAAGCCCGTGGTGCCAGACGGGGGCTGTGGTCGGCGTGTTGAGCCCCGCCTGGGCCAGGCGCCCCAACCCAGGGACCGGTGGCTTGCCCCCACTGCGGTTGCCGTGACCGACCTCGGCGAGCGACTCGGCTATGCCGGCGACGCCCGGCTGCTCATCGTCAACTGCGACGGTTTGGGCTCCAGCCACGCCGCCAACCTGGGCTGCTACGAGGCGCTGCGCAACGGCATCGCCACCAGCGCCAGGCTCCTGGTCCCCTGCCCGTGGGCACGCCAGGCGGCGGCCCGCTACCGGGGTGAAGACATCGGCGTCGCCCTCACCCTCAACGCCGAGTGGGACCTCTACCGGTGGGGCCCCCTCACCCAGTCACCCTCGCTGCTCGACGGCGACGGTGGTTTCCCCCGTACCCGGGCCGAGGTGTGGGACCACGCCGATCTCGACGAGGTCCGGCGGGAGTGCCGCACCCAGATCGAGCGAGCCATCCTGTGGGGCTTCGACATCAGCCACCTCGGGTCGCACCTGGCCACGTTGCCCTTGCGACCCGAGTTCTTCGACGTCTACCTCGAGCTGGCCATCGACTTCGGGCTGCCCTTGCGCCTCCCCGACGGTTCCTCGGAACGAGCCGTGGGCTTCCCCTTCCGGCGCCTGGCCGCCGAGGAGGGGGTAGTGTGCAGCGATCACGTCGTCGCCCCCCGGGGGATCGGCGCCCGCAAGTCACTCGAACGGACACTGTTCGAGCTCGAGCCCGGTGTGACCGAGATCGCAGCCCACCCCGCCGTCGACACCCCCGAACTGCGGGCCCTGGCCCCGGACTGGGCGGCACGGACCGACGACCACCACCTCCTGGTCGCCGATCACGACCTCCGGGCCCTGACCGAGCGGGCCGGCATCATCCTCATCGGCTACCGCCAGCTACGAGACCTCCAGCGCCAGCAAAATCAGCCAAGTTGAGCCTGGGCGCGCCGGCGCCAAGGGCCTCGCCCCGTTCTGGCCCCAGAAACGCGGGCACTTGATCTCGCTCCAGGGGCCAGAACGGGGAGTTGATGAGCCGCCGGCGATGCGTCAAAATTCGGTCTGCTCCCGGACCTGTTCGAGGGTGGCCTTGTACTCCGGCTTGTTGGTCAGCGGGAGCAGGGCCATGACCTTGGCGATGTTGCCGGTCACCTTGACCCGTCCCTGCATGAAGGCGGCGTCGGCGTCGAGCTCGCCCTTGTCGACCTTCATCTTGTCCTCGAACGACGAGGTGAGGGTGACCTCGGCCTCAGGATCGTCGCCCAGGGCGTGGGCCAGGGTGCGGCCGTTCTCGACGACGTGGTGGTAGCGCACCTCGCCGTCGGGCCCACCCGTGATCACGTACTGCAGGCGGGCGCTCGCTCCCGGGGTCTCGGGGAAGTCCGCCGCCAGATCTTTGGTCAACGCCATCCACCCTTCCGACAGGTACCTCACCATGGGCGGCGACCCTACTGGACCACCCGGGAGCGCAGCCCGGCGAACAGGTCGTCCTCAAACGGCCCAGCGTCCTCGACGGATTCAGCGTCCTCGACGGATTCAGCGTCGACCAGTGAGCGGGCCAGCACGTACTCGTCGTATGGGTGCACGGTGCGGGCCTCCTCGGGAGGGAGGCCGAACCACATCCTGGACTCAGGATCGACCTGCGTGCGGTGGGCGAGCAGGGCCAGGGGGCGGACGTCGGTGAAGCCGGAGATGTCGACCCTGGTGGTGATGCGCTCGTCCTGGTCGGGACGCTCCAACCACTCCTCGAAGGGCGACTCCAGGCCGAGGGCCAAGAAACGTTCGTGGGTGGCCACCACCCGGGCCCGGGACCACACCGTGTAATAGAGCTTGAGCGGCTGCCACGGTTCACCGCTGCCGGGAAAGGCGGCTGGGTCGCCCGCCGCCTCGAAGGCGGCCACGCTGATCTCGTGCACCCGGAGGTGGTCGGGGTGGGGGTAGCCCCGCTGGTCGTCGCCGTAGGTCACCAGCACCTGCGGCCGGTAGCGGCGGATGGCCCCGACCAGCCGGCCCACCGCCTCGTCGTGGTCGGCTCGGGCGAAGCAATAGAGGTCGTCGTTGGCCGGTGTGCCGGCCATTCCCGAGTCGCGGTAGCCGAGCAGCACCAGGTCGTCGTAGCCGATGACCTCCATGGAGGCGGCCAGCTCCTCCATGCGCACCTCGGCCAGGCGTTCCCGGACCTCGTCGGTGTCCATGGCCGGGTTGAGGATCTCTCCCTGCTCGCCGCCCGTGCAGCACACCAGCACCGTGCGCACCCCTTCGGCGTGGGCCCGGGCGACGGTTCCCGGCCCCTTGGACGCCTCGTCGTCGGGATGGGCGTGCACCGTCATCAGGCACAGGCGGTCGGCACCCTCGGATGGCGGGGACATCGCCGATACGGTAGCGGCCGATCCCGGCATCTGGCCCCGGCGACCGGTCGACGATGGCGGCAATGGTGCGGTCAGGACGCG